>JBGPGE010000078.1:0-21688 GCA_041483675.1 Binatia bacterium
AAATTGAAATTTCCTCTGGCGGATCCGAGCGCTCCCGCCGGAGAAGTCCGAAAAAGCCTGGAGCAGAGCCTTCGGCGCCTACGGACCGATTACATCGACGTCTATCACGCCCACGGCGTGGAGCCTGACGACTATGCCTACGCCTCGACGAAACTGCTCCCTGTTTTTTTAAAGATGCGTCAGGAGGGCAAGATCCGCTTCATTGCCATCAGCGAGGCGTTCGTGGAGGACCCAACGCATCAAATGCTGCAGCAAGCGCTTGACGACGATTACTGGGACGTTGTCATGGCCGGCTTCAACCTGTTGAATCAGTCGGCGCGGAATAAAATCTGGGCAAAAACCTTGAAGGCAAAGGTCGGCACGCTGGTGATGTTCGCCGTCCGCAGAGCTTTGAGCCGGCCCGAGCGGCTGCGAGAGGTGTGGGCCGAATTGACGAAAAAAGGCTTGGTGGACCGCGATGCCTGCAACCCGGAAGATCCGTTGGATTTTTTGCTCAAGGACGGAAAAGCATCGAGCATCGTCGACGCCGCTTACCGGTTCTGCCGCTATGAGCCCGGAGTCCACGTCGTGCTGAGCGGCACCGGCAGCGCGGATCATTTGAAAGCAAATATCGAGTCGCTCACAAAACCTCCGTTGCCTGCAAAGGTTGTTGCCCGGCTCAGAAAGATCTTCGCGAGAGTAGACTCCATCACCGGCAATTGAGCATTGGTCTCGCATTCGGGTAGCAAGGAAAAGGGTCGTCACTCCCGCGGAAGCGGGAGTCCAGGCGAAAGACTCTGGATTCCCGTTTTTACGGGAATGACGCGCAAAGCGCAAAGCCGTGGCACCGCCGGACGGGCAGCGTTTGTCGGGGAGAGATATTGACAAAGCGCGAGTCAATGATGGATATTTCATTAGATTTTGCTCTTCTCAGATTGCAGAGGTACCGCATACATTGCGGGAAGAGCTGGCAGTAAAGTCAATAGTTAGGTTCTACGAGTACATGCGACGCTTACTTTTTCTACTTTTCTTGCTCACAAGCAGCTATGGTTTTTCTGAAGAGTGCAAGTCTCCGGATGTCAAGGGAGGCTTAGGAAAGATAATTAAAGATTTACCCGTTTCAGATGTTACCGTCATTGCTTACAAATCTTTTTCACCCAGGATTCAATGGTTGGGATTGTATTGGGAAGGGCCGGTTTCCGGTGCACTCATAGCTTACGACTGTGCGGGTAGATTCTTATCTGGCGTTACAACCGGCGGTATACAGACGTTAAAATTTTTTTACGGCCCGAAAGCTCTACAACCAACGGTTGCAGTAGAAGAAATCTCTACGGGAACCGGTTATTATCGCGTCGGATATACCATCTATACGATTCAAAACAATAACATTCGCAAGGTATGGGAACATACAAGGCATGAGAGCGTCTCTGTGATACCGTCAGAGGACGCACATGTTGATGATTTTGAAATTATTCCCTCAGGTTCCCCGCCTAATGATTTTGGCACTCGTTTGAGGGTAGAAGGAGTCCGTAAGGTTTTCCCCGTTGGAAACAATCGGTCCTTCGATTTTCGCATAGAGAAGCTGGCTACGAAGTTTTACTGTTGGAATAAAACGTCTATAACTTACAAACAGTGTAAATAGAGGCAACAAAACCTATCGCTTGAGCGTACGCGACGCGCAAGAAACCGCAGGCGGGCAAACACTAGCGTTAGGCCACACCAGTAGAGACTCCAATGTCAACGCCAAACGATCCGTCGGCGCCTGAGTTCTGGGACATTCGATTTCGTGAGGGCCGAATCCCATGGGATGCGGGCGGAGTTCCCCACGAGTTGGCCAAGTACCTGGCCGGAGCTTCGGGAGGAGGCCGGGTGCTGATCCCCGGCTGTGGCGCCGCATACGAGGTTGTTGCGTTCCACGAGGCTGGGTACGAAGTCATCGCCATCGACTTCAGCCCGGAGGCGGTGGCTGCCGCGGCTCGCGCGTTAGGGCCGTTGCGGCGAACTGTGCGTCTTGGTGATTTCTTTCAATATGACTTCGGCATTATCCACTTTGACATCATCTATGAACGGGCCTTCTTGTGCTCGCTGCCGCGCCGCTCCCGACCGGCCTATTGCGCGCGAGTCTCCGAGCTGCTCCGTCCGGGAAGTCTCCTGATCGGTTTCTTCCTCTATGACGCGAGCGAAGGTGGACCACCCTTCGGTTTAGGCCCAGGAGAACTTAACGATCTTCTACAAGACCGGTTCGTGCTGGAAGCGGACGAACAGCCTCGCAGCTCAGTTCCGGTGTTTGCCGGTAAGGAACAATGGCAGATATGGCGGCGCCTGGAGACAGCAGCCAAGTGAGTGTGACAGAGAACCTAATTGAGTGGCACACTGTGTGAAAACGTGTCGTTCGTCCTTCGACGTCGCTCTGGGCGGGCCCTTCGACGTCGCTCAGGACTGGCTTTGTCGAACCAGGACGGTGCTCCTAGATTTTAGTGTTACAGCACACTAGCCGTTATTCGGCGGCGGCTTTTTTCGAAACAGAAGGCCGTCCAGACCCAAAGTTCTGCCGGGACTCGAGAGGATGAACATCAAAAATGCAACGCTGAAGGTCTGCTGCTGCGCCATTGTCGCGCCTCCCCTGGCCATGCCGGGCCCGAAGAAATAATTCACCATCATGAAGAGTCCCACGATCGAGCTCCAGCGTGTCAGTAGTCCCAGTATGAGACAGGCCCCGACCAGTATTTCCCCCCACATCACGAGATAACCGAAAAGCACGCTGTGAGGAACGACCACGTTTTCCAAAAAGGAGTGGTACCAGGGATACAGGCGCGTCGCCGCCGCCTCACCCATCTCCCGGCTTAACCAATCACGGTGGGGGGAGTCGCGAAGGAACTTCCTGATTCCTTGCTGCAGCATGTAGTAGCCGATCCACAAACGCATCAGGACGACGTACCAGAGGTAGGTTCGTTCCGAGAAATTCATGGTTCCCTCCGTGGAGGACGCGCCTTCGTCAGAATTGATCCTTGAGCCGGCGGATTTCCGCAAACACGGAAACCGGACTCAAAGATATATTCGGGAACTGCTTTCTAAGATTTTCCCGGATCTCCCGGCTGTCCCACCGGAGAAACGGGTTGGTCTCTTTTTCCTCGGCCATCGCGGACGGCACCGTCGGAAGGCCCCGCGCTCTCAAAGAGCGCACGCTCTTCAGCCTCTCGGCTATTCTCGGATTGCCCGGCTCGACGGTCATGGCGAATTCGAGATTTTTTTCCGTGTACTCGTGGCCGCAGTACACCTGCGTGTCTCTCGGAAGCGCCATGAGCTTTCTGAGCGAGGCGTGCATCTGTTCTGCAGTGCCTTCGAAAAGGCGGCCGCACCCGGCGGTGAAGAGGGTGTCGCCGCAAAAGAGATTGTTGTCGAACAGATAGGCAACGTGGCCTGTGGTGTGTCCCGGAATGAAGAAAACCCGGCCTGTGAGTTTGCCTACGTTGACTTGATCGCCGTCGTCGACCGGACGCGTCAGTCCGGGGATCCTTCCCTGATCGTTCTTGTGGCCGTAAACCTCCAGCGCCAGCCGCTGCAAAAGGCCGTCATTCCCCCCGGTATGGTCCCTGTGGTGGTGGGTGTTGAGAATCGCTTTGAGAGCGACCTTCTCCCGCTCCACGCAACGCAGGACCGGCTCGGCCTCGGAAGGGTCCACCACCGCCGCCTCGCCCGTATCCTCGCAAACGACGAGGTAGCCATAATTGTCCCGGAGTAGCGGGATCTGAACGACGCGCATGGCCGCCCTTATAGCAGATTGTGAAAAGAGACGGCAATAGCGCGCCAACTTGACCCGGATCGGGCGTTTCTATTAGATTGCCTCCATGCTTCACGCTGGCGCCGGACTCTCCTCCAACCCCTCCACGGAGCGGGCCGCCGAGGAGGCTGCGACGCAGGCGATGGCTCGAGCCGGCATCGGCCGGGCCGATCTTGTTCTCATATTTTCCACGGTCGATCACCTGGCGAACTGGCAAGCACTGACCGCGGTGATCCAGCGCGTTTCCGGCACGGACCAGGTGGTAGGGTCGAGCGCGGCGGGGGTCCTCGCCGGCGAAGGGGAAGTTGAAGGGAGCGCAGGGCTAGCGGTCATGGTTCTCGCCTCGGAGAATCTCCACGCCCGCCCGTTTTTTTTTCATCCGCTCCGCGACCGCGAGGAGCAGATAGGCGCCGAGCTGGGCAATGCCGCGCGAGCCGGCGCTGCGGGAGAATCTCTCCTGGTCGCCTTCCCGGACCCGTACAATGGGAGGCCGCAGCGGTTATTTGACGGGATCGGCGGAGCGGCGGGCTTTGTTCCGCTTGTCGGCGCAGGTTCTTCGGAAAACGGCAGCCAGGGGATGACGTTCCAGCTTTGCGGCGACAAGATCGCGAACAACGCTCTCTCCGGCTTTGCTCTTTCGGGTCCCTTCGCGACATCGATTGGCATCACGCAGGGCTGCCGGCCCGTCGCCGAGCCGATGACGATCACCAAAGCGGAGGGCAATCTCATCTTCGAGATCGACAACCGGCCCGCGTTTGAAATCTTCGCGCGCGTCATCAAAGGCCCGTTGCTGGAAAATCTTCAGCGGGCGCTGGCTTATGTCTTCGTCGGTCTGCCGGCGGACCGGCGGCGGAACGACGTCGGCGCCGGAGAATATCTCGTGCGAAACATCGCCGGCCTCGATCCGCAAAAAGGAATTCTGGCCGTCGGCGAGGAGGTCTTTGAAGGGGAGCGGATGGTGTTCACGCTGCGCGACGGCGAGCGCGCGCGCGAAGATCTCGGCCAGATGTTGCAGCGCCAGGCGCAGAGTCTCGGCGGCAAAACTCCCGGCTTTGGATTTTACTTCAACTGCTGCGCTCGCGGCAGATCGCTCTACAACATGGACGGGATCGACAGCGCGTATATCCACCAAGCGTTGGGGGATTTTCCGTTGATCGGCATGTTCGGCAGTTTCGAGTTGGGCCCGCTGGGCGGGAAAAATCACCTGCTGGCTTACACGGGCGTGCTGGTGCTCATTACGGAGAAAGAGTGAACGGGAGAATCGGAGAATCGGGGAAGGAGAAAAACGAGTTGACGGCTAAATCGAAGCTTATAGTTTTGGCGCTCGCGCTCGGTCTTTGTTCGCTGTTGTTAGGCGCGCAGGGACACGACGATGCAACGGCCAGCCTCCTGTTGGGCCTCGCGGTCCTGCTGTTGGCGGCCAAGCTTGCCGGCTGGGCCGCGGAGCGCATCGGCCAGCCGGCGGTCCTGGGAGAATTGCTCGTCGGCATTGTGATCGGCAACCTGGATCTCGTGGGCGTGCAGTTCCTGAGTTATCTCAGAGCGGAGCCGGGGATCGAGATGCTCGCGGGGCTGGGAGTGATTCTTTTGCTGTTCGAGGTCGGGCTGGAATCGCGGATGGCCGATCTGATGAGCGTGGGGCTTTCCTCCATCCTGGTGGCCGTGATCGGCGTCGTGCTGCCTTTCGGTCTCGGCTGGGGTGTGAGCGCGCTGTTCCTCCCCGATTACGGTTTTTATGCCCACGCATTTATCGGCGCCACGCTCTCGGCCACTAGCGTCGGGATCACCGCACGGGTCCTGCGCGACATTCGGCGCGTCGACACGCGCGAGGCGAAGATCATTCTCGGCGCCGCCGTCGTGGACGATATTCTCGGCCTGGTTATTTTGGCGATCGTCACCGGAATGATCGCCGCCGCCGGCGCCGGGACGGCGCTCTCCGCCGGCTCGGTCGTCTGGATCATCGCCAAAGTGGCGCTGTTTGTGGCCGGCGCGCTCGCGCTGGGCGTCTTCGTCGTGCCGCGGCTGTTTCGCCAGGCGGCGAAGGCGAAGATCCAGGGACTGCTGTTCAGCCTGGCTCTGGCGATCTGTTTTCTGCTCTCTTACGCGGCCACGCTGATCGGCTTGGCGGCGATCGTCGGGGCCTTTGCCGCCGGGTTGATTCTTGAGGGCATTCCGTTCCAAGAATACACGCAGGAGGACGAGCGATCTCTCGAGGACATGCTCTTTCCGCTCTCCGCTTTTCTCGTGCCGCTGTTTTTCGTTCAGATGGGATTGAAGATGGATCTCGCGAGCCTTTTCGACACGGAGGTTCTGGCGTTTGCCGCGGCTCTTACGGCTGCTGCCGTCATCGGCAAGCAGGCCTGCGGCCTGGGCGTCCTGGAGCACGGCTTAAACCGCGTGGCGGTCGGCATCGGCATGATCCCGCGAGGCGAGGTCGGCTTGATCTTCGCCGGCGTCGGCTTGACGCTCTCGCTCAACGGCGAGCGGATCGTCACGGAACCCGTTTTCGCCGCCGTCGTCGTCATGGTGATGGTCACGACGCTCGCCGCCCCGCCGCTGCTCCAGTGGAGCTTCGTCAGGAAGCCGGGGCGAGGGCGTAGATAGCGGAGACCTGCGACGTTGATGCGCAGCGTTCGATTTGATATTTAAGACTCAAGTCGCGGAGATGGCGTTCTCCCTCAACCGCCCGCCAGGGCTGATGACGCCTGCTTTCATTCAGGAGGTAGCGTCATGGAACAGCTCTGGTGGGAGGCGTCAGTTTGGATCGCCCTCGCCCTCATATCCAGTCTGATCTCCCTCAGGCTGGGAATCTCAGTCGCCCTCATAGAACTCATCGTCGGCATCATCGCCGGTAACACGTTCCATCCAAGAGTCACTGAATGGATCGGCTTTTTGGCCAGTTTTGGCGCTCTCGTCCTCACGTTTCTGGCTGGCGCGGAGCTGGAAAGCCGGACGTTAAAAAAATTCTGGAAGGAAAGCCTGGTTTTAGGCATCCTCAGTTTCGCGGCTCCGTTTGGATTGAGCTGGCTTGCGGCGCAGTACCTTCTCGGTTGGGAACAAAGCGCCGCTCAAATTGCGGGCCTGGCGCTGTCCACGACATCCGTGGCGGTCGTCTACGCCGTCATGATCGAGAGCGGCCTCAACGAGAAACCCATTGGAAAGCTGATTCTCGCCGCCTGCTTCGTCACCGATCTGGGCACGGTCATAGCCCTCGGATTGCTTTTCACAAGCTTTGGCCCGCGCTTTTGGATCTTTGTCGGCGCGACGATCCTCGCGCTTCTGTTGTTGCCGAAGTTCACCCGTTTCTATCTGAATCGAGTCAATGCCCACTCCAGCGAACCTGAAGTCAAGTACGTCTATCTCGTCCTCTTGCTCCTTGCGTACGTAGCCGTCGACGGTGGAAGCGAAGGAGTCCTGCCCGCGTACCTCGTGGGCATGGTTCTCGCCGACACCTTTCTGGCAAACAAAGAGCTGATCAGACGCATGCGGGCCACAACCTTTGCTCTGCTGACCCCGTTCTACTTCCTCAAGGCGGGAAGCCTGGTTGACTTACAGGCGGTGTTAGCGAGCCTCGGCCTTGTCGTTCTCTTCTTTTTCTCCAAGACCGTCGCCAAGTTCCTCGGCCTCTATCCGGCCGGAGCGGCTTTCGGGTTTGCTAGAAGAGTCAACCTCTACACGAACCTGATGATGTCCACCGGACTAACTTTTGGAACGATCTCGGCCCTGTATGGCCTGACGCACGAAATCATCGACAAAAATCAGTATTCTATTCTCGTTGTGACGGTGATTTTAACGGCTATTATTCCGACACTGATCGCTCAGGCGTTCTTCGAGCCCAAAGGACACGAACGCGACATTTTGTTCGAAGCGAAGGGAGGGAAACAAGATGTTTGATAAAATCCTGCTGGCTTACGATGGTTCCGACGGCGCGAAGCTTGCGCTGGAAAAGATTGCAGAGATGGCTAAGGCTGCCGCGGCCGAGTTTCATCTTTTAGCGGTCGGCAGAATCCCGGAATATGCGGAGACGGTGAGCGAGGTAGAAGAGGCGAGAGAGCAGGCCAGGGCGTTTTATTCGAAGGTCATGGACGAAGCGGTTGCCGGATTAGAGCGGCGAGGGATGTCTGCGACGGCCCACGTCGACTACGGCAAGCCCGGCGACGTCATCTTGAGGATCGCCGAAGAGCTAGCCGTGGATCTCATTGTGCTGGGCACAAATCCCCATTCGGCGCTGAGGAGACGAGTCCTCGGAGCCACCGTAGATAAGGTTGTGGATCATGCCCATTGCTCCGTGCTGGTGGTGAGAAGTGGCGGCTAAAGATTCTTCCACCGCAAGGGGCCTAGAAGCGGCACTGATGTCGAGATCTGGAATCCGCCGCGGGCGCTAGGTCCGGCCGATACGCTTGCGCTTGTTGGCAAGGTAGTCCACCACGATGTAGTTGCCGATCTGGTCCGGCGAGGTGTAAAAGACGCGTCCGGTGTTGAGCCGCGAGAGCTGGTCGATAAAGCCGCGCCGATAGTATTCCGTCCCCAGCATGAACGTGTTGATTTTAATCCCGCTCTGAGTGCAGCGTTTCACCTCTTTCAGCGTCTCGCGCACGATCCGCTCGTGGAGGAGCGCGGAGCCCCACCCGCTATGGAGCCTTCCGCCGCGGTCGAGCGTCACCGCCGTCGGCTCTCCGTCGGTGATGAGAATGATCTGGCGGTTCGCAGCCTTCTTCGAGCCCAGGAGCTGGCGCGAGTAGCGCAGCGCCTCTTTGATGTCCGTGCCGTGCTCCATGAAATAGGTGATGGCCACGATGGAGGGGAGATCGTGCGCCTGAATGACCTTGGCGTTGGAACGGAACGCCACCAGGTGAAGGACATCCTGCGGATATTTCGTTTCGATCAGGCGGTGGAGCGCGAGGGCGACTTTCTTTCCGGCGTGCAGCGCGTCATTCATCAGCATCGAGTAGCTCACGTCGATCGCCAGGACCGTCTCGCAGTCGGTGGAGAACTCCTGCCGGTGAACCGCGAAATCTTTCGGGGCGATCCTGAGCGGCACGCCGCTGCCGCCTTCGAGGGCCTTCATCAGCGTCTCGCTGATCTTCAAATCGAGGGGGTCGCCGTACTCGTACGGCTTGGTTTCCTCCAGCCGGTCTCCCTGCTGGCCGCGCAGGCGCGTGTTGTGCCCGCCCCAACGGTTGCGGTTGAGCATCTGGAAAATCTCTCTCAGCGCCTTGTCGCCGAGCTTTCTCATTCCTTTCGGGCTGAGCTTGAGGCCGTGCCCGGTGCGCATCAGATAGCCGTCCTCTTCCAGCATCTGCTCGATCCCCTTGAGATACTTGAGCTGCTCGTAGGCCTCGTCTCCCAACAGCTCCCGGATCTCGTCGAGATTTAAGTCAGCGAGGTCGGCCATTCCCCGTTGTCCCCAACGGAGAAACTGCTGCAGGCGCCGGAGCTGGCCGAGAATCTGCCCCGCCTCGCCCATTCCCATTCGCTCGGAGCCGCTGAACGGATACTGGTTGAGCAGTTGCTGGAGCTGCTCCATCTGGCCGAGCGCGTCGCTCAGTTGGCCGAGCTGATCCTGGGTGAGCGAGTCCAGATTCTCCAGCAGGTTGTCGAGATCGTCGACCGCGGCGTCGAGCATATTCGGCAGGTTCTTGAGGAAGTTCTCGTCGTCGAGCATCCGGCTCATCCGGTCGAGCATCTCCATCAGATCCTGGTGGCCCTGGCCGCCGGGCTGCTGTTGACGCTGCGCCTTGCGCTCAGCGATCTGGTCGCCGAGGCGGTTTCTCAATTCCTGGTAGCGCTGAAAAGCTTCCTGCATCCGGCGCGACAGCTCGTCCATATCCTGGGCGTAGCGGCCGGAGAGGCGCTCCATGAAGTTGCGCATTTTTTCGTGATAGGCTTCGAGCTTTTCCGCCAGGCTGTTGAGCTTGTCGTTCATCGCCTTGGCCTCTTCGGGCGTGAGCTTGAAGGAGTCGGGCGAATATTTTTCCAGCAGCTCTTTTTTCTTCTCCTCGGCGTCACGGAGAAAATCCCGCAGGCCTTTCACCGAGCGCGTGCCGTCTTCGGACGTGAGGCCGCGGCGCAAGAGATCGCGGAGCGCCCGGCGCACGCCTTCTTCTTCTAGAAAACTATCGGAGAGATGTTTGAGCAGGTCTTCGGAGGTCGGGAAGCGGATCTCCTGCGTGCCGTCCCAGTGCGTGTAGCGGTGGACCCTCATCGCGGCTAACTATAGCGCAGTCGGGGGGAGAAGCAAATAGAAGGCAGAAAGCCCTTCGACGAAGCTCAGGGCAGGTAGAAGACAGAAGGTAGAAGACAGAAGGTAGAAGACAGAAGGTAGAAGACAGAAGGTAGAAGACAGCAGCCCCCCACCCCGGCCGCTCCGGGGCTGGCCGAAATGTCGGGAATCGGCTAAAAGGAATTCAAGGAGGCGTCCATGAAAATCACGGTCGATCGGGCGAAGTGCGAAGGCTACGGAAAGTGCGTGCAGGCGGCGGCGAAGGTGTTCAAGCTCGACGAGAAATTTATCTCCGTCGTGCTCGACCCCAGGGGCGACTCCGACCAGAAAATTCTGCTGGCGGCCAAGGTCTGCCCCACGAAGGCGATACTGCTGGATGAAGAGGAAAGTGGAAAACGGATCTTTCCTCTGCCGTAGGGCCGGAGTCTCTCCGTGACCTCATCTCAATATGTCATTATCGGCGCGGGCTTCGCCGGCGCCGCCACGGCCTACCATCTCGCGCTCGGCGGCGTCAAGGATCTCACGATCCTGGAGCAGGAGGCCGTGGCCGGCTTTCATTCCTCCGGGCGCAACGCGGCGATGGTGCGTCAGGTGGTGTCGGACCCCGCGCTGGCCGCGCTCACGCGCGAAGGCGCGGCGTTTCTCCGCTCGCTGCCCGCCGATTGGCCCGTGCCCGTAGGATTCGAGCAGAACGGGTCGCTGCTGTTGGGCAGCGGCGAGGGTTGGGAGAAGCTCTCACGCGACGCCGAAACGGCGCGGCAGATGGGCGTCGGCGTCGAGCGTTGGTCCAGGGAGAAAGCAACAGAGTTTGTCCCCGCGCTCAAAGGCGCGGATTTCGACGGCGGGATCTGGTGTCCGACGGACGGAGTGGTCGATATCCATGCGCTGCTTACCGGCTATCTCAAAGCGGCGCAGGCGCGCGGCGTTCGCGTCCGCTACGGCTGCTCGGTCAATGGATTTAAAATTGAACGAGGGCGCGTCGCTGAACTTGCGACCACCGACGGCGCGATCGAGACCGAGACGGTGATCAACGCTTCCGGCGCGTGGGCCGTTCTCAACGCGCGCCTCGCCGGCGCCGTCGAGCCGCCGCTCCATCCCTGCAGGCGCCATCTCTTCGTGACCGCGCCGCTTCCCTGGGTGAATCCGAAGTGGCCGTTTGTCTGGCACGTCACGCACGATCTCTACTTTCGCCCGGAAGCTTCCGGCCTTTTGGTCTGCCCTTGCGATCAACAAGAGATGGTTCCCGGCGACACGCCGACCGACGAGTCGGCAACCGAGCTATTGTTTGAAAAGATCCATCGCCATTTTCCCGCGCTTACGGAAATAGCGATCAAGCGGAGCTGGGCCGGGCTTAGAACGCTCTCAGACGACGGCCGCTTTGTGATCGGCTGGGATCCCAAAATCAAGGGTTTCTTCTGGGCAGCGGGTCTCGGCGGCCACGGCGTTACGACCAGCTACGCCGTGGGCGCGCTCGCCGCGAGGCTGATCCTAGATCCGACGGCGACGAGTGAATTCTCCCCGGCGCGGTTTGTGAAATAGGTTGCAGCGTCTCCTCGATTCGTTTCCCATTCTAGCCGTCATTCCGGCCGAGTCAGCCTTAGGCTGACGAGAGCCGGAATCCAGAGAATTCAAAGAGGCCTAGATTCCCGCTTTCGCGGGAATGACGATTAGCGGCGGAATCCACTTTCTTCTAGCCCAGCGTGTCACCGGAGGATGTGTGCGCGCCGCTGGGCTCCGCGGTTGTTCCAGCTTGCTTCATCAAAAACACCAGCGTCACAATCCAAACGACGGCATTTCCGTAGGTGATAAGACGAGCCAAAAACGGAGACCAGAACATTAACCGGATAGGAACCAGCATTCCGACGGAGGTTATCGCGAGCAGCGCCGCGGCGGCCACGTCGGCGTCGTCGCTGGACGGCCCCCTTTTAACGAGGCGGAACAAAGCGATCTCCGGGAGTACAAGCAGCACATCGTCGTAGAAACGGTGATAGGCCCAGAAACGCGCGAAGAGGGCCGTGACGGCGAGGAGGAGCCAGAGGTCCACATGTCGGTGGCGGTGTATCCATACACCCAGCCCCAGAAATGCGAGGAATGAAGCCGGCAGGATCCATTTTTCGAGGCCGAAAGCGCCTAGCAGAATATGCAAGTTGACAGAGCCCGCGCTGACGGCCAGCGCCGAGCCGCGCGCCAGCGAATCGCGGACTAGTTGGAAGAGCCCGATCTCTTGAAAGGGAGCTGCAAAAAGGGTCAGCGCCGCGTACCCTGAGACGACGAGCAGCGCCGGCCGCAGCCGGCCCGGGAGGAGCAGCGCGATCCAAAGAAACGGAAGCGAAACGGTGGGCTTGGCGAGGGCGAACAGCACCAGCGCCGATGCAAATAAATCACGGCCCCAAATGATCGGCCCACCTCGAAGCAGCAGCAGGCCGGCCAGGAGCCCCGGCAGGAGATGAACGATGAGCTGGCCGTTTCTTACCGTCATGGCAGTGGCCGCGGTGGAAAGGGGCAAGAGAGCCACCAGGCCGCGCTCCAGGGCTGTGCTCGCGCCGCTCTCCCGCACGATCATATGGATAAGCCATGCAAGCGCGGCGATGGCGGTGAGCGCCCAGAGCCAGCGAGCCGGCGTGTTCGCCAGCCAGCCGAAGAACGGCCAGAGGATGACGTAGGTCGCCGGCGGATGGACGGCGAAGGTGAGGTCGCTGTACACCGGAACTGAAGCAAACCATCGGTGAACCAGGAGGTGGAAGATATTCAGGTCGATGGCATCGCCGGGAGCCATGCCCCAGAGCAGCACCGCGAATGCCTTGGCCAATCTCCCCGCCGAAGCCACCGAGATGACGACGACTGAAAGAAATAGCGGGTCCCGATGGTGACCGGCCCACTGTCCGCGAGCAGCGTTGGCGATCCGATGCCATCTCTCCATGATAGACATGTGCGCAGTTTCGAGATGATCGGTCCCGTGTTCGAGCAATGTCTATCTCGGCGTTCGCAAAAGAAACGTCTGGCCGGTGATATTCTTTGCCGGCTCCGAAAGCAGGTAGCGGATCAGCCCGACGATTTCCTCTTTGGTCGTGAGCCCGCCCATCAGGGGCGGAACGGCCTCGCGCTGTTTCCACTCTTCTTCCGAGGAAACTCCCGCCCGCGACATCGGCGTATCCGTCGCGCCCGGCGCGATGGCATTGACCGTGACGTTGTGCGGCGCGAGTTCCATCGCGAGAGATTTAGTGAAGGCGATCACGCCGGCCTTCGAGGCGGCATAGTGAGCGGCGCGCGCCTGTCCGGCCACGCCGCGTCCCGAGGCGACGCAGACGATGCGGCCTGCTTTACGCTGGATCATATGCCGCGCGACGGCCTGGGAGCAGAGAAAAGTCCCTTTCAGGTTGATCCGCATGATCCGGTCCCATTCCTCTTCCGGCATATCCTGCACCGGGATGCGCGACATCACGCCCGCGCCGTTGATTAAAAAGTCGATTTGCGAGCAGCGCGTGAGCGCGCTCTCGACCATCCGCCCTACGCTCGCTTTGTCTCCGACGTCCACTTTCTCGAAAAGCGCCTCTCCGCCTGCGCGGTTGATCTCCTCGGCCAGCGATTTCCCCGCTTGCTCGGCAAAATCGGCGACCACCACTTTCATCCCGTCCTGCGCGAGGCCGCGGCAAACCGCCGCGCCGATGCCTCCCGCGCCTCCCGTGACGATAACGACTTGAGCCATGTTTCCTCCCCAGCCTACCTAACCCGGGCGCATCATAGCCGGGGTTGTTAGATCTTCACGTTGACGTAGCGGACGAACGGCCTCGGCTGAACGCGGTTTGGACAAATCCGCGACACGGCGGTCAGCCATTGAACCAGTTGATCCACGTTTACGCAGGCTTCCAAATCGCGGGAATTGTTTCGGAGCGCGCGAAACTCTTCCCGCAGCGTCGAGGACGCGGCCATTTCTTTCAGTTCTCGTTTCTCTTCTTCACTGAGCATGTCCGAAGCGATCCTTTAGCTTTTTAGCTTCTTCTCCAAGTCCGAAGAGGTCATAAAACTCCTGAACCCGGCCCCAGTCCAGCTTGGCGCCGTATCGCGCCGCGAGCCTTTCAATATCGCTCAGCTCCTGCGACTTTCGGGCGGGGTCATTCGACATGGCCTGAACTTTTAAGCCGATCACGTCTTCCGGCTCGACGGTCTTCACGCTTTGCGCGCCGCCGAAAGCCGGATAGCTTTTTGCCCGCTGGAGCATCGCCAGCGAAATGTTACGGAAGGCATGGATGAAATCCACGGACCCCCAAGCCTCGTTGTCGTGGCGATATTGGGAAACATTTTCCGTGCGGACGATCCGCCGATATCCCAGGGCCGCCAGCGCCCCGTCGAGTTTCGTCAAATCGTCGCGATGCACGAGAAAGTCCAGGTCCATGGTCTGCCTGGGCGCGCCCAGCACTCCCAGGGCGAATCCGCCGATCGCGGCCCAGCGAATCTGCAGACGATCGAATTCGGCGACGAGCGCTCGCAGAACCAGCTCGAAGTTCACCGCGTCATTGTAAACATTTCAGTCCGGTCCCGCAAATAGAATGGCTTCTTTAGTTCTTCTGCTAGCGCTTGGCGGGCGAAGCGGCTATCCACCGTCTGCTTGAGAAGCGAGCGAGATTGGTCGCCAGACGCCAGGCCATCAGAAGACTGAGGCCCGCCCAAACGCCCGTAAGTCCCCACTGCCAGTGGAGAGAGGCCCAGGCGATCGGGACAAAGATACCCAGCGCGCCGATCAGCATCGCCCACATGAGATAGCGGGTGTCGTGCGCCCCGATCAGAAATCCGTCGGAGGCGAAGACCGCGCCGTTAACCGGCTGGCAGAGCGCGAGCAGGACAAAAATTCCGACGCCGAGTATCCCGGCGACTTCAGCGCTGCGCGTAAACAGCGCGATCAAAGGCTGCTGGAGCAGCAGATAGCCGATGCCGAACACAAGTCCGGCCACGGAGCCGCAAACAATTAACGTCCTTCCCATCCGAAAGGCCCGATCCGGTCTGTTTCCTCCCAAATGTTTGGCGGCGAGAGCTTGTCCCGCCACGGCGATGCCGTCGATGGTGTCCGAGGAGAGCAGAAAGAGCTGGAGCGCGATCTCGTGGCCGGTTAAAGCCGCCGTCCCCATGCGCGCGACCGCGCCGGTGGCGAAGACCAGCGAAAAGCGTAGCGCGCCGGTGCGCACGGCGAGATCGCGGCCGATGCGGAACAGAGAAAGCATCCGGCGCGCGTTGAACCGCCACCGGCCTAGCCCGTAGTGAGAAGAATATGAGGAGCAGAACAGGATACCCAGGCAGATGACGCCGGCGAGGATCTGGCAAGCGAGCGTCGCGATCGCGGCGCCCTGCAGACCGAGCGCAGGCAGGCCGAGCCCGCCATAAATTAACAAGTAGTCGAGGACAATGTTAAGGCCGTTGACGATAAAGGCGATCACCATCGGAGTCCGCACGTCCTGGACGCCTCGAAGAAAGCCGACGGCGGCGAACAAAACAAAGGTAAACGGGGTTCCGGCGATGCGAATCCGAAAATAGGCCGCGCCTTGCGCCAGCACCTCGGGCGCCGCGCCCATCAGGCGGTACAGCTCGGGCGCGAAGAGAATTCCGAGGATCGCCACCGCGACGCCTCCCAGGACGGCGAGAAAAAGCGCGTGCAGGCAGATCTCGCCGCAGCTCTCCGGCTCGTCGGCGCCGCGATAAAAAGCGACCAGGGTGGTGGTGCCGAAGATGAGAAACGCAAAGAGCCAGTGGATGCCGCCGAGAAGAGATGACGCGATGGCGCGCGCCGCCAGCGGCTCGACGCCCAAGCGGCCGATCATCGCGGTGTCGGCGAGAAGGAACAGCGGATCGCTGGCGATCGCCAGCATGGCGGGGATCGCCAGACGGAAGATGTCTTTTAAATGAGAGGAGGCCGGGTCGGCATTGTGGAGGATTGCTTCAGGTTCCACGGCGGTAGTGGACTATTCGAAGTAAGCAGAAGGCAGCATGCAGTATGGAGAAAAACCCCCGACCATTCCTTTACTGCTTACTCCTGACTGCTGCCTGCCGACTGAGCCTCTGGGCGGCTTCCAGCGGCGGCAGGCTGGGGAACAGTTCCGGATGGACGATGTGCGCGAGAATCTCCAGCCCGTCGACGAGGCGAGGGCCGGGACGGTTGAAATAGGCGGAACCGTTGACGGCGAAAACCCTTCCCGCCTTTACCGCCGGCAGTTTGCTCCATCCCGGCCGGTCTTGAATCGACGGCAGCTCCCTGAGCGTGCGCGCGACATCGAATCCGCACGGCATCAGAACCACCACCTCGGGCGCGAACTCGCGCACGGCTTCCCAGGAAATCTGCTCGGAAGGCTTGCCCTTTTTGCCGAGCCCGTCTACGCCGCCGGCCAACTCCACCATCTCCGGCACCCAGTGGCCCGCGCTGTAGAGGGGATCGAGCCACTCGATGCAGGCCACGCGCGGACGCGACTTCGCGCGTGAGGCTTGATCCCGCACGCGTTCGATCCGCTCCCCCAACCGGCGCACCAGCCCGTTGGCGGCGACCTGCTTGCCGGCGCTCACGCCGATCCGCTCGATGTCGCGAAGCACGTCGGCCAGCCGCGTGGGCGCAAGCGAGACGATCTTCGGCCTGTGCGTCAGCCATTTTATCGCTTGCATCACTTCGTTGTAATCCAAGGCGCAGACATCGCACAGGTCCTGGGTGATGATATAGTCCGGGTTCGCCGCGCGGAATCTCAGCAGGTCGATGGTGTAGATGCCTCTTTGCTCCCGCAAGTGGCGGTGGACGCTCTCGTCAATATCACAGCTCGCCAGTTTCTCCGAGTCGATGAGACTCTTGACTACCACGCGTTTCTCTCTCGCCTCCGGCGGATAGTCGCACTCGTGCGTGACGCCGACGATCTCATCGCCCAATCCCAAAGCAAACGCGATCTCCGTGGCGCTGGGGAGGAGAGTGCAGATGCGCATGCCGCATCATTAGCCTAAAAGATCGGATTGTGCTAGTGGTCCCTCGACTCGCTTTGCCACGCTCGGGACCACCCCGAGCCAGGGCCGACAGCCGCCCTTCGACCTTGCTCAGGGTGGTGAGATTGTCGAACCAAAGGCTGTGGCCCGCGTCGCGGGGTCGAAACTGTTCAAATGGATGCGCAAGTCCGACCCTGGCATGTTTTGGCGCAGCGGGACTTCGGTCTTTTCTGGTCGAGCCTGCTGATCTCCGGCATCGGCAGCCAGCTCACGACAGTCGGCCTGGCCTGGCAGATCTACGAAATCACGGGATCGCCTTTACAGCTCGGCCTCGTCGGCCTTTTCCGCGCGCTGCCGGTGATCGTCTCCGCGCTGACCGGCGGCCTGCTCGCCGACCGCATGGACCGGCGGCGGCTGCTCATCGCCACGCAGCTTCTGGCGATGGCGCTCTCGTTTCTCCTCGGGCTGCTCACCGATCTCGGCGTCATTCGAGTCTGGCACATCTACGCCGTCACGTTTTTCTCCACCGCGCTGATGACTTTCGACCAGCCGACGCGCAGCGCGATGATTCCCAACCTTGTGCCGCGCGAGCACCTGGCCACGGCGTTCGCTTTGAACGTGACGCTGCGCCAGACGGCGCTCTTGGCCGGGCCGTTCGTCGGCGGGGTGGTGATCGCCTGGGCGGGAGTCCGGTGGTCTTATTATCTGGACGCGGCGAGCTTTCTCGCCGTCATCGGCTGCCTTCTCTCAATGCGGCTGGGGCAGGCGCCGCCTGCGGCGAGAAAAGCGACGGCCCTCAAAAGCATCCTGGAAGGTTTTGTGTTTGTCAGGAACAATCCCCTGATCTTAGGGCTGCTCGTGATGGACACCTGCGTCACGTTTTTCGGCGCCTACCGCGCGATGATGCCGGTCTTCGCCAAGGACATTCTCGGCGTCGGCGCCCCGGGCCTCGGCGCGCTTTTGGGCGCGCCGGCGATGGGCGCGCTGATCGGGTCGGGCGTTGTGATGGCGCTCGGAGATCCCAGAGGCAAAGCGAGGCTCATCGTCTCGATCACGCTGCTCTACACGGCGGGCCTCATCGCGTTCGCCCTCTCGCACTCGTTCGTTTTGTCTTTTCTGATTGCGTTTCTCCTGGGCGGGTTCGACGCGATGGGCGAGACGCTGCGGGTGACGCTGATCCAGATGGCGACGCCCGACGAGTTGAGAGGGCGCGTTCAGGGGCTGGTCCACGTCTTCGTCATCGGAGGTCCGTTTATGGGCCACGCGCAAGTCGGGCTGGTCGCGGCGATTATGGGCGCGCCCGGCGCAGTCATCGCCGGCGGGCTGATCGCTTCAGCCGTCGTCGGCTTGATGGCGAAGCGGATCACCAAGCTCACTCAGCTCGAAGCATAAGCGGCGCAGTTTGACTAGACTATTGCGCGCGTCGTAAAAGAGGCGCAGCGAGGCTTGCACGGAGGGAGACATGATGACGAAGTTCCGAGGCGTCGTGACGGCGAAAGCGAAAGGAACGGCTGCGGGTCCGCTTCGGCGGTGGGCGGCGGCCGTTTGTATTCTTGCCGCAAGCGGCTTCTTCGGCGCGGCGGACGCCGCCGCGGAGAAGGTGCGGGTCGCCATGCCGTCGAAGAGCATGACCTTCCTGAGTTTCTACGTCGCGGATAGATTCGGCCTGTTCCGCGCCGAGGGACTTGAAGTATCGCTCGAGGTTATGAAGTCCGACATCGGCGTCGCCGCGGTGATCAGCGGGCAGGTGGACTACATCACGGCCATCGGCACTACGCTTCGCGCCGCGGCGGCCGGCGTGCCGCTCAAGGCGACGATGTTTACCATGGACCGGGTCATTTTTTTCCTCACCGCGAGGCCGGAGATCAAGACGATCCAGGATCTCAAGGGCGGCAAGAGCGTGGCGGTCTCCGGCGTAGCGGCGACGGACGCCTACGGCGCGCGCCTGATGGCGAAAGCGGCCGGCCTCAACCCCGACAAGGATCTGGTGCTGGTCGCCATCCCCGACGCCGGCGATCGCTTGACGGCCTTGCAAACCGGATCGGTCGCGGCCTCGATGCTTTCGATCCCGTTTAACTTCAAAGCCGAGGAGACGGGCCTGCGCAATCTGGGGGGCACGGCCGACGTTATGCGCACGCCGTTTGCGGGACTGGGAGCGTCTGAAACCAAGCTGCGCTCCAACCCAAGCCAGGTGAGACGGATGATCCGGGCGACGCTCAAGGGGATGGAGTACACGCAGGATCCCGCCAATTTCGCCCGCGTGGTCTCCTACCTCATGGAGGAGTTCAAGATCGACCGGAAAACCGCCGAGCTTTCTCACCGTGAGATCCTCAAAGCATTCACCAAAGACGGCACGACGCCGGATGAGACGGTGAAGGAGGAGATCGAGCTGATCCGCGCGCAGGGCAAGATCAAGGAGCAGGTGCAGTTGGGTCAGGTGCTGGATTATACGCTATTGAAGGAAGCGCTGGCTGAGATGAAGAGATAAGTTCGGTCGCGGAGGGTGCGATGAGCAAGATTGACGAGCTAAACCAAAAGTTAGAGAAATTGAACCTTGTCGGCTACTGGGGAATCCCGCGTAGCGAAGCGTTCGAGCCGAAATCATCCTTCGAGCCGTGTCTCTGGCGCTGGGACGACGTTTATAGCGTTATCCGGGAGGCCGGCGAGGTTCTCGGCCCGGAGGACTCGATGCGGCGCTTCATCGCCTTTCGCTCTCCCGGAAAAGTCCGCACCACGCACACCATCGCCGCGGGTGTGCAGCTTGTCAACCCCGGCGAGATCGCCCGCGCGCACCGCCACACGATGGGCGCGATCCGCTTCGTGCTCAAAGGCGGCGGCGCGCAGACGACGGTCGAAGGGGAGCCGTTTCCGATGGAGCCGGGGGATTTCATCACGACGCCGAGCCGGACGTGGCACGACCACTACAACGGCTCGAACAAGCCGATCGTCTGGCTCGACGGCATCGAGGCGCCGCTGATGGGTTTGTTGGAGGTCGGCTTCGCGGAAGTCTTCGGTTCGGAGCAACAGCCGCTCTCGCGACCGGCGAATTTTTCCCGCCATGAGCTCGGCGCCGCGCGCCCGAGCTGGGTCAAGCAGGATACGCAACAGCCGCCGCCTTACCGCTACCGCTGGGAGGATACCGAGAAGACATTCAAGGCGCTGGGAGAAAATCCCGGCGATCCTTATGACGGCCTGTTGCTGCGCTACGTCAATCCGCTGACCGGCGGCCCGACGCTGCCGACCTTTTCCTGCGAGATCCAGATGCTGAGGCCGGGCGAGGTGACGAAGGCCCATCGCCACACGAGCACCGTGATCTACCACGCATTCCGCGGCAGCGGATTTACCATGGTCGGCCCGCCTGCGGGAGGGCGGGCAGGCGACACCCGTTTCGACTGGCGCGAGGGCGACTCGTTCACCGTTCCGCTGTGGCGCGCGCACCATCACGGCAATAACTCGCGCGATGGGGCGATTCTCTTCTCGATGAACGACCGGCCGGCGATGGAAGCACTGGGATTCTATAGGGAAGAGGCGACGTAGGCAGAAGGCAGGTGTAGGGGCGACCGGCCGGTCGCCCCCTCGCGTCATTCGTATTTCGTCGTTCGTCCGACGAGATACGAAATACGAGATACGAATTACGAGGTGAGGGGATGACGCAGCCGATGAGCGGAAGTGAGGCCAAGGCCTTCGTCGACGAGCATTACCGGAAAGTCGCGCAAAGGTGGAAAGAGCGGATCACGGATGCGCCGTTCATGCGGCAACTTCGATCGGGGAAACTGTCGAAAGAGGCGCTGCGGCTGTTCTTCAGAAACTGGGGCTCGTTCACCATCGAGATCAACACGCTTGAATGCGCTTCCTATCACAAGCACATCGCTTTTTTCCGCAAGCATCGTGACCTGATGACCTTGATGGCGGCGAAGCTCGCCGACGAGCTGGTCCATCCCAAGCCGCCCGGACACGTCCACGTCGTGGTCGAGACGGCAAAAGCGTTAGGCGTCACCGAGGATGAGATTTTTCTCTCGCCGATGCTCGCCGAGTTCCGCGCCCATCTCGACTACAAGCGCGCCGTTGTGTGGGAGGGAACCGTGGCGGAGTTCTATGCCGCCGGGGCGACCGAAGAGCAGTTCGGCTACTGGTCGGCGGAATTTTTCAAAGCGCTGACGACTCACTACGGCCTGACGCCCGCACAGGCGGTTTATTTCTCAACGCACGAAGAGGCCGATCTCAAAGAGCACGACGGCGTGATGGGACACGGCAGCTTCCGACGGATGGTTCTGCAGCGGCTGTTGGAAGATGGAATGGCCGACACCCGGCCCGGCTACACTCTCGACTATTGCGCCATGACCTCGGTCGATCTCTACGGCGCGATCTTCCAGGCGGTCCTGGACGCGGAGCGGAGGGGGGAAGGAATAACGCTCTCTTGACGGGACGCTCGTCTAACTATTCTTCTTTTGCGGCAGGAGAGAAGGAAAATCTCCTGGCAAAAAATTCTCTGAAGCGCCATTTTGCCAACAGGCGATAGCCGAGCAGCGCTGCCAAAATCGCGCCGTAGATCAGCGGCTTTCTCGTGTCGGCTTTGACCAGCCAGAGGTAGTGAATCACGCCGCCGATGGCGATCAGGTAGATCAGCCGGTGGAGCCGCTGCCAGCGTTTTCCCAAGCGCCTGACCATGCCGCTCGTCGAAGTGATCGCGAGCGGAATCAACGATACGAAACTCGCGAAGCCTACGGTGATGAACGGCCGCTTGGGAATATCTTTGG
>JBGPGE010000079.1:0-21240 GCA_041483675.1 Binatia bacterium
GCTGAAGCCGAATCAATTGCATACCACCCCTCGCGAGTGCGGCGCCGAGGCGCCCCTTCGCTGCCTATGCGGGAGCCTGCTCGCGCGATTGGTGTCCCAGGGAGTGGAGGTCAAGTGCCGGAGGTGCAAGCGGCGCGTGATTATCCCATTGGAAAAAAACGGTTCGACGAAGATGGGGAGTCATCAGATGTAGATTTCACCGCGAGAGATAGCTGGTAAATTGTCAGAGGCCAGAGGTCACAAACCCCGAGCCCGGCGCTGCGCGAACTGCGCGGCCCCGGGCTCTTTTATTTTAGGGCAAAAGGAAAGGAGAAAATAAAGATGAAATACCTCATTGTGGTTTTCAACCTAATGCTCCTCGCAGCGGGCGGGCTCGCGATGGCCGCGCCGGGCGAGGACACGGTCGTGGAGCTGCGTTTTGAAAATCGTAGATTCACGCCGCAGACGCTCAACGTGCCCGCCAACCGGCCGTTCAAGATAAAGATCGTAAACGCAAGCAAAGAAGCGATCGAGTTCGAAAGCTTTAAGCTCAATCGCGAGAAGGTCGTGGGGCCGGGAGAGACGGCCACGATATCTCTACCCGCTTTGACTCCGGGAAGCTACGACTTCTACGACGATTTTCACCAGGACGTTCCGGAGGGAGCGATCATCGCCAAGTAATTGACCCGAAGCCGGCTGGGTTACATCGGATCTCGAACAACCACGAGGAGGATACCAAATGAAACACTATTCCCGCTTAGCTGTATTTGCGCTAGCGATACCGGTTGCGTCATTCTTGTTGTCACGTCCCTCAGCCGCTCTTGACCCCTTTGAATTCGAAGTCTATCCGTACCGGACTGTCGGACGAGGAGTAGTCGAGTTGGAGTCGCTCAACAGCGTCGTGGCCAATGGTCATCGAAACGCAGAGGTTGGAACCTCCAAAGGCACGCTGCCGAGCCAGTCGATGTGGCGGACCGCTTTCGAGTTGAGTTACGGATTGACGGATCGGATCGAGGCCGCGGCCTATGTCAATCTCGCCAAGCCCCGCGGGGGTGACCTGCAGTACGCAGGCTCCAAATTTCGCCTGCGGGGAAGTCTCTTCGATCAAGGTCAGCTCCCGGTCGATCTCGGCTGGTATATAGAGCTCGATTACCACCGCGTCCCCGAATTCGACGATCAGAAGCTGGAGCTGGAATTAAAGCCGATTATCCAAAAGGACTTCGGCGATTTTTCCGTGATGTTGAATCCGATCTTCGAGAAAATCCTGGTCGGTTCCGAGGAAAAGAAAGGATGGGAGTTCGGTTATGCCCACGGCATTTACTACCGCTGGATGCGCTCGCTGATGCCGGGCATCGAGTTTTACGGCGGCATCGGCATGATCAAAAAGCCCGATCCGTCCAAGGAACAACAACACTATATCTTCCCGGTCATCAAGGGCGAGCTGTCACATGGGATCGAGTATAGCGTAGGGCCCGGCTTCGGCCTGACCCGCGGCTCCGATCGTGTGCTCGTCAAGTTCAATTTGGGATTGGAAAAATTTTTCGGCGCGATCTTTGGTCCTTCGTAGGAATTCGGCCGGTTTTTCTAGATACCGAACAGATCGTGAACGTTGCGAGTCGTCGCCTCGGCAACGTCGTTCAAAGCTAGACCTTTTACCGCCGCAATGGTTTCGGCCACCAGGCGCACGAACGCCGGCTCGTTTCTTTTTCCCCGGTGCGGCACGGGCGCGAGATACGGAGAATCGGTCTCGACGAATATCCGGTCCAGCGGCAACTTTTGCGCTACCTCTCGCAGCGGCGCGGCGTTCTTGAACGTGACGATGCCGCTGAACGAGATATAAAATCCCAGATTGAGAAACGCCTTCGCCGCTTGATAGTCGCCGGTGAAGCAATGGATCACGCCGCGCAGTTCGCTCTCCCCTTCGGCCAAAAGCAGCTCGGCGATCTCGCGATGCGCGTCCCGATCATGGACGATCAGCGGCAGTCCGCTCGCGCGCGCCATATGGATGAAGCGGCGAAAGATTTCGATCTGGATCTCCCGCGGCGAGTGATTGTAGTAAAAGTCCAGCCCGGTTTCACCGATCGCCACGACTTTTGAGTCTTTGGCAAGCTCGCGGAGTTGGCCAAGCTCCTCCTCGCTCACCGCCTTCGCATCGTGTGGGTGCATCCCCACCGTGGCGAACAGTTCGTCGTGGGAACGAGCCAGCTCGACGGCGCGCCGGTTGCTCGCCAGATCGCCGGCCCCTCCCACCACGACGATCTTCTCGACGCCGGCTTGCTTAGCCCGTTGAAGGACGCCGTCGAGATCGTCGGAAAATTCCTCCCCCTGGATGTGGGCGTGGCTATCGACCAGCGCAAGTGGATTCGCCGATGACATCTAACCTTCAGCCGTGGGCTCGATGCGGGGAAACAAAATCTTTGGCGGGAGGACCTTGTGGCCGGGAACAAAAAAACTCCCCCACGGCGCTCGGTCATTCGCAGTGCCGTCGGAAACCGCCAGAAGAGTTCTGATCTCCCTGGCCGTGTCGGGAAGGAAAGGAGCCGTCAGGCGCGCGGTTGTCCTGATCGCTTCCAGCAGATGGTGCAGGATCTCTCCAACTCTGCCACGCTTGACCGGGTCCTTGACCAACACGAACGGCGAGGTCTGAACAATATAACGATTGGTGTGATCGATGGCCGCCCACACCGATTCCAGAGCGCGATGGAATTGAAGGCCCACCATATGGCGCTGCAACTCCTCTTCCGCCCTGCGGAATCTATCGCTGAGCTCCACATCCTCCTTCGGCCACTCACGGCCGAGGGGTTGCACGGCCCCGGCAAAATACTTCTCCTGCATGGCGAGCACGCGACTCACGAGGTTGCCGAAGTTATTTGCCAGGTCCGCGTTTATCCGGTTTATAAGCGCATCCAGGGAAAAGGTGGCGTCTTGGCCGAAAACCATTTCCCGCATCAGAAAATAGCGAAAGGCGTCTAGGCCGTATCGTTCTTTCATCTCCAGCGGGCGCACGACGTTGCCGAGGCTCTTGGACATTTTCCCGGACGCCATCACCCAATAGCCGTGCACGTTGAGGCGCTGATAGAGAGGCATCCCCGCAGCCATGAGCATGGTTGGCCAGTAAACGGCGTGCGTCTTCAGAATGTCTTTGCCGATGAGATGATTGGCCTTGGGCCAAAAGGTCTCGACGTGTTGCTCTCCTTTAAACTTGAGGGCACTGACGTAACTGATCAGAGCGTCAAACCAGACATAGGTGACATAGTTGGAATCGAAGGGCAGCGCAATTCCCCACTCCAACCGGCTCTTGGGGCGGGAAATGCAGAGATCCTCCAAGGGCTCGCGCAAGAAGGCCAGCGCTTCCGTCCGATACCGCTCGGGCCGGATAAAGTCGGCGTGAGTTTGGATATGGTCGAGGAGGCGCTCCTGATATTTTCCCATGCGGAAGAAGTAGTTCTTCTCCTTAATGTAAGTGGGCTCCCTCTGATGGTCCGGGCATTTCCCTTGTACGAGTTCCTTCTCCGTGTAAAAACGCTCGCAGCCGAAGCAATAAAAACCGCCGTACTCGCCGAAGTAGATATCGCCGGAATCGTAGATCTTCTGCAGAATCTGCTGCACGAACTCCTTGTGATAATCGTCCGTGGTGCGAATGAAATGATCGTAAGCGATCCCGCAGGTATCCCACGTCGCGCGGAAGATGGCGCTGATCTTGTCCGCGTAGGCCTTGGGTTCCATGCCGCCCGCTTTGGCCGCCTCGGCGATTTTGTCGCCGTGCTCGTCGGTGCCGGTGAGAAGAAACGCTTCGATTCCCTGCTGCTGATAGTAGCGCTTGAGCGCGTCCGCGATCAGCGTCGTATAGGCATGACCGAGATGCGGCTCGGCATTGACGTAATAAATCGGCGTCGTAATGTAAATCCGGCTCATGAAGTCACCCCGGCCACTTGCGCGAGTATATCTTCGAGAGCGAGGCGGCGATTCACGTTGCGGCGGATGCGCCCTTCCGTGACGGCCATCGACGTCCAGAGAGCGAGCAGTCCATCAACGCGCGCGTTTTGCGACTGCCGCCGGATCGTTTCAGCCGCGTCGAGATTGCAAATGTCCTGCTCGCTGCCGGTCGCGTGGAGAATCAACAGATCGCGGCACCAGCTTCTCAGCCACTCGAGGAACTCAAACGCGTCTTCGCGCTCCTTGCCCAACCCCTCCGCCAGCGCCGCCCGAGCGCCGTATCCTCCCTGAGCGAGGCTGCCGATGGCCGCCACCCACGCTGTTTTTTTTGCCGCCAGCTCGGCCAGATCCGAACTCCGCGCCCTGCCCAGACTGCCCAACGAAGCGGCCGCCACGAGCGCCGCCTCCTCGGCGGCCATCGCCTGGCGGGAAATCAAGTAATCCGCCACGACCCTGGCGGGCAGAGGAGCGAACGAAAGCCTGAGGCAGCGCGACAGCAGCGTGGGGAGCAGTCCGCCGGCGCTGGCGGCGATCAGAATCAACAGAGATCCCGCGGGAGGCTCTTCGAGCGTTTTAAGTAGCGCATTTTGCGCCGGCAAATTCATCAGCGGCGCCGGATCGATGATGGCGACTTTCTTGCCGCCCGAAAACGCGCGGTAGCTCAATTCTTTCTCGAGCACGCGGACCTGCTCGATGCTGATCTCATTTTTCTTCGGCAACAGACTTAGGACGCGCACGTCGGGATGGTTGCGGTTGTCGATCTTGACGCAGTTGGCGCACCGGCCGCAGAAGTCATGATTCGATTCGGTACAATACACGGCTTTCGCAAGCGCGAGCGCTACCGTATTTTTTCCCACTCCCTCAGGCCCGGTAAATAGGTAGGCGTGATGCAGACGGTCGGTCTCCAGGGCAAGCCTGAGGCTGCCGAGCTGGCGCTCGTGGCCCACGATTTCGGCAAACGGCATCCTTTCCCCCGTTCAATTCAAAATGCAAACTGAAAAATGAAAAATGAAAATATAAAGAGAGAAGCTGAATTCATCTCTTTCAAGGATTTTGACTTTTGCATTTTGCAATTTTCATTTTGCACTGTGTTGAGTTGCCAGCTTCTGCTCCACGATCATGACGATCTCCTGCTGGATCGATGCGATCGAGCGCGCCGCGTCGATGACGACGATGCGCGCCAGGTCGGCTTGAGCCAGCTCCAAGAAACCGCGCCGCACCTGTTCATGAAACAGGGCGCCCTCGCGCTCGAAGCGGTCTTCGGCCTTCACTTTCGCCGCGGCTCGTGACGCATGGCTCGATAAGCGCGTCTGGGTTCGAGACAGGCCGACCTCCACGGGACAGTCGAGCAGGAAGGTAAGATCCGGGACCACCCCCCGGCTCGCAATCGCGTTCATGCGGCTGAGCACGTCGAGATCCGCCCCGCGTCCGTAGCCCTGGTAGGCCATTGTCGAGTCGGTAAACCGATCGCAGAGCACGAGTTTTCCATTCGCCATCGCCGGCTCGATCACTTCCCGCACGTGCTGGGCGCGATCGGCGAGATAGAGAAATAGTTCGGTCTCCGGGGAGATCGGCTCGTCCCTTAACTCAAGGAGCACTTTGCGCAGCATCTTTCCGAGGTTCGTTCCGCCCGGCTCCCGCGTCGACAAACAGGAGATCCCCTGCCTCGACAGATATCCCGCGAGCAGTTCGAGTTGGGTGCTTTTGCCCGAGCCGTCGCCGCCTTCGAATGAGACAAAACGAATCACAGGATAAGGATATAGAAGTTAGAATCCAGAATCCAGGACCTAAGCCGGCTGAATTCCGTCTTCTGAATGTCTGTTTCGGAGAGTGAGATGACGGGCTTAGGCTTTCCCCTCACCCAAGAGGAGATTGATGCCGTTGACCAGTTGCGTGCTCGTAAAGGGCTTCGTGATGTAGTAGTCCGCTCCGAGTTTGTAGCCACCCAGCACGTCCTCATACTGAACCTTGGCGGTAAGCAGGATCACCGGAATGGAAGAAGTATCGGGGGCGCCTTTCAGTTTGGTCAACACTTCGAGGCCGTCCATCTGGGGCATCATGATGTCGAGCACGATCAGATCGGGTTTTTGCCGTTCCAGTTGAGTAAACAGCTCCTCGCCGCTATAGGCGGACAGGACATTGTAGCCTTTGCCTTCCAAAATGGTCCGCACGATGGTGATGATGTCGGGATTGTCGTCGACCACCATGACCGTCTTTTTTGTATCCATTCGTTGCTGTCTCTCCTTATCCGCCGGCGCCGGCCACGACGCTAAAACCTGCCCGGCCCGACCGCCATTCTCTAGCCGCTCTCAACGATGAATGCCCCATCACAGGGAGACGACGTAATCTGATTCGGACTGGCGCGCATAAGGCCATCGATACCCAAATCGGAGCGGAATATACCACCTCTAAGAGAGGATGTAAAACCATTCCGAAACGCGGCCTTAGGCACAGGAGCGGTCGAAAAGCCGTGAATTGAGTCTAAAACTTCTGCTGCCATCCTACGATGGCGACGCGGTAGGCCGGGCATCCCGGTCCGAAACAGCCGAAATCGCAGGAGAACTCAATTGTTGGATTGCCGGAGATCTCGTTCAAGCTGAGTCCGGAAGAGCTGTCGGGAAACGGATCTCCCGGCCAGGTCGGCCGGCCGTCGCCGGCTAAGATAAAGCCGGTGATCTTCGCGCTGCCGGCGATTTTAATCTGTTGGTGGGCCAAAAGCGCCCCGCCCGCGTAGTCGGCTCTGAGGTTGCCGTCGATCTCCAGGTCGTTGCCGGTAACGAACGTCTGGTTTTGCAGCGGCTCCGACGGCGTCGGATAGGGCCGCAGGTAGACGTCGCCGGATATGCGGATGCTGTCCCGCGCCACGATCGTCGCTTGCCAGGGAACGTCGGCGCTGCCGATAGTTCCCGAGATTTCCACTCTTGTCTCGGCGTAAAAAATCCCATCCCGCGGAGCGGCGCCGGTGGCCGTCCACACGCCGGAGGCATAGGACCAGCCCGGTGGCCGCGGCACAGTGATTCCGCCGGCGCAGAACCCGCCGGCGTCGCAAATGACTCCCGGACCGGCGGTCACCCGCCCATCGGCGTGCAGCAGGACGCCGCCACCGGCTTCGCCCACATTTCCGATGTGCGCGCCGTAATCGGCGGGGTTGATCGCCGGAATATCGAACACGCGGCTAAGGCTTGTCGCCTCGTAACGGCTTCGCTTCTCGGCCGTGTCGAGCGTATAGTCCGCAGGCCACTGGCCGGGAAGGCGGAAACAGCCCGCGCTGCCGATACAAGGGCTCCCCGTGATGTTCATCCCTTCGGGCAGGAGGCCGCCTGCGCCGTCGGCGTTGGCCACCGAGAATCCGCCGGGCATCTGAGCGGCTGGATTTCCCGAGATCAACATGTCGTCATTGGAATGCGCGCCGCCGCACACGCCCACGAGCTTCGGGTCGCCGCTGATCTTGAGATCGCCATTGGTCATGGCGCTTCTTGGCGGTCTGCCGGCCTCTTTGCTAAACCACGCCTCGATGTCGCTGGAGGCCTGATTCGGCGCCGTGCCCACCGTAAGAACCTGGATCCGGCTTGGACGCAACGCGGATTTAAGCCGCGTCACGCTGTACGACCCCCCGGCAAAATTGGCATTGGCTACGATCAGCTCGCCGGCGCGCATACCCATGACCCGATCGAAGCTGCTTCTCCCATCGTGGTTCTGCAGTTCGCTCACCGCGTGGTTCAGTCCGGCCTCGGCGATATAAAGCGCGCGCGTTCCTGTGCTCAGATTCGCGCTGCTTTTGAGGTCGGTTTGGACCGACACGATGGCGGCTGCCCCCGCGCCGATGAGCAGCGCGATGACGAGCAGCGCGATCAGGAGAACCGTGCCACGCTCGCCGGCAAAAGGCCTGTAGAGACTCATGGTTCGATCTTCCTCATGGTTCGACAGGCTCACCATGTCCCTGAGCCTAGTCGAATGGGTCACGGCAGCCCCCGCTGCGGATTCCTCAACTCGACGCTCGATGAAAGAGTGGAAGCGATCTTTCTTCCCGCCGCCTTTCCCGGCGGGCTGGGATCGGCCACCTCAACCGAGAGCGTGATTTTGATCCGCTTGATGAGATCCGGCTGGGGCACGCCGGCGATCCGCAAGTCGGCCTCGTCAAAGTAAGTAAACAACGACTGCCCGGGCGGCGCCGCGATGTTCGCTACCAGGCAATTTCCGTTGCGTCGCAAGATAGCGCCGGGGCAGGTGGGGGTCGCGCCGGAGAGATCATAGGTTACATCCTCGCCCACTTCAGTGGACGTGGCGCCGTCACAGTCGCCGTCCCCATTGATATCCGCCTGAATTCTAATCGATGTGGCGGTAGCCGTCACAATTCTCTGGCAGCCGGCTGGTGCCGTGCCCGATCCCCAGTAGCCGGCGTTTCTTAGTTCCCGCGCCATGATGTCCAGCGCGCCCCGCGCGTCCTCCAGCGTCGCCGTCCTGGTCTCTTGAACGACGAGATGGATGAGCTGCTCGCGGTAAAAGCTGTAGAGGGTGGTCAACACGATGGCGCCGCAGGCGGCCGCGCCTAATACCTCCACGGTGGTCGTCCCCCTCCTTTGCGCGAGAATCTTCGGCACGGTATTTATTGCCTATTCGACGGCGACCAGAGTTGAGAGCTTGATGCTGCGAATCTCGGCCTCTTTCCAACTCACAATGACGACGATTTCTTTCAGCCCCGACCCCACGATGGAATTCTTCACCGTCCAGCAACGGTCATAAACGCCGCCCGGCGCTCCCGTGGCGGTGATGCCGCGCTCGCCGGCGGCCGGACAATTGTCGATATCCGCCGGCGCGGGCTGCGCCTTGAGCTGCTCCATCTTGTCCTGGGCGAGGTTGGCTGCGACTGTATAGTCGGCGCTCCGGTGGTTTCCTTGAATCACGCTCACGGTATTGAGCGAAAAGCCCAAGACCCCGACCGAAACCAGCGTGAGCGACATGAGGACTTCGGTGTAGCTAACGCCCTGCTCACCGAGCGCAAGACGGCGGCCGAATTTTCTCGACGTCAGCACGTTGCGCCTGTGACACGGACCCGCCCCGTGCTGCCGGAGACGATGACGTTTTTCCCTTCCCGTTTGTCGTTGCAGAGCGTGACGGTCCCGCTGTCCGCCGTGCCGCGCGGAGCGAAACCTATCGGTCCAATGTTTCCGCCGCCGAAGGTGATCCCGTCCGGCAGCGTCTTCTGCTCGCCGGTCGACCGATAGCCCCCGCCCTCTTTTCGTTCGATCCGATAGGCGCTGGGCGCTAGAAAGACGACGCGCAGATGAGCGCTCCGCGCGACGGCCTGAGATTTGACCCAATGAAACTCGGATTGCAGCTGTCGCACTGCGCTGTTGAGCCGATAGGTGGGCAACTGCGAGGCCCAGTTCGGAACGGCGATCGCCGCCAGAACGCCGCAGATGGCCAAGCCTGTGACGAGATCCAACAGCGTGAAGGCGCGGTCCTCGAAGACGGCCCGCTTTGCCAGGGTTCGATTCACGGGGGCGACAATACTCTTTGTCGAAAGAGCTTGTCAAGAGGAGAATGATACTAAATACGCGGGATTGGGAGACTCACGGACGTGGTCGTTTCGAAGCGATGAAACTCAGTCGCGCACGCCGAGTTCTAACGCCCTCTCACGAGCCATCGATAATCGGAATCGTCTCTCAGGCTCTCCAGGGCCGTGTCGACTTTCACATAGCCGAGATCGTTAAACCCCAGCGTCAAGGCCCTTTCGAGCCACTCGATGGCCTGGTCCCTCTTGCCGTAGAAAGCATAGAAGCGGGACACGTTATAGGCGAGGACCGGACTCGCGGGGTGAGCCTTGGCCTCGGATAACGTCTCGGCGAGCTGGCGCTCGCGTGTCTGGACGATAGCCTGGTTTTTTTTCGTGGTTGCGACGTTCTCCGTTCCCTTCAGGTTTGCGGGATCGTTCCGCAGGACGGCGTCGAATGCGCGGATAGCTTCGTCGTATAAACCTTTCTTGTCGTAGAGGACGCCCAGGTTGTTATGGGCAACCGTATTTTGTGGATCCAGTTCGACGACCTTCTTATACTCAGAGATCGCCTCCTCAACCCGCCCCAGCCGATCGTAGGCGTAGGCGAGATTCAGTCGCGCCGTGCGATCCTGCGGATTAAGCTCGACCGCTTTCAGCAACTCGCCGACGGCTTCGTCCGGCTTTCCCCGGCTAAGCACCTCTGCTCCCCGCCGGCTCCTCGCCTCCGCTTCGTCGGGAGCAGCCTCAGCGGAGACTGCTCCCAGCATAGAAGTCAGCGCAAGGATAGCGATGACGAATCGGAGCTTCACCTAGAATACCTCACGCCAGCCTACCAGCCGCTTCAACGTAACCAAGGGCAAGGGCGTGCTGGCGATCTGCTGGTTCGTCGTGCCGGTGATCGCCCAAGAGATCGCTTGATTGCCCGACGCTTCCATAATGATAACCGGTTTTGACGGGATGCCCGTGCCGATTGTTTTGGCCTGGGATGACGCGGTCTGGACCGTGGTTATGGTATCGCCGGTGGTTAGATCGAGAGCGGCCTCGCCGCCGCCCATTTTGACAGCGTAGAGCTTTGCAGTTCCGCCGCCGCTGCCGCACGTGACGGTGGTAGTCGGCGTGAAGGTCGTAAACAGGACCGCGCCGGCAAAGACATCGGCGGTAGCCAGGACCTTTTCATTGCTCGCGAGCCGGAGATACCAGCCTTGGGTCACCGTGCCCGTGGCTGAGGTTCGATCCACCAGGGAAGACTCCGTCAGCGCGCTGCCGTTGGTCATTGTTCCAGGATCCTTGAATCCGTAGAAGCGGTTCGACGATGTATTGTTGGGGTGGTTTCGATCCCCCGTGCCGATGTAGACCCAGAGATTCCAACTCGTGTCATACGCCAACGCGATCGCGGGATACTTGGCCTGATTGGGGTAGTACTCACCCGTGGCCGGTGGATTGGCTTGCGATAGGTCCGCTGCAAAGAGACGCTTGCCCGTCCAGTTGGTGACCGGCCATCCGGATGGCGCTGCCGGCGCCGACACGTCGAACTTCCAGGTCTGCCCGCCGACGTCGCCGATGAAGACATGGTCGATGAACCCGTCACTGTCGAGGTCGACCGCGGTCGGGTTGGCAGCGAGGCTAAAATTCATATACTGCCTGTCATCAGTGGAACTCGGCGCGTTGTAGTACTCCCAGAGTTTGGTGCCGGTCGCCAGATCGATGGCGAAAAAGGCCTTGCCGAGGGTGTTGTTCTGCGGCGTATCGTAGCCCGCTCCCACAAACGCCACCCACCTCGCTGTGCCATCGGACATCCTGACCTTCCCAATGACCGGCTCGGACCAGGTCTCACCCATCTTCGAATCGGTGACGCTCCACAGGTAGAGAGGATTCGTCGTGTCGGTGATATCCAGCGCGATATAGTTTGCGCCTCCCCGTCTTTCGCCAAAGACAACGATCGTCCTCCAGTCCGATGCCGACCTACAGTTGCCACTCCCATTGGTCGTGGACTGAAGACATACATCTGCGACAATCGGGCTCGAATCCATATAGTAGAGGTGATCCCCGGAGGTGCCGGACAGATCTTTCAAGTTATCCAGAAGGTCCGGCGGGATGAAGGCCCAGAGCTCCTCGCCGTCGCTCTCCCGGAAGCCGTGAAGCATGCCGTCGTTTGCTCCGGCGACCAGCACGGCGGTCCGGCTGGCCTTGCTGTCCTTAAACTGGCCACTTCCGCTGTAGGTCGTATCCAACGATGGCTGTAGCGGCTTGGCGACCAGAGCGGGTGTGGAATGGAAAATGTCGCCCAGTTTCCAGGCGCGCTCCTCGGTGGTGTTGCCGTCGCCATCTTCGTCGTACGCATCGATCCCAAGCGTGAAGTCGATGATCTTATCATGGTCCGCACTCGTGGAAACGCCGAGCATGGCCGGCGTGATCGTCCCGTTGCCCTTCGTAAAATTCTGCCTAACCCCGCCCGCCACCGTATAGATAGTTCGGCTCCCTGACGACTTCACACTTAACTTTTGTCCCGCGTCCCAGGCAAGCGCTGAATCGAGCGGAATCTTGGTGGTTGCATCGACCGGGATTTGGCCATCGGCGTCCCGATTGTAGGCCTTGAGATAGCCGCGCCAGAACCGTGCCGACGGGTTGGATTGAAACGCGGCCAGGTAGGCCCTCTGGATTCCGCCCACTCCCGTCGTAGGCACGACCGGTGTGGCGAAGGAAAAGGTGGCAGCGAGAATCTGTCGAATCGCGTCCTCGAGTGCCTGCTCCAACTGGGCCGCGTTGTTGGCGCTGTAATAACTGCCGCCGCCGTTTGTCGCCGCCGTTTGGAGGTCGGTCACCGCCGCGGCCGGCTCATTGGCGCCGATACCGAAGCCGACGGTGTGGACGATGACGTTCTGCGTGCCGGTATACGCGGTCGAGTGGTCCTGGGTGTAGCGGTTGGTCGCCTCGGCTTTGACGTCCATGTTGCCGTTTTGCATTCCGTCCGACATCAAAATCGCAAAGCTCGGCTGACACGAATACTGGATCGGGCTTGTATAGCTCGACCCGTTCCGAAGAGCTTGACCCTTATAGTACTGGCCGGCGTCGTAGAGAAATTCCCCCAGTGGCGTATAGCCGCTCGGAGTCATGCCGCTTATGGCGGTGACGATCGTGCTCTTGGCGCTCCCGATTTCCGCCACCATCTGACCTCCGCCTTCACCCTGGTTGCCGTTTCCGCCGAACCTCATGATCCCGAAGCGGACGCCGTCAGTATTGTTGACGATGTTGGTAAGGACATCTTTGGCGATATCGATTTTTCTCCTCGCTACACCCGAGCAGGTCGCGCCGCACAACTGATAATTCCGATAGTTTCCAACATAGAGATCGACGCTGGATCCCCCGATTCTCCCGGAGTAGTAGCCGACGGTGCTGAGCCCATTCCTGGCCGCATCCGGATTGCTGCCGTCGGCATTGGGAACGGCGGCAATGCTGGTCTTGTAGACTTTGTAACAGTGGGTGCTGGCCGGACGACAGTCCCGTGACCGAGTGAACTTCTGGTACACCGACGCGGATGTATACGTGAGCGGCGTGCTGTAGGTGGTCGCCGGATTATAGGGGCTGGAAATGACCGTGTCGTCCATGCTGCCGGAGGTGTCCACTAAAATCATCACGTTGGGCTGGATGTTCGCGCCGAAAATATCGCTGTCGTCGGCCCGCAGCGGCGGGGTCTGCGCGAAAATCAGCGCGAAGATCAAAGTCCATACAGTCGCTCTCTTCATACTAACCTCACTTCGGCACTGGCCCGTATTCCGCCTGCGCCTCGACTTCACGCGCCGCGGCCAGCGGGCCCGTCCCCGTTACGTTGATCTGATATTGGTAAAAGGAGTAGCCGTTTGTGCCGAGCAAGTAGCCGGGCTCGCTCCGAATGCCGTAAAGCTGCGACGGTTGGGGCGCTGCGCAGCCGTTGGTCAGGTTTCGCGTGCCGCTGCAGTAGGTCAATCCGCCGGGCAGCGCAAGAGGACCGAACGGCGCGGTCGAGACCGTCTGGTCCAGCGCGAGCTGGCTCACGCCGACACTGACGCCGTTATCGGCGGCGTAGAAGGCCTGGGTGCCGGCCCTGAAATTGCTGGTGATCCTGAGATCCATGCTGCTAAAAAGTAAACCCGCCGCGGTGATGGCGAGAATGATCACCATCACCATGATCACTACAACCAGAGATATGCCGCGCTCGGAGGCCAACGTCCGGCCAATGAGATTCGACCTCGAGTGCATTGCGGCTGCGCTCGCAGGCTTGATCCGCACTCCCGTTCTTGCGATCATTCGACGCCTCATTGCCTTATAGCCCCCGATTGCGTAATTCCACGTTGGAATCCATGGTGATGCTCTGCTGGCCGTTGAATTGGGTGTCGGTGCTTTTTGACAGGACGGTAACACTAACGGAGATTCTTTGGATGTTGGCCAGGTTCGAAGCGACGTCGCTGGTGCAGCCGGCCGGGCTGCCGCCGGCGACCGCATAACAGTAGGGCGCTGGGCTGGCGGCGCCGGTTTGTCGCGGGTAGTAAACAAATTGGGCAGCCGTGACGTTGCCAGCGGTCAGCGGCTGCGCAGCGCCCCCAGCGGCAGCTCTTGTGATATCCAGCGCGCCCGCATTGTAGGTGTAGGTGACGTTTTCGCTGGCCCCAGCACAATCACCGTTGCCGTCGGCGTCGTAAACAAACTGGATACTGGTGTCGCTGGCGGCAACGATCCCATTGGTGCTGGCCGGCACGGGACAGGCTGTACGAGTGGGAAAATATCCCAGGTTCCTCATCTCGCGGACCATCATGTCGAGCGCGTTGCGCCCATACTCCTGGGCCTCCGTGCGAAACTCTTGCACCTTTACGGTGTGCGCCTGGACTCGGTAAACGCTGTAGACGGCCCCCAGGACGATCAGGCTAAGGCTAGCTGCGATGAGCAGCTCGGCTAGCGTGAACCCCTTCTGGTTCCTCCACGGGATCTGTTGGATCAAACGAAGCCTGAGCGGTCTCATCGCCATCCCTCCGGGCTATTGCGGCACCGATGAGGAGACGGTAAGCGCGTGCGCGGTGTAATCCGTCCATTGAACGGTGACATCGATCTGTGTGGCGCCGATGACCGGTGAGTTGTTTGTCACGGCCCACGTCCGGGTAAACGCGATATTCTGATATTGGGGCTGAGGGTTTTCGCAACCGTCGCCGCCGCAAGGTGTAATGTTGGCGACTGTCGCGGCTTTGAGTTGCTCCAACTTGTCCTGAGCCAGATTGGTGGCGACAGTATGAAATTGGCTTGTCTTGTTGGCCCGCACGATTGTGATCGCCCCGACGGCCAGTCCCAAAACCGCAACCGTGAAGATGCTGAGCGACACCAGAACCTCGATCACCGTAAAACCCTCCCGCGACGCCATCGCTTTGTATAACCGCGAGTGAAAAATCATCTCTTTTCCTTGCCGCTAAGGGACCCGTACCCGGCCCACCGGGTTGACCGTGACGGTGGTGGTTACGCCGTTAATATTTCCCAGCGTGATGGTGCTTGCGCTGCTCGCGGTGCCGGCCGTCGTGAAGTTGAACGCGGCGCTCACGGCATTCATCGTGATGCCCTGCGGGAGCGGGACCGGGCCGCGGTCGGTCACGTAGGCGCCGCCGGTGAAGACCTCGACGGTGTAGGAAGTAGCGGGGAAGGCCGCAACGGTGACGCGGTACGGGGTATTTTGACTGATCGCCCTAGTCCTGGCGAACTGGAGGTCGGCGGCGACCTGGCGCGCGCCGGCGCCGAGATTGATCGTCGGCAGCCAGGACATGAACTGGGGGATGGCAATCGCCATCAGAATCCCGGCGATTCCCATGGCCGTCAATAACTCGATAAGCGTAAACCCACGCGCTCCCTGGTGACGCACTTTTAGCCTCATAGTCCTAGCCTGCAAAGCCTTCTTAAGCTAGAAATATGCCAAGGTCAGAGTGAATTGTAGCAACTTTCCAACTAGCTGTAAATTAAACTCTTTTTGCAGAAAGCGAGGTGCGGCGAAACGTTTCGGCTACAGGTCTGGTAACAAAACGCGTCAAGTTTAACAAAAAACGGCGTAATGCGGCTCCAAACGGTCATCCCGGCGGTAGGTAGAACTGAACCACCGCGCTACCGAAGAAGAGATGGCCGATGGCCCCCAGGCAAAGAAAGGGGGCGAACGGGAGCGCATACTTCCCGCCGGCCCCCGCTTTCCACATCAAAGCCAGTCCGATCGCCGACCCGGTTAAGGACGCAAAAAACAGCGTTAGAGGAACCGAGGGCCAGCCTAGAAAAGCCCCGATCATGGCCAATAGTTTCACGTCTCCTCCCCCCATCCCTTCGACCCCGGTAAAAAACTGATAGGCCCAGGCGACCGACAGCAAAAAGCCGCCACCCACGAGGATTCCTAGAAACGAGCTGAGCGGCGAGGGCGGAATCGTCAGAGAGTCCGCCGGCCACGGCCATTGGATCAGCGATGAAACGAGGCCCAGCGCTATCCCCGGCAGGCTGATCGCATCCGGCACGATCCTCACGTCCACGTCGGTGAACGAGATAATGATCAGCGCGGTGACGAAGACAAAGTTGATTACAAAAGCGAGGCCCGGGCCGAAGCGAAAGAACACGGCGACCGCCAATGCGGCCGTCAAAAGCTCGACAAAAAAATAGCGCGGGGAAAATTTTTCTCGGCAAAAGCGGCAGCGGCCGCCGAGTAGTAGATAACTCACCAGCGGAATGTTGTCGTAGAACGGGATCGGCCTGTTGCACGAGAAGCAGTGCGACGGCGGCTTCACAATCGACTCGCCTTTTGGGATTCTTACGATGCAGACGTTGAGAAAGCTCCCGATGAGCGCGCCGAAAATAAACACCACCGGAAAAAACCAAAGCGGCGAGCTAACGATATCCATCACGCCGGCCATCATACGCCCTTCCGCCTATAAAGAGAAGGAAACCGGTCCGGGGGAAGACTACTTGAAGTAGTTCCATACGTAGACTCCGTTGAGCGCCGTGAGCAGGACAAGAACTGCAAAGAGCAAACGCGGATGGACGATCCGCAGATAGATATTGTGGATGGCGTAAACCAAGAGGATCACAAGCGGCGGCACGGCAGGCAAAAGATCGCGGCTGCGGAGATCGCCGAGAGAGAACGCAAGTAGAAAATATCCCAGCGCAAAGCCGAAAAAGATTCGTTTCTCCTCCCGCCACTTGCCCTTGAAGGCCCACGGCAAAAAAAGAATCAGCAGGGGATTGAGCGCGCTGTTGAAATAGCCTGCCGGATTGTCCGCCCCGGCGAAAAAAATCTTCTGCGACAGCGCTCCGTTCATCGCCGCCCACGGACTGAAGACCGCGAGCGCGCAAAATACAAAGAGGCCGAGCGGCAACAGCCGCTGCCTGAGCTCGATCTCTTTTTGTCTCGCCGCCGCGTAGGCAAGAGCGACCGCTAAGAAGAAAAACGCCGCCAGTCCGCTCGGCTCGGTTGCCATGGCGAAGCCTGCCGACGCGCCCGCCAAAACCAACCAGCGCGATTGCTTTGTGTCCTCGATGAAGAAGACAATAGAGACCAAAGACGCCGTGACATAGTACGCCAGTCCTAGATCGACGGTGGCGAGATTGCCCAGTCGAAAGACGACCGGCATTGAAAGATAAAAAAACAAACCCAACAGGCCGTAAACGACGTTCAAGCGGTGCGCCAAATACGCGCATAGCAAGAGGCCGGTCAAAAAACCGTAAAACCCGTGAATAAGTTTTGGAAGCGAGCGCCATCCCCAGCCGGCCCAGGGCGCGTAGAGGATGTCCAGAAGCTGCGGGTGAGGTGTTAACTCGTCGCGGGTCGGAGACGCGAGACTAAGGACGATCTCCAGGACGACTATCGCGAGGACCGCGAGCCACAGCGCCAGGCCGAGCCTGTTGGTTTGTGACGGGAGCCGGAGAAAAACCGCCAGACAAAACAACGCGGCGAAAATCGTTGCCGCCGCGCCGATCGCGCCGTTTAACAGCCCGTGATTAACGTGTCCGGCCCAACTCGCCGCAAGATGGAGCGTGGCGGCGAAACCCAGCAGACAACCCGTCCAGGAGAGCCGATAGACGACCTGGGAGAAAGGTTCCGGCGGCATCAATCGTTGCCTCTCTGTTTGAGCCAGCGCGCGATCACTGGGAAGACTTCCTGCTTTGCCTTCGGTCCCAAAATCAAATCCATATGACCATAGGCAACGGAGTCCTTGGCCTTGGGGCCAAAAATCCTGACAGTTCGGTCTCTCGATCCGACCTCGCGGCCGACGATCTCCATCGTCTCCGGCGGCGCCAGCTTGTCCGCCTCACCGCCGATCAGCAGAAGAGGCGTCTCTATTTTGCCGAGGTTCTTGCGGTAGCTGAAATCCCCCTTGGCCGAGACAAACTCGCCGCGCTTGATCGCCAGCAGCAGTTGATCCAACACGCCGGGGTTGATTTCAACGAGCGCGCCGGCAAGCAATTTCTCTTTGATTTCGTCTTCGAGGTTGTCGCGGTTGTAAAAAAGCGCTTCGAGCTTGGGGAGGAGCGGCACCAGAAACTTGCCGAGAACCGGCCCATTCAAGGAGAGAAACATCCTTTTCCATGTCGGACTTTCCTGGAGCTTGAGCAACCCTTTCATCGGCTCCTGCTCGCGGTGAGCGAAGGTGACGGGCGCGCCGATGGTTGCGAGCCCCGCAAGCCCGAGGCCGCCTTTTTTCTCAGCGTAGCCATAACCTAGCAGGCCGCCCAACTCGTAGCCCAGCCAGACGACCCTGGCGCTCCCGCTCTCCTTTTGCACGTAGCGGATCACCGGAAGGAGATCCTTGTCGATCATCTCATCCAGAGTCCAACTGTCCGGCGCATCTTTTAGCGGTTTGAGGCTCCGGCCCGTGCCCCGGAGAGAGAGATTCCACACATCGAAGCCCTGTTCGGCCAGATAGCGGGCCAGACTGCGATCTTCGTCGAGATCGAATAGGCCGCTGCCGACGAAGAAGCCGTGGCTCAGTATGACAGGGGCGCCTACCCGGCGCTTTTGACTTGCGTGCAGTCGCTCAAGCGCCAGCTCGAATTTTTCCTGGGTTACGGCCCAGTGGCGCTCGCGCGCGACGGGAACGAACTCGCCGGCGCCGGCGGCGGTGGAAAGAAAAAGCGCCGAGAGAAAAATCAACTTATATCGAACACGGGGTTTAAATCCCCGTGTTCGACCAAAGGGGAGAGCTGCCGCTTCTCCCCTTTGGAAACCCCATCGGCTTTGTGCCCGCCTCAAGAGGCGGGGTTTTGATGGAATTAATGTCTGAAGGCGAGCCGTCTTCGCTAGCCCTCCCCTTCGATGATCGCGACCACGGAGTTAAACTTCACCACCTGGCCCTCCTGGGCGCGCACTTCGCTCAACCGGCCCGAATCGGCGGCTTCGATCTCGACGTTGACCTTGTCGGTTTCCACTTCGAGCAGCGGCTCGCCTTTCTTAACCGTCTCCCCTTTTTGTCTGAGCCAGCGGACGATCTTTACCTCGTCGCTTTCGTCGCTCGAGCCCAGACGGGGAACGACCACGTCCTTCTTCATTTCGCTTCACCTCACATGCTTTGTCTCGCGGCGGCCGCGAGCGGAATAACGCAAAGCATATCAGTTTTTGGGCGCAAAGACATGCGTTTTGGAGCTCTCCCGGCCGCTCATCAATACATCCGGACATCTGGCTATTTTTGGGACGGCGCGTTATAGAAAAAGGAAAGGAGGGCCGCCGCGATGGCTAAAGCTGCTATGGAAAACGAGCAGGAGCTGGCGAAGTTTTATACCGAGGCGGACCAGCGCCATCTCGTCCCTCTGTGGAAGGTGACGGCGCGGCTCCTCCCTCCCGAACCCAAAAGCAAAGTTCTTCCTTACCTCTGGAAATGGGCGGATCTGCGCCGCATGGCGTACGAAGCCGCCGATCTCGTGCCGATCGAGCGGGGCGGAGAGCGGCGAGTGCTGGGGCTGGTCAATCCCGGCCTCGGCGGAAAATATGCCGCGACGCATACGCTGTGGGCCGCGGTGCAGATCGTCAAACCCGGCGAAACCGCCCCCTGCCATCGCCATACGGCGGCGGCAATCCGTTTTATCATCGAGGGTAATCGCTCCTTTACCACCGTGAACGGCGACAAGTGCGTGATGGAACGGGGCGATCTCGTGTTGACTCCCAACTGGACCTGGCACGATCACGGCTGCGAGTCGGACCGGCCGATGATCTGGATGGACGGCCTCGATCTGCCCCTGGTGGGCGACCTCGACGCGGTTTTTTTTGAGCCTTATCCCAAAGACCGCCAGCCCGTCCAGCAGGTCAACGACTCGGAGAGAAAATTCAGCGGGCCTCACCTCCAGCCGGTTTGGGAACAGCCGAATAAAAACTACTCCCCGTTGCTCAACTACAAATGGGCGCCGACCTACGAAGCGCTCAAGAGGATCGGCGAAGGCGCCGCGAGTCCGTTTGACGACGTCTGCTTCGAGTATTTAAATCCGAATACCGGCGGGCCGGTGCTACCGACCATCGGCTGCTATGTGCAGTTGATCCGCCCCGGCATTCACACCCAGGCGCATCGGCAGGTGAACAGCGCCGTTTATCATGTTTTTGAAGGTAGCGGCGCCACCGTTATCAACGGCCAACGCTTCGATTGGCAGCGCGGCGACTTCTTCGTCGTCCCGCCGTGGGCTTGGCACGAGCATGTGAACGAGAGCAAGGAAGAGGCGATTCTCTTTTCGGTCCAGGACACCCCGGTGATGACAGCCTTGGGCCTCTACCGCGAAGAGCCGTACAAAGACAACGGCGGCCACCAGAGAGTCACGGGAAAGTTCGAAGGCTAGGATAGTGAAGTAAAAAGTAAAAAGGCAAAAGTAAAAAGTATGACAGGAAACGAGAGCAAGCCGCGAGACATTAAAGAACGCACCTTTGCTTTTGCCTTGGAAATCGTTCGATTATGCCGAATATTGGACGGAAAACGTGGAACAGCCCGAACCTTAGTTCGGCAGTTATTGGGATCCGGCACTTCAATTGGCGCAAACGTAGAAGAGGCTCAAGCAGGACAGAGTCAGGCAGACTTCATCAGCAAGTACAACATCGCTCTCAAGGAAGCCCGAGAAACTATCTACTGGTTACGCCTCTTAGATGCCTCTGAAGAATCCCCGGACGGAGCATGTAAGACTCTTACCCAGGAGGCCGAAGAGATCGCACGTATCATCGGCTCGATCATCGTGAATACGAGGAAACACTCTAAAAACAAGTGAATGGCCTTTTGCCTTTTTACTTTTACCTTTTTACTTTTCGGGAGAAACCCATGGCGAAATATCTTCAGTGCAGCGAATGCGGCAAGCTGGCTTTTTATTACGACGACTATGTGGGGACCGAGAAGCCTTTTTACCTAAGACACATGCGATACCCCGACGGCACCAAGCCCCAAGCGCCCCGGTGCATCAGTTGCGGCGGCGTGCCGAGAATGATCCACGAATTGATCAAAGAAGAGAAGGCCGGAGCGAAGCACGAATAAAAAATAATTCACATCGTTCTTGTCCAAATCAACTCATATCGAACACGGGGTTTGAATCCCGTGTTCGACCAAAGGGGAGAGCTACCACTTCTCCCCTTTGGAAACCCCATCGGTTTTGTGCCCGCCCCAAGGGGCGGGGTTAACCTCAAATTAAGTTTCGATTAACAGTTGAGCCTCCGGTTGCCGTCGCTATCCCGACTTCCAATGTTCAGATCGGGTAGGAGGCGGAGTTACCTCCGCCGTCCTCCCACACCACCGTACGTACGGTTCCGTATACGGCGGTTCATGAAGTCCACTGGAAACCAAGCCGTTGCTCCAACAGCGACAAGTGTCCACAGCAGTCAA
>JBGPGE010000080.1:0-20153 GCA_041483675.1 Binatia bacterium
CCACCCACATCCCTGTCTGCTCTTCGTGTGTTCGTTGTCCCATCGCCATGCAACAAACTGTAGTACAATGTATCCTTCGTGTCGATCCTTATCACCACCGGTCACCCAGTTTATTCTCGACTTTCACCACGGGCTGCTAGCCGCCGCGTAGAGAATAACAACGGGGATAGTTACCAATGCCCCCCGCCAGGTCATAACTCGCCGGCCCACTGTTGAGGATTAGCCACCGTGATTTGAGCGCGAGGGACGATACTTCAGAAAGGCACATCGTCGTCCGCGGGCGGGGGCTGGCCGCCGCCGGGTGGCTCGCCCTGCGTGTACCCTTCCGCTTCGGGCGCGACGCGCGTGCCGCCGCCGCCACCCAAAAATCTCACGCGCTGGGCGACGATCTCCGTGATATAGCGCTTCTGCCCGTTCTTGTCGTCGTAAGAGCGGTTGCGGATGCTTCCTTCGATATAGGCCTGACGGCCTTTGGCGAGATACTGGGCGCAGGTCTCGCCCTGCTTGCCCCACACAACGATATTGTGCCACTCGGTTCGCTCCTGACGAGTCCCTTCGGCGTCGTTCCAGACTTCGCTCGTGGCGAGCGAAAACCGCGCGACGGCCTTCCCGTTGGCGGTGTGGCGCACCTCCGGATCCTTGCCGAGATTGCCGATGAGAATGACTTTGTTGACAGACATGGAATGACCTCCGAAAAATCAGCGATAATCGATACAGGATGCGCGATGAACCGCTCTCGCATCCCGCTTGTAGTGACCTTATCGCCTGGGAATGCCTTAGTCAATAAAAAATTCGACCGAGCGGCCACAGGAAACTTTATTGCTTTTTTGCGTCCTGTGAATTACAATAACTTACTTTTTCCCTGATTTTTTGGGTAATTAGTTATCGCTAGAAATTAGTTTTATTTTAATGCTCTATTCCCTCAAGCTGCTGCTCATCGCCCTTGTCACGCTGCCGGTAAGTCTGACCGTCATTCTTTGTTCTCCGTTCAGCGCGCACGGGAAGTTTGGCTACCCCGTCAGCCGGCTCTGGGCCTGGGCGCTCCTCAAAATCGGCGGCGTCAAATTGAAAGTTGACGGCCTAGCCCGTTTGGATCCCGCTAGGCCATATATTTTTATCGCCAACCATCAAAGCAACCTCGACATTCCTATTCTGGTCGAAAGTCTCCCCGATTTTCAACTGCGATGGATCGCCAAGCGGGAGCTTATGCTGATTCCGTTTTTCGGCTGGGCCATGTGGGCGTCGGGACATATCGTCGTCAACCGTTCCGACCGCGCTGCGGCCATGGCCAGCCTGAGAAAAGCGAGAGAGAGAGTCCGCGGCGGCATCTCGGTCGTCATCTTCCCCGAAGGAACGCGCGGCACGGGCGGCGAGCTGTTGCCGTTTAAGCGAGGCGGGTTTCTCCTCGCCTCCAAGACCGACGCGCCGATCGTTCCCGTAACGATCAAGGGGAGCGGACGCCTGCTGCCGAAGGGCGACTGGCGCGTTCGGAGCGGGCAGGTCAAAGTCATCGTGAGCGAGCCGATCGTCCTCGATCGACATAAAGCCGGCGCGCTAAACGCCGTCGTCGATCGGGTGCGCGGGATTATCGAGACCAATTCCCGCACAGGCGCAGGCGCCCAAGCCACAGAGAAAAACGCCTTCGCCTCCGGGAGCGAGGCCGGCGCGCGAAGCAAAGGTCAAGATAGCCGCAAAGGTCAAGATAGCAGCGGAGGTCGAGATAGCAATGGAATCGCTTAACCTGATCCCCCTGGGCGGCCTGGGAGAGTTCGGACTGAACATGATGCTCCTCGAATACGGCGAGGACGCCATCGCCATCGACTGCGGTTTGATGTTTCCCGGGGCGGATCTGCTCGGCATCGACCTGGTCATCCCCGACGTGAGCTATCTTTTGGAAAGCCGCAGAAAGCTTCGCGGGATTATTCTGACTCACGCCCACGAAGATCATATCGGCGCCCTGCCCTACATCCTGAGACAACTCGAAGCGCCGGTATTCGGCTCGCGCCTCACGCTGGGGCTGTTGAAGAACAGATTGCGGGAGCACGGCCTGGAACGGAAAACCGACTTGAGAGAGATCTCCGCCGGCGAGCCTTGGGAACTCGGGCCGTTCGGCTTGGAAGGGATTCGCGTCACGCACAGCCTCATGGACTGCCTCGCGGTGGCGGTCCGCACGCCGGTCGGGGTGGTCATTCACACCGGCGACTTTAAGATCGACAACACGCCGATGAACGGCGAGTATTTCGACTTCCGCCGCTTCGCCGCCTACGGCGAGCAGGGAGTTCTCCTCTTGCTCTCGGACTCGACCAACGTCGAGCGCCCCGGCTACACGCCGTCGGAGCGCGAGGTGGGAAAGAACCTGGAGGAGATTTTTCACTCAAGCCGCGGCCGGATATTCGTCTCCACGTTTTCCTCGAACATTCCCCGGCTGCAACAGGTCATGAATATTTCGGAGCGGATGGGACGCGCCGTCGTGCTGAGCGGCCGTAGCATGATCCGCAATTCGGAAGTCGCTTCCGAACTCGGCTACCTTCAGTTGCCGAAACAGACCATGACGGAGAGCGAGTCCTGGCGGGAGCTCGCGCGGGAGCGCGTTACCTTCCTCACGACCGGCAGCCAGGGAGAGCCGCTCTCCGCGCTCCATCGGATCGCGCTCGACGATCACCGCACGATCAAGATCGAGCCGGGCGACACGGTCATACTCTCGTCCAAGTTCATACCGGGGAACGAAAAGACGATCAGCAACTTGATCAACCATCTCTACCGCCGGGGCGCCGAAGTGCATTACGAGAAGGTTTCGGAGATCCATGTTTCGGGCCATGCGAGCCAGGAGGAGCTGAAGATCATGCTCCAGCTTACCCGGCCTAAATATTTCGTCCCGATCCACGGCGAGTACCGCCATCTCGTGCGCCACCGTCGGCTCGCCGAGAGCGTAGGAATTCCCGCGGAAAACTGTTTTCTGCTGGAGGATGGAGCCGTGCTGGAGTTGACCGCTGAGTCCGCGAGAAAGACAACGGCGGTGACGACGGGCCGCGTTTTCGTCGACGGGAAAGGCGTGGGCGACGTCGACGAGGAGGTGGTGATTCGGGATCGCCGTCACCTGTCGGAGGATGGAATGGTTTTGGCCGTCATGGCGATCCACCAGCAGAGCGGCGACCTGGTGGCGGGTCCGGACCTGATCGCGCGCGGATTTATGAGCGCGGACGGCAGCGAGGAGATCCTCGAACGGGCCAAGAAGGTGGTGTTGGACACGCTCGGGGCAAGCAACCGCGAGACGCGCGCCGATCCCGCCGAGCTGCAGGAAGAAATCCGCAAGGCGCTGCGCCGCTATTTTCGCAAAGCGATCGAGCGGCGCCCGGTCGTCGTCGCGTTGATTATGGAGACTTAAACCCGTCGCGTGGGTTGCGGGGAAGAGGACCTGACTTGAGATGGCATTAACTGCTGCAGAAAAGCGATCCGCCTTGAGGCGAGAGATTCTCGCCGTGGTAATTTTTGCCGCGGCGCTGCTCGTCGCTCTGAGTCTCTTGTCCTACAACCCAAGCGACCGGTCACTCAACGCGCCCTCGGGCAGCGCCTCGACGCGCAACTGGGGCGGGCTCGCCGGCGCCTATCTCGCGGATCTTCTGTTGCAGGGATTAGGGCTGGCTGCTTATTTACTGCCCTTATTCCTCTTCACGGTTTCCTACGGCCTGTTCCGCGACTCTTACGAAGGGTTTCGCCGGACCAAGCTCACCGGCGGCTCGCTGCTCGTGTGGAGCGCGGCCACGCTATTGAGTCTCGTCCGCATGGTCGACGCCGGCTGGCAAGCCGGCGGCGTCGTCGGCGATTTTACCGCCGAGCGATTGGTGGCGCTGTTCAGCCGCGTGGGGGCGTACGTCATCGTAGTCCCCGCGTTTCTGCTGGCGCTCGCCGTCGTTACCCAGAGGTCCCTCTCATCCTCCCTCGAACTGGGACTGAAGGGGGCTGAAAGAAGCAGGAAATGGATCGCGTGGAGCTGGCAACGTCTCGAAACACTCTGGCCTGAGAAGAAACGGAAAGTCGAAAACACCAGGAAGGAGCCGCGGGAATTCGTTCCGCCTCCAATCGTCCTCAAAGAAGAGGTGAAGGAAGAACCGTCAAAGAAACCCAAACGGAAATCGCTTCCCCAAACACAGCTCGATTTTCCCGACATCCGGGAGGGCTATAGGCTCCCTCCGCCCGAGCTGCTCGATCAGGCGGATGGCGAGCCCGTCAGGCTCGACAAAGAGACGCTGGAGGCCAATTCGCTCATCTTGCGAAATAAACTGGCGGATTTCGGCGTGGCGGGCGAGGTGGTCGCGGTGAAGCCGGGGCCGGTTATCACGATGTATGAGTTCAAGCCCGCGGCGGGCGTCAAAGTAAAGCGCATCGTGACGCTGGCCGACGATCTCTCGATGGCGCTGCGGGCGGTGAGCGTGCGCATTCTCGCGCCGATTCCGGGCGAGTCCGTCGTCGGCATCGAAATACCCAATCCGCGGCGCGAGCACGTCTATTTCCGCCAGGTGGTCGAGAGCGACAACTATCAGAGCGCCGAGTCGAAGCTGACGCTCGCGCTCGGCAAAGATATCTCCGGCGCGGCGTTTGTCACCGATCTCGCGCGCATGCCGCACCTCCTGGTGGCGGGCGCGACCGGAACCGGGAAGTCGGTGTCGATCAATGCAATGATTCTCAGCATTCTGTTTAAAGCGACGCCGCAGGACGTCCAATTCATCATGATCGATCCGAAGATGTTGGAACTCACGATTTACGAGCAGCTCCCGCACATGATCGTGCCGGTGGTGACCGACCCGAAAAAGGCCGCCGCCGCTCTCTTTTGGGCGATGGACGAAATGGACCGCCGCTACCGGCTGATGCGCGACAAGGGCGCCCGCCACATCGATCACTATAACCGCGTCGTGGAAAAGGAGCTTTCCGACAAACACAAAGTGATCGATCTGAACGAATCGGAGGCCTCGCCGGTTGAGCAGGATATCGGCGGCAATCTCGAAGAGAAGGCGCCGCTCGTCCACGAGCACCTGCCCCGCGTCGTGATCGTCGTCGACGAGCTGGCGGACTTGATGATGACCGTGGGCAGGGATATCGAAGAGTACATCACGCGCCTGGCGCAGAAGGCCCGCGCGGCCGGCATCCACCTGATCCTCGCCACCCAGCGGCCTTCCGTAGACGTCATTACCGGCCTCATCAAGGCCAATTTTCCGGCGCGCATCTCCTTCCAGGTCACCTCGCGGGTGGACTCCCGCACGATTCTTGATTCCATCGGGTCGGAGCGGCTGCTCGGAGACGGCGACATGCTGTTCCTGCCGCCCGGCACGGCGCGCTTGAGCCGCGTTCACGGCGCCTACGTTTCGGACCAGGAGATCAAGCGGGTGATCGAGTTCATCAGCCACCAGGCCAAGCCCCATTACCGGGCCGATGTCTTTGAGGCGAAGAAGGCTGTGGACGGCGGAGACGGCGATGACGAGTACGACGAAATGTACGATCTGGCCGTGGAGATCGTGACCGAGACGCAGCAGGCGTCGATTTCAATGGTCCAGCGGCGGCTGCGCGTTGGTTACAATCGCGCGGCGCGGATGATAGAACAGATGGAGCGCGACGGCGTCGTCGGCCCGTCGGACGGCGCCAAGCCGCGGGAGGTCTATGCGCGAAAGATCGAAAATTAACGCAGTCCATCGGTTGCTCCTGCCGGTCATGCTCGCCGCGAGCGCGTCATGCGGCCCGGTCGTCGCCGGCGAAGCGAACGATGCCGAGATCATCGACGGCTTGCAGAAAAGCTATGACGCGGCGGTTGATTTTGCCGCCGATTTCCGGCAAGAGACAGAGCTTAAAACTCTCGGCCGCGCGTTGAAAGCCTGGGGCAAGGTGCAGTTCAAGCGGCCCGGAAAGATGCTCTGGCGGTACGAAGAGCCCAAGGGGCAATGGGTCATGTCGGACGGCGACTACATTTACTACTACCAGCCCGAGCAGCGCCAGGTGCTCAAGAGCGCCCTCAAGCAGGCGTTTCATTCCGACACTCCCCTTTCGTTCTTGCTGGGGCTCGGCAACTTGCGGCGCGATTTCAACGTCACGGTGAAGGGGCTGGAACAGGATCACTATGTCCTGCACCTTGCCCCCAAAGGGGGAAACCAGGGAGTGGATGAAGTCGTGCTGGGCGTGGAACGACAGGACTATACCATCGGCTGGGGGCGGATTCGCGATCCCAATGGGAACACGACGCTCATCAGGTTTTCCAACATGCGTCGGGGGATCGGCGTGAAAGATTCCCTCTTTCGCCTGCAAGTTCCTCAAGGCGCGGACCTGGTCGAGATCGGACCGAAGTAATGGCGGATAAAATCAACATCGTGAGCCTCGGTTGCGCCCGCAACCTGGTGGACACCGAGGTCATGGCCGGGCTGCTCCGCCAAGCGCGCTACGAGGTGACGCCAGAGCCGCGCGAGGCGGACATTATCCTCGTCAACACCTGCGGCTTCATCGACGCCGCCAAGGAGGAGTCCGTCGAGTCTATTTTGGATATGGCGCGCCTGAAGGAGACCGGCAACCTGAGAACCCTCGTGGTCGCGGGCTGCCTGTCGCAGCGCTACTCCGACAAGCTGGCCGAGGAGCTGCCGGAGGTCGATCTCTTTATCGGCACGGGCGAGGTGCCGCGCATCGTCGAAATCCTGAAGAACCACACGGAGAGTAAAAAGCGTCTTTATGTCGGACTGCCGTCCTATCTCTACGACCATACGACGCCAAGGTTGCGCGCCACGGCTTCTCATACCGCATTTCTCAAAGTGTCGGAAGGGTGCGATCATAAATGCGCGTTTTGCATTATTCCCCAGCTCCGCGGGCCGCACCGCAGCCGCTCGATCGAGTCGGTCGTGGCCGAGGCGACGCAACTCGGCCGGGCCGGCGTGAAGGAGGTCAACCTGATCGCCCAGGACTTGACGGCTTACGGGCGCGAGCGCAGAGACGGCACCACGCTCTACGGCCTACTGAAGGAGATGGCGTCGGTGCGCGAGATCGAATGGATACGTCTCCTTTACGCCTATCCCAACTATCTTGACGACATTCTGCTCGAACTGATCCGCGAGAGCGACAAGATCTGCAAATATGTCGATATACCGTTCCAGCACGCGAGCCCGCGCGTGCTGACGCGAATGCGGCGCGGCAAGAGCGGCAGCGCGGTGCGCGAGGCCGCGGCCAAGCTCCGCGCGGCGATTCCGGGACTCACGCTCAGAACGTCGCTCATCGTCGGTTTCCCCGGCGAGACCGAGGAGGACTTTCGCGCCCTGCTCGATCTGGTCGAGGAAACCGAATTCGACAGGCTCGGGGTGTTTAAGTATTCCCAGGAAGAAGGCACCGCGGCGGCCGCAATGGACGGGCAGCTCGAAGAACAAGAAAAAGAGCAGCGCTGGCAGGAGGTCATGGATCTCCAGGCGGCGATCTCGCGCAAAAAGAACCGGGCCTTGATTGGAACGGTCGAGCAGGTTATGATTGACGGCCTTGATGCTGAAACGAAAAGGCTGATCGGCAGAACCCGGGCTCACGCCCCGGAAGTGGACGGGGCCGTTTACGTGACCACAAACGGCAACGCAAAGCCGCGGCCCGGAGAGATTGTGGAGACGAAAATAACAGAGGCGCTCGATTACGATCTGATCGGTGAACTGCACCATGCCTAAAACCAAAGCCCAGCTGGATAAAGACAAGAAGCTTCGGAAAGAGTTTTTGAAGAAGGCCGAGGCGACCCTGCGCGAGACGAAAAAGCAGTTGCTCCGTGAGATTCGGGGCCGCGTCAAGGAAGAGACCGAAGGCAGCAAAGACGAGGGGCGGGACACCTACGACCTGGCGAGCGACGAGAGAGATCGCGAGATCAACTTCATCCTGAACGACCGGGAACGCGGAAAACTCCTGGCGATCGACGAGGCGCTACAGCGGATCAAAGACAAGAGCTACGGGATCTGCGAATGCGGCTGTGACAACTGCGAAGGCGAGATCCGCGTGGGACGGCTCCAGATCCTTCCCTTCACGACACTGTGCGTCCGGTGCCAGGAAGAGATCGAAAGGGAGAGCAAGCAGCAGAAAAAGTTCGAAGAGGAAAGAACCTATCGCAAGCTTGCCCTGACCGACACCGAGGACGAGAGTTTCTAGCCCAACCTTGTTTAGCCCGACATCTCTCCATCGCGCCGGCTCACAAGAGCGGGTGAGGCAGTCTGTCTTTTAACACAAAGGCGATCACTGCCACCGTCACGAGGACCGCCACCAACGTCGCGATTGCCGCTTTGGTCGCGTCAAGCTTGTGAACGTTTTCGGCGCCGAGAAACACGAGGTAGAGACTATAAACGAAGGCGACGATGCCCAGCGTAGGCACCCAGGCAAGCACCAGCGAGGCGCCGGCGTAGGCGGATAACCGAACCGTTCCCTCATAATCCCCTTCACCCTGAAAAAGAAACTGGCAGACAAGCATGAGGATGCCGGGACCGAAAATATAAGTTAAAAAAACAAGAAAAAGCCCGTTGACGGCGTCGGCCACCCCGCCCACAATAAGCCTGAGGAGGAAGTGAACGAGCGCGGAGATGCCCAGGAAGATCAGCGGATTTTCAAACCCGCCGCCGGAGGGCATCTCACGGTAAAAACCTTGAGGGTCCAGTATCACCCTGCGCCAGACCCTCACAAATGCCGCGGGGCCTTCTTGAGGAAGAAACTCGTTGTCACCCATAACCTCTCTCCTGCAGACGCCAGCGCTCGTTTTCATGGCCACTATAGATGAAAAAAGCCGGGGGAAGCAAGCTCGGCGCGATCCTTTCGAGCGCCGGGCCAGACGCCATCTTCAACAAATCTACCGGGCTGCCGTCAACGCCGCTCAGCCGTCCCTTCTATTGCAGCAAAGGATAACAATCTCCAACGATTGTCTCATCGTCGGCGATGGCACATCGCGATTTCGCTTTCCGTTGAGCGGCAAGGTCTACCTGCTCGGCGTCGGCAAGGGAGCGGATCGAGCTGCGCCCGTGTGGAAGAAATTGCTGGGCGATCGGCTCGAGCGGGGACTGTTCATCGTCAGGGATCGAATCATCCGCAATTCCCCAGGCCGCATCTCCATCGTCACGGCGGGGCACCCACTCCCCGACAACGAAGGACTCTCGGCAACCCGAAAAGCCTTGCGAATGTTAAGTGCGGCGACGGCGGACGATTGTGTCATTGTCTTTCTGATGGGCGGCGCTTCGTCGCTTCTTGTCCGCCCGGCGCCGCGCGTCACCCTGGCGGACAAGCGGGCCGTGACCGAGACCCTACTAAAGAGCGGCCTCGACATCGCCAAGATCAACTGCGTGCGCAAACATCTGTCGGCCGTCAAAGCCGGCGGCCTGCTGCGCGCCGCCTACCCGGCCAGGACTCTTACGCTCGCAATCTCCGACGTCATAGGAGACGATCCGAGCGTCATCGGCTCCGCGCCGAGCTTTCATGACCCGACGACGTTCAAACAGGCGTGGCGGATTCTGACCCGGCGCCGCGTGCTTACCGCCATGCCTCGAAATGTGAAGAACCGCCTGGTGCGCGGCGTCCGGGGAGAAATCCCGGAAACCCTAAAGCCGGGAAATTTGCTTTCGCGCCGGAGCCTATTCATTACGCTCGGGAGCAACAAGATTGCTTTGAACGGCGCGAAGGAGAGGGCCGAATCGCTCGGCTTCGCGGCGACCGTGCTTACCTCGACGTTAAGCGGCGACACCCGGTCGCGCGCCAAAGAGGTTTGCCGCAAGCTCAAAACGGCGCGCGACGGCCGCCGCCCCGGAGGCAAGCCCCGTTGCATATTACTTGGCGGGGAAACGACCGTCCGGGTGAGAGGCAAGGGATTGGGCGGGAGAAATCAGGAATTTGCTTTGGCGAGCGCGATCGAATTACGGGGCCGGCCTGGAATCTATCTCCTCAGCGCCGGCAGCGACGGCAGCGACGGACCTACGGATGCAGCCGGAGCGTTTGCGGACGGAGAGACTCTTGCCCGAGCCGGCGCGCTCGGACTCGATCCTTACGCCGCTCTCCGCGACAACGATTCCCACCGGTTTTTCCGCGATCTTGGAGAGCTGTTTCGTCCTGGGCCGACGGGAACCAACGTGTCGGACTTCATCATCGCCCTGGTTTACTAAATCAACATTGGAACCGGGGGCTATCGAGGGGCCGGTCCGGGGGGCGACAAGTAGGGGCGGTTCACGAACCGCCCCTACTTCATGGATGGGATTGCGTGCAAAATGGAACGACTGGTAGACTACTCGCCTTTGGCGGGCACGTAGTCCATCTTGCTGACGACCTTTTTCTGTTCGTTTCTAAGGCGGGCGACTTCTTCCTCCGCAGCCTTGATTTTGGCATCGAGCGCCTTGTCTTCCTGAACCGCATACTCGACCGTTGCCGCGGAACCGAGACCTACCTCGGCCATCTTGGAATCGGCGGTTTCCGTCTTCGTCACCTTGGTCTTGGCATCGAAGTCGAGAGTGATCAGCTTGCCTTCTTTCGTGACCAGGATCATATAATTTTTCTCAGTATCGAGCAGGCCCACATCGCCCCCAGCCTTTTCGGCTTTCTTCTTCTCCTCCTTCTTCTCCTCCTTCTTCTCCTGCGCCATCGAACGGATCCCGAAGCCCAGTGAAACCGAAAGAGCTACGGCCGCGAGCAGAATTAACTTCCTTTTCATATCGTTCCTCCTTAGAAGTTCTTACCGTTTCTTTTAACGCCTATACTTTAAACGCTTCCCCCTTGTCAAGTGGAAAAGCAGGGGGCCATAGTCTCATGAGCCAAGCCCACACAAAGCGATTCTTCAGCGAAGCCTATGATCCCGGCGCTCCGGCGGTGATAACAAAGCGGCCGCGGCGGTTTCTCTGCCAGCATGACTCCGTGCTCTCCTTGCATACCGGCGCTTCCTTGCCGTAGCTGATCGTCGATAAGCGGGCCGCCGGAATCCCCATGCTCACGAGATAGTCCTTCACGGCTTGCGCCCGTTTAGCGCCGAGCGCCATGTTGTAGTCGGTTGTGCCACGCTCGTCACAGTGCCCTTCGATCTGCACCCGCACGGCAGGATTGGACTTGAGCCAGGCGGCATCCGATTTCAGAGTAGCCCGGCCATCCGGCCTGATATCGGCCCGGTTGTAGTTGAAATAGACCTCCTTCAACGGGCTCGAGTCGGGAGTTCCGGTGCCCTCCCCCCGCTTGAGCGCGTCTACACTGGACTTGCCGGTAGAGCTGGCGGCGCCCGCGCCCTTGGAGTCATCGGTTGCGAACATCGCGCAGCCGCCTAACGCGAGCAGCGCAACCAGCCCCAACCCGAATCTAAGGGTCCTCGCTAGAGAAACCATCGCTTCCTCCTTTCAGACTTTTACAGAACCAAAAACTGCCACTGTTTTTTACCACTGCTCTCCGCCGCCTGTCAACCGAAAGTTGGAGAGGCCTTCAAAATCCCATAGCCAGCAGCCTGGCCCCCACCAGGGCGAGCGCGACCGCCAGGCTGCGGATGATCCAGTCGCCGTGAACCCGGCTCGATAATCGGGCGCCGAGCTGAGCTCCTAAGACGACGCCAATGGAGAGCGCGACGGTTCGTCGCACTCCGTGTTGAAACACCCCCTGAGCGATATGGGTCGCGGTTCCCGCGAACGCCATGACCGCCAGGATGAATTGCGAGGTTGCGGTCGCGACGTGCACGGGAAAGTTTAACAGGTGGACAAGAGCCGGGACGTGGATGAAGCCGCCCCCAATGCCCAGCAAGCTAGAAATGTATCCTGCAAACACGCTCACTCCGATCCCCGCTCCGCGGTTGTAGGAAAAATCGTGCTCCGTCCCATCGGCCTCGACGAGGTGACGAGAGAAGTATCCGGCCCGGTGCTCGGCTGCCGGCCTTCTATGGCTCGGCCGCAAGAGCAAGAAGCCCGCCGCCGCCATCATCAAAAGCCCGATCATCAGATCGAACAGCCGGCGCGAAATATAGGACGTCGTGAGCGCGCCCAACACGGCCCCGGGAATCGTCGCGAGCGAGAACATCACGCCGGAATATAAGTCGATGCGCTTCTCGCGGGCGTAGGCCACGGAACCGGAAAGAGCGTTGAAAAAAACGACGGCGAGAGAGATGCCGGTCAGCGTCGCGGGATTTTCGTCAGGATAAAGCACCAGGAGCAGCGGCACCAACACAAAACCGCCGCCGGCGCCGATGAGCGTCCCGTACGCGCCGACCACAAACCCCACGGGGATGAGCCACAAATACTGCTCCATGCGTCGGTGATTCTTCGATGCGATGCCTCGTTGAAAATGCGGCCTCCCTGCCAACCTAGTGAACGCCTGCCTTATTGTCAAATCAGCGGTCGCGTCGGATATCTTCAGCTTGAGCTAGAGCGCGCTCTCCGCTACACTTTCAGCCAATGTTAGCTAAACGCATCATTCCCTGCCTCGACGTCAACGCCGGACGAGTCGTGAAGGGCGTAAAGTTCGTCGAGCTGCGCGACGCCGGCGACCCGGTGGAGGTCGCGCGGATCTACGACCGGGAAGGCGCGGACGAGCTCTGCTTTCTCGATATCACCGCGTCGCACGAAAATCGCGAGATCATCCTAGACATCGTGGCGCGCACGGCCGACCAGGTCTTCATGCCGCTCACGGTCGGCGGCGGGATCAATACGCTGGACGACATCCGCAAGCTCCTGCGCGCCGGCGCCGACAAAGTATCGATCAACACCGGCGCGGTCAACCGGCCCATATTTGTCAGGGAGGCGGCCGAGACGTTCGGGAGCCAGTGCATCGTGGTGGCCATCGACGCCAAGCGGGCGGGCAAAGGCTGGCAGGTATTCACGCACGGCGGGAGAAAGCCGACCGGCATCGACGCCTGCGAATGGGCGGAAAAAATGGCCTCCTACGGCGCCGGCGAGATTCTTCTGACCAGCATGGACCGGGACGGCACCAAAGAAGGGTACGATCTGGAGCTGACGCGCGCGGTTTCCGAGCGCGTCCCGATTCCGGTGATCGCTTCGGGCGGCGTGGGCACCCTCCAGCACATCTTCGAAGGCCTGACTGCGGGCAAGGCCAGCGCCGCGCTCGCCGCCTCCATTTTTCACTACCTGGAATACACGATCGCCGAGTGCAAGCGCTACCTCTCCGAGCGGAAGATTCCCGTGCGGCTCGCCGATGCATGATGGCCGCGATCCCGACAGTCGATCCGGCGAGGCTAAAAATCCACCTGGAGCGAATCGTCGGCGAGCGCAATCCCCTGACCAGCCCCGCGCGGTTGAGTAAAGTCGAACAATACATCGAAGGCGAATTTAAGAGCTTCGGCCTGGCGGTCGAAAGCGATCCTTTTTCCTATCGGGGACACAGCTACCGCAACATCGTTGCGCGCGCGGGAGGCCGGCGAAGCGGCCCGTTGATTATTCTCGGAGCGCATTTCGATTCCGTCGAGGGTACGCCCGGCGCCGACGACAACGCCAGCGGTGTCGCCGTCCTGCTCGAAGCGGCGCGCCTCCTCTCGCGCGTGAGGCTGCGCAGCCCGGCTCTCTTTTGCGCGTTTAATCTTGAAGAGCTGAACATGGTCGGCAGCGCGCACTTCGCCAAGAAACTCAAGACACAAGGGGCCAGGATCGGCATCATGGTCTCTCTGGAGATGGTTGGGTACACTGACTCCGGCGCCGGCGGCCAGAAATACCCGGCGGGCTTGCGCTGGTTTTATCCCGACCGCGGCGATTTCATCGGCGTGGTCGGCAACTGGCGGTCCGCCACGGCTCTCAAGCGCGTTGCCGCTTCGATGCGACAGGTGAAGGGCTTGCCCGTTGAGACGTTGACGGTGTTGGGCAACGGCTTTCTCGTGCCGGCGGCTCGGTTGAGCGACCACTCCCCTTTCTGGGATTTGGGCTATCCCGCCTTGCTCCTCACCGACACTTCGTTTTTCCGTAACCCGCACTACCACCGCGCGTCGGATACGGCCGATACGCTGGATTTAAGTTTCATGGCGAAGGTCTGCGAAGGAGTCGTGACTGTCGTGCTGAACCTACAGTAATTTTGGATTTTCGATTTTGGATTGAATTCAAAATCGGCAATCCAAAATCTAAAATTGACTAAGCGCGCTTCCTCGGCGGATCGAAGAACGGCGGTTTCACCACCGTCGCTTTCACCCTCTTCCTCACGTACTCCACCGTCGTCTCCATGAAGAGGTCCGTTCCGGGTTGGGAGAACTTGCTTTGCACCGTGGCGAGAGCGATGTATTTTTTTATGGTCGGCGACCAGCCGCCCGTGGTCGCCTGTCCTATCTGCTTCTTGCCCCGATAGACGGGCGCCCCGCCGCGCCACGCGGCCGTCGGCAGTTGGGGAGCAAGGCCGGCCTCCTGATACAGGGCTTCATAGCCGTCCCAGTCGATCTCCAGGCCGACGAGTCTTCTGGGCGATCCGCGCTTTTGCTCCTCCAGCAGCGCCTGGCGGCCGACAAAATTTTCCTTGTCGAGAGCGACCGTCCAGCCCAGACCGATCTCGAAGGGAGAATACTGTTGCGACGGGATCAGCGCTTTCTCGGCGCTAGTGTAATCGACCTCCAGCAGGATAAAGCCCGCTTCCAAACGCGCCATGTCGAGCGCCAACATGCCGGCGGGCGTAACCCCGTAAGGCTTTCCTACCCGCATGAGAGCGTCCCAAAGCTCCTCCGCGTCCCTCGCCGGCGCCCAGATCTCATAGCCCAAATCGCCGGTGTATCCCGTGCGCGAGATCATGGCTCGAATCCGGCCGATGTCGGCGAAGGTGAAGCGGAAGAATTTCAACCGTTCCAACTCCGGGCCGCAGAGCTGTTTGACGATCTCGCGCGAGGTAGGCCCCTGCAGCGCGACGGCGGCTACTTGCGCGGAGATATCTTGAATCTTCACGTCCATCATGCCGGTCGCGTTCAACTGAAACCAGCGGAGACTCGGCTCGGCGAGGTGGAAGGAAAATCGCTCTTCTCCCAAGCGAAACAGCGTGCCGTCCTGGATAACTTTCCCCGCTTCATCGCAGAGACAGCCGTACATCGCCTGGTTGACGGCGCATCCGGCCGCGTCTCTCGTGACGACGCGGTTCACGAACTTGAGCGCGTCCTTGCCGCTTACCTCGTATTTATAGAGCGGCGAGACGTCGATCAGGGCTGCGGAATGGCGGATAGCGTGATATTCATGTTCGTGCTGCGTCTCGTAGGAGCTTGCCACGAGGTAGCCGGACCAGACGCGCCAGTTGTGGCTGACGCACAAGGCCGATGTGCGGGAATGGAATGGCGTTCCTATCGGCATAGAAAATTGCGGTTCGCACCGTTTGACTTATTGCCCAAAATTACAAAAAATGGCCGCCTAAGCAAGGACAAATAAACCATGTCGCAGAAATACGATGTCATCGTCATCGGCGCCGGCCACAACGGCCTGACCCATGCCGCCTATCTAGCCCAGGCCGGGAAGAAGGTCCTGGTCCTGGAACGGCGCCACGTGATCGGCGGCGCCGCCGTGACTGAAGAGGTCTACCCGGGCTTTAAGTATTCCGTCTGCGCTTATGTCGTGAGTCTCCTCAGGCCCGAAGTGATTCGCGAGTTGAAGCTCACGAGAGGCGGCTTGGAAGTGATTCCCTTGGAGTCTACCTTCACTCCCCTGCCGGATGGAGATTATCTCGCCCGCTGGAGTGACCATGCGGAGACGCGCCGGGAACTCGCGCGCCATTCGCCCACGGACGCGGAGGCCTACGACAAGTTCGGGAAGCTGATGCACCAGATGGCGATGGCGGTGAAGCCTCTGCTTGCTACGGTCCCGCCCGACCTGACCTCGCTCAACCCCCGAGAGCTGCTAAAGCTCCTGGGCCTCTACCGCCAGTTTCGCAAGCTCGGCGCCGATCGACTTTACGACCTGACGAAGCTCATGACCATGAGCTCAGCCGACTATCTCGGCGAATGGTTCGAGACCGAGGCGCTCAAGGCCACCATGGCCGCCAGCGGCATCATCGGCACATTCCTCGGCCCAAGATCTCCCGGCACGGCGTACGTTCTGCTGCACCACTACATGGGCGAGATCGATGCCGTCTTCCGCTCATGGGGATGGGCGCGGGGCGGTATGGGAAGCGTCAGCGGCGCCCTGGCGGTCACCGCCGAGAGCCACGGCGCCGAGATCCGCACCCAGGCGGCGGTAAAACAGGTCCTCATTAAAAACGGCCGCGCCGCCGGCGTCGTGCTGGAGAGCGGCGAAGAGATCGAAAGCCGGGTGGTGACCTCCGGCGTAGATCCCAAGCGGACGTTTTTGAAGCTGGTCGAGCCCGGCCATCTTGAGCCCGAATTTGTCCAGCAGGTAAGCCGGATCAGGATGCGCGGCTCCTCAGGCAAGGTCAATCTCGCGCTGGACGCGCTCCCCAATTTTTCCGCCCTGCCGGGAGACGGAGCGCATCTGCGCGGCGCGATCTCGATCAGCCCGTCGATCGACTATATCGAGCGCGCCTACGACGACGCGAAGTACGGCAACTTCTCCCGCCGCCCTTATCTCGACATCGTTATTCCCTCGACGATCGATCCCTCGGTGGCGCCGCCGGGAAAACACATGATGTCGATCTTCGTCCAGTACGCGCCGTATCAACTGAAGGAAGGGAGCTGGCCGGAGCGGCGCGAGGAATTCGGCGATACCGTCATCGATACGCTGAGCGAGTATGCGCCAAATTTAAAGAACATCATCCTCCACCGCCAGGTGCTCACCCCCTGGGACCTGGAGCAGGAGTTCGGCTTGACCGGCGGGAACATCTTTCACGGCGAGCTCTCCCTCGACCAGCTCTTCTTCATGCGGCCGGTGCGCGGCTGGGCGCGCTACCGCACCCCGATCAAGGACCTCTACCTCTGCGCCGCCGGCACTCACCCCGGCGGCGGCGTCATGGGCGGCTCGGGCCGATTGGCCGCGCTGGAGATACTGAAGGATTGGAAAAGCCGGAAGATTTAGCGCCGCATCCCGCGCGGGAATCTCTCTCCGGGCCGATGCGATACGTCGGTGTTACGCCGCCCCCGGGAACTAATCGTATCGCTGAGCCACGGTTGGATCTCCTCGTCCCACGCATCGGCCCTCCGAGAGACCCCCGCGCGGGATGACCGTGGATGGGCGTTTGTCTACGGCCTGCTACAGCCTTAGAAGTAATCTTTCTTCTTGAAATAATAGTAGACCCCGACGGAGATTGCCGTCATGAGCGCCAGGATGGCCGGGTAGCCGTAGCGCCATTTAAGCTCCGGCATGTATTCGAAGTTCATCCCGTAAACGCCGGCGATGGCCGTCACGATGACGAAGATCGTGCCCCACGCCGTCAGCCGCTTCATCGTCACGTTCAACTGATTCGAAATCGAGGAGAGATGCACCTCGAGAGCGCCTGACAAAATGTCGCGCAGGCTGTCGAGCTCATCGGTGATGCGGATCAGGTGATCGTAAACGTCCCTGAAATATACGGTGTTCTCATGGCGGATAAACGGGAAATCGTGGCGGGTGAGTTGATTAAAAACCTCCCTCTGCGGGGCCACCGCGCGCCGGATGTGAACCAGCGAGCGCTTTAGGGTGAGCAGCCGGGTCATTTCCTCCGTGCCGGCTTGCTCCAGCAGCGCATCCTCCAATAGGTCGATCTCATCATCGATCTGATCCAGCAGCGGAAAACAGCTGTCCACGATCAGGTCCACGACCGTGTAGAGGAGAAAGTCGGCGCCGCGACCGAGGGCGCGATCGAGCCGTTCGTTGAAATGGGAGTTGTCGATCAGCCCGGGCACGGCCCCGTAGCGGGCCATGACGAGCCAGTTGGGGCCGAGCAGTAGATCGACTTCGCCGGGCTCGACCTCCAGATCGTCCTTGCGGATCAGCGGATGGATGGCCAGGTAGACGTAGCCTTCGAACGATTCGATCTTCGCCCGCTGGTGCTGATTGACGATATCTTCCAGCGTGAGGTGATGAACGCCGAGATGCTGCTCCAGAAACTTCAGATCCGTCTGGGTTGGGGAGTCGAGGTCGAACCAGAACGTGAGGTCGGCGTTCCCTAAAAGATTCGGGACCGCGTCGAGGGAAACTTCTTCGACGTGGTTTCCCGCGCGCGCGCATCTGACGGTAAACACAGGCTATGTTACATACCACAACACGACGCGGCCGAAAAGCAGTAGAGAGGGATCTCTTCTAAGATTCCTGACTCTCCAAAAATCTCTCCGCCTCGATGGCGGCCATGCAGCCGGTGCCGGCGGCGGTGATGGCCTGGCGGTAAACGCGATCCTGCACGTCGCCGGCGGCGAAAACTCCGAGAATATTCGTCGAAGTGCCGTTTTTCGTGCGGATATAGCCCTGCTCGTCGAGGTCGAGCTGCCCGACGAAATGTTTGGTGTTGGGCTCGTGGCCGATAGCCATGAAGACGCCGTCGCATCTGAAATCGCTCACTTTGCCGGTTTTCAAATTCTTAAGCTTCACACCCGTGACGCCGCCGGCCTTGGGATCGCCGCCGATCTCCTCGATCACGCTGTCCCAGATAAAAGATATTTTCGGATGCTTCTCGGCGCGATCCTGCATGATTTTGGAAGCGCGCAGCTTGTCGCGGCGGTGGACCACGGTGATCTTGCTTGCAAACTTCGTGAGAAAAAGCGACTCCTCCATCGCCGTGTCCCCTCCCCCAACCACGAGAACCTCCTTATCCTTGAAGAAAAACCCATCGCACGTAGCGCAGGCCGAGACCCCATAGCCCATGAGCTTTTTCTCGGACTCCAGGCCGAGAAGCTTTGCCGACGCGCCCGTGGCGACGATCAGCGCATCGCAGGTGAATGCCTCTTTACCCGCCTGCACTCGAAACGGCCGCTGCTTGAGCTCGACGACCGTTACGTCTCCGTACACGACTTTGGTGCCGAAGCGCTCGGCCTGCTTTCGGAACTCTTCCATGAGTTCCGGCCCCATGATCCCCTTGGGGAAGCCGGGATAATTTTCCACGTCCGTCGTGATCGTCAACTGCCCGCCCGGCTGAGAGCCTTCGATCACCAGCGGCTCCAGATTCGCCCGCGCCGCATAGATCGCCGCCGTGAGTCCGGCGGCGCCGGAGCCCAAAATAATTACGCGATAGTGACTTTTTTTCTCCATGTTTTTTATGTAGCATAAACCGATCTCAGGTGAAAGAATCGACGGAGACAATTATGGCTAAACTCTCGCATCTCGATGCGGACGGCAATGCCCGGATGGTGGATGTAACGGAAAAGGGCATAACCGAGCGGATCGCTTCGGCGCGCGGCACGATTTTCATGCAGCCCGAGACCCTCGCCCTCATCAGGGAGAAAAAGGTCGAGAAGGGCGATGTTTTTTCGGTCGCGCGCGTGGCCGGCATTATGGCGGCAAAGAAGACCTCCGAGCTGATTCCCATGTGCCATCCGCTGGCGATCACCTCCGTGGAGATCTTGCTCAGCCCGCAGCACAAGCCCGCCCGCGTCGAGATCGAGGCGATCGTCAGGGTCACGGGAAAAACGGGCGTGGAGATGGAAGCGATGACGGCTGTCGCCGTCGCCGGCCTTACGATCTACGACATGTGCAAAGCGGTGGACCGCGGGATGACACTCGGCGAGATCCGCCTGGTCAAAAAGAGCGGCGGCAAAAGCGGAACGTTTATCCGGAAAGAATAGAGGCAGAAGGCATGAGGCAGCAGGCAGGAGAAAAACGATTTTTCCACTGCCGCCTTCTGCCTACCCTGCCTGCGAGGCCAATCGTTGAATGCACATTTTTCTCAAAAAAGGCCGCGAGACGCCAATCCTGAGGGGCCACCCGTGGATCTTCTCCGGCGCTATTGAACGAACCGACGGCGTTTCACCCGATGGTTCCGTAGCCGATGTCCTTGACGGCCGCGGTAACTGGCTCGCACGCGGCCTTTACAACCCTAAATCACAGATCCGCGTGCGCGTTCTAACCTGGGAGAAGGAAGAGATCGATGCGAATTTCTTTGCGCGCCGTCTCTCCCAAGCCGCCGCGCTTAGAGCGAGGCTGATCCCCTCATCGACCGACAGTTACCGTCTGGTCAACGGCGAGGGCGACTTCCTCCCCGGCCTGGTGATCGACCGCTACGACGATTTCTTGGTCTGCCAGTTTTTCACCGCCGGGATCGACGGGCTTAAAAGCACGGTGGTGGATGCCCTCTCCGCGCTATTCAAACCGAAGGGCATCTATGAACGGAGCGAG
>JBGPGE010000081.1:0-19799 GCA_041483675.1 Binatia bacterium
CAGTTGATAGGGGATGTTGAGCTGGGCCATGTCGATCAACGTGTTGTAGCCGAGCTTGCGCGCGGTCAAGGTGAACGGCGGCGTGATGATCGTCGCCTGGACGCTTTTCGACTGCAGCGCGACCACGCGAGCGGTCTGGGCGCCGACCTGCAGCAAGGCCACGTCCTTCTCGGCGTTCAGCCCGACTCTGGCGAGCGCCATTTTTACGCCCAAGTCGGTCGCGCTGCCGAAGCGGCTGATGGCGATTTTTCCTCCTTTGAGCTGCTCGACCGTCTTTATTTCCGGGAGCGACACGAGGCTGTAGGGGAAGGTATTCAAAAAACTCCCGATCATCACCACGTCCATCCCGGCGATGGCGGCGGCGATGGAAGCCGAGCCGTCCGCCTGGGTGATGGGAACGTCTCCTCCAATCATGGCTTGAATCCCCAGCGAGCCGCCGGCCATGAGGATCAGCGATACGTCGATGCCGTGCTTGCGGAAGATTCCCGCCTGCTGGCCGATGATGAGGACCGCTTGATAGGGGCTGGTCGCGGTGTAGGAGAGGTTGAGCTTCTTAAGCTGCGCGTTCGCGCGCGGAATCGGCAGCGAGAAAACGAATAAACACAGCGCAAAGCCGATGAGCCGCTTCTTCGTTCTCATGTTTTCTCCTTTTCATCCGCCTCGTAAACCAAAGCCGACTTGATCGCGGCGTCGATGTTTCCGGCCATCGGATTGCGGATCTCCTCGCCGATGTGAGCCATGGCGCCCAGAGTCCTGCCGATGATCGCGAATGCCTTGGACATGGGCCACGGCAGCCCCAGGTCGGAAGCGATCGCGGCGATCGCGCCGGTGACGTTCACCGGCAGGCGGCGTCCGTGCCGCGCCTCCGCCGCCCGAGCGACGCGCTGCAAAAGATCTGAGTAGCAGCCGTAGACTTGAGTTTCTCGAGCGATCTCGAACAGGCGGTCCGCGCGCGGGTCTCCTTCTGCATGAGTCCGATGACCGATGCCGGGGACTCGCTGTTTTCTCTCTTCATAGCGCTTTACGATGGATGGCGCGATGGCATCGAGATCGGCGTCGTTGGTTTGCGGCGGGAGAGCCTCCTGGAGCATCCGCGCGCACCACTCGGAAGATCCCAGATGAACGCTGCCGGCTCCGAGAATGGCCGTTGCCACGGCGGCCTGAATCGCTTCCGGCGCGGTGTGGTAGGTCAAGCGGGCCGCGACGACGCTCGAAACCATCCCATGCTCGACCAGGATGGTGAGCAAGGCGTCGATCATGCGGGTCTGTCCCGCCGTCGGCATGCGGCCCACGAGCATCAGGAAAGTCATCTGGCTGAAGGTTATCTTGCCGACAAGCTCTTCGGTCAGGTCGTAGCCCCGAACCAGGATTCGATGGAGTTCGGCTTTGCCCAGGCCGGTAACGATTTTTGCCTGCTGGCTCATCGGGGACCTCCTTGTTTCTGCGAGCAGACATACGAGAAGGCGTAGTGGCTGTCAAGGCATAGTCATTTTGGATTCTGGATTGCCGATTTCGGAATATGAACTATCCCGCAGCAAGCTGAGAGGTATCAGAACAAATCGAGAATCACTTGTTCAATTGTCACCCCCGCATGTCTCTAGCGGGGGTCCAGTCCTAACTTCGCCTGGATTCCCGCTAAAAGCATGCGGGAATGACGGACTTCGTAAAGGAAATAAATTCTACGCAGCCAACTCCGGGGAATTAGACCCCGTAGAGATTAAATCTAAAATCGAAAATTGGGGAGCTGTTGCGAGGGAGGGAGGATTTACGTTAGAGTCGCGCCAAAGAGACAAAGGAGGTCAAGGAAATGGTTAACTTTGCTTCGCAACTCACTTTCGGCCCTACTACCGCAGACTGGCAGCAGCGATTGAACGTCGAGCGCATGCGGCAATATCGCGTCGAGCGCGCCAGGAAGATCATGAAAAAGAACGGCATCCCCGTGCTGCTCGAAGGGAGCGGCGTCAACATTCGTTATCTCACCGGGCTTCGAGGCTTCGCCTATCCGATGTGCCGCTTCGTATTGTTTTTCGCCGAGCACGATCCGGTGATGTACGAGCATGACGGCTACTATCACATGATGCCCGGCCAGGCCCCCTGGATCAAAGAGTGGCGTCCGGCGCGCTGCTGGCTCACGGGGGCGTGTGGTCTGGAGGCTTCGCAGGACGAGGCGAAGCAGTTTGCCGCCGACATCAAGGGCGAGCTGGAGAAGCGCGGCCTGCTGGGCGAGAAGCTGGGGCTCGGCGGATTCGACGGCATCGCGCGGGAGGCTTTGAATGCGGCGGGTATCAAGAACATCGTCGATACGCGGGCCACGATGCTCGAAGCGAGGTCGATCAAAAACGAGGACGAGATCAACTGCTTGAAAACGGCGGCGGCGATCGTAAGCGGCGTGTGGTACCGGGTGTGGGAAAATTTGAAGCCGGGCATACAGGACACCGACCTGGCGACCTTCGCTTCTACGGCAGGGTGTGAGTACGGCGCGGAAAACGCGGTTCCCGGCGGTTGGCGCACCGGACCCAACACTTTCGATCGCGCGTTTCACCAATCCAGCCGGATCATCGAAGTCGGCGATCTGGTTTACGGATCGCTGTGCGGCCTTACCTACATGGGCTACGGCACCTGCACCTACCGAACCTTCAAGGTCGCCGCCGCGCCGACGCCGAAGGAAAAGGACTGGTACAAGCGGGTGGTCGACCGGCTCACCGCCGTCATCGATGAGATCAAGCCGGGCAGGACCACGGCGGATGCCGCTAAGCACTTTCCTCCGGCGTCGACGTGGGGATATAAGGAGGAGGTCGAGGTGCTGGCGAGCGAAATCGGCCACGGGCTGGGGTTAGGTGGTGGAGGCAGCAGCGGCTACGATATGCCGATCATCAACCGGCAGTGGTCGCTCAAATACCCGCAGGTTTTCGAAGAGGGGATGACGATCGCCGTCGAGGGGCGGGAGGGCGAGCGGCGGGTCGGCGGTGTCCGATTGGAAAATATGGTGGTCGTGACGAAGAACGGCGCGGAGATTATGGACCGGTTCCCGAGGGATGAGATTCTGGTGGCGCCAAGGTAGGGTCGTCACTCCCGCGGACGCGGGAGTCCAGGCGAACAAGGACTCTGGATTCCCGTTTGCACGGGAATGACGCGCAAAGCCATTACGCTCGAAACTTTGAGGAAGGAGTTCTTATGTCTCACTTACGATGCTTAACCATTGCCGCGAAAGAGCCGGGCCGCTTGGCCGACTTTTATCGGCAGGTTTTCGATCTGAAGACGGTTTCGGAAGAGCCTTCCCTCGTTCGTCTGTCGGACGGGACTTTTACTCTGGCTTTTCTTAAGCAGGCGTCGGAAAGCGGGTACGGTTTTTACGCGAGCGGCTTTCAGGTGGAAGATTTGACCGGCGTGAAAGAAAAGGCTGGAAAGGCAGGCGCGGCCTCCGCGTCGCATGGCCAGGCGCAGGTTGCAGATCCGGACGGCAACCGCATCGATCTCTCGGCCAATAGCTTCGGCGTGGCGCCGGAAAAAACTCCGTTCCCGATCCGGCACATCGCGCTCTATACCGCCGATCCCAAGCGGCTCTCCGGTTTCTATCAGAGCGTTCTCAACATGAAGGAAGTGGCGTATTCGGACCGCTCCTCGATCTTCGTTTCGGACGGCTACTTCAACGTCGCCTTGCTGTACCAGCGCGTGGGCGAGGAGAAAAACGGCTTCAACCATTTTGGCTTTCACATCGACAGCATCGAAGAGACGAGAGACCGAGCGGAGAAGGCGGGCGTGCCGAGAGGAGCGAAGCGGCCGGACCGGATTCCGTTCGCCGAATACCGGCTCCATGATCTCGAAGGGAATGGGATCGATATCTCGGTAAAAGGATGGAAATGTTAACGGCACGTGGATGTAAGTGCAGAGCCTTACCTGGTTTCAAACGCGCCAGAATCGTCATTCCGGCCAAGCCCGCTAAGGCGGGCGTGAGCCGGAATCCAGGGTCCGAGGTAGGGGCGTGATTCATCACGCCCCTGCTGGATTCCCGCTTTCGCGGGAATGACGGATGGGTCTTTTTTAAGAAACGATGATTGCTTTTTCTCGCTTTCTGACGGTTCTATTGTTTTTGTCAGCGCTCACTGCTGCCGGCCACGCCGCGGAGAAGATCGTCGCCGACTTCGGCGGGGTGTCCGGGTTCCAGAGCGCGTCGTGGGTGGCGAAAGATCTGAAACTATTCGAGAAGCACGGCCTCAACGTCGATCTCGTGATGATCACCGGCGGCGCGCGCTCGGTGGCGGCGCTGCTCGGCGGCAGCACGCAGTTCGCCACCGGCTCGGGCACGGCGCCTCTCCAAGCCTACGCCCGCGGCTCGGATGTAACAATTCTCGCCGCATCTTACAATAAGTTTCCCTACGCCGTTGTCGTAAAGCCCGATATCCGCTCGCCCAAGGATTTGCGCGGGAAAAAGATCGGCATCCTCAACTTCGGCGGCTCCAACGACATCGCGCTTCAGCTTGCAATGAAAGAGTGGGGGATCAAGCAACAGGAGGTGAACGTGATGATAGGCGGAGATGCGCCCACCCGCCTCCTGTCACTGACTGTAGGATCGCTCGACGCGACCATTCTCTCGCCACCCCATCTCACGATGGCGGTCAAGGCAGGCTACCGGGTTCTCGCCGACATGGGAGACATGAGAGCTAATTTTTCTCAATCCACGCTTTATGTCCGGCGCAGCTATCTGCGCGACAACCGCGACATCGCTAAACGATTTCTGAAGGCTTACGCCGAGGCGGTTCACGTCATCAAGACCGATCGCGAGCGAACGCTCGCGGTCTTCGCCAAAAGAATGCGCCTGGACGACGCCGCGATTCTCAACGACACCTACAATTATTATGCGCCGCGCTTCTCCTTTCCACCGCGCGTGAACATGGCCGGCATCAAAGACACGCTGGACTTTTACGCTGAGACCAGCCCGGAGATGAGAAACCGCAAGCCGGAGGAATTCGTCGATCACTCGCTCTTGGATGAATTAGAGAAGGAAGGGTTTTTCAAGGGGTTGGGGTCGTGAAAATCTAGTCCTACCTGAACAGGTCGTAGTCGTAAATCGAGTGGTGGTGTCCGATATATCGAAGTTCCGCATGGCCCGGCGCGACGAATTTGAAGACGATGCGGTAGGCCTGGTCGACACGGAAGCTCCAGACCTCATGCTGCTTGGGATGGAGCTTTTCTGTCCGAAGCGAGGGATGAAAAGGGTTGCTCTTGAACAGCTCTGTTCTCCTGGCTGCTTTTCGCTGAATGTGGCGCGGTAGGTTTGTATAGAGGCGATCGAAAGTGGCGGTGGTCGAGATGTCGATCATTACCGCCTACTTGATCAATTCATGCAATGACTTTCGTTTGGTAACCCGGCCTGCGCGGTGGTCGCGCTCTGAGGCATCTAAAGCCTCGATAAAATCTTTGCGATACAGCCCGGCCGCGTTACAGAAAGCCTCGAAGCTCTCTCTGGAAATCTCAATACGGATCGTGTTTTTTGTTTTTCTGGTCACTCTGGCTGGAAGTCCGTTTGCCATCGATATTCTCCCGTCTAGATGCAAAATAGCGAACTTTATGCGGTGAAGTCAAACCAGTCGAGGGTGCAGAAACATACTGGAGGGAGGCGGGTGCTTGGTTTGACTTTTCCGACGCACTCATGGGAGATTGACGCCGGGGAAAAAAGTTCTATGCCGGTTGGGGCGCTGGAAGGGATCACGGTCGTCGAGTGCTGCACGTTTGTGACCGGTCCCTATGCGACGGCGCTGCTGGCCGACCTCGGCGCGCGGGTCATCAAGATCGAATCTCCGCCCGACGGCGACCCGTACCGTTACTTCGCTCCCGATCCGTTCTTCAGCCCGCACTTCGCTCACTTAAACCGCGGGAAGCACAGCTTGGCGTTGGATCTCAAAAGCCCGCGAGGGAAAGAGATTTGTCTGAAGCTGGTGGAGCGCGCGGATGTCTTCGTGGAAAATTTTCGCCCCGGCGTCGCCGAGCGGTTGGGGCTCGGATACGAAAGCCTGCGGGCGCTGAACCAAAAACTCATCTACTGCTCGATCTCCGCTTTCGGCCAGAGCGGGCCATATGCGAACAACCCCGGCTTCGACACGCTGGGCCAGGCGATGAGCGGCCTGCTCAGTGTTCTGACGGACATGGACAAGCCGAAACTGATGGGCATCGCGCTCTCCGACTATGTCACCGGCCTGTCGGCCGGCTACGGTATTTTGGGCGCGCTGTTCGCGCGGCAAAAATCGCAACAGGGCTGCCGGGTGGAGACGTCGCTTTTACGCTCCACGCTCGCATTTATCGGCGAGGCGGCGGCGACATACTTGCGCACGGGAGAGACGCCCGACCGGGTGGCGCGCGTGAAAAACGCGCATGCCTTTGCGTTTCCCGCGAAAGACAAGCTGCCACTTGTCATCCACTGCTCGGTGCCGGAAAAATTCTGGATCGCGTTGTTGAAAACCATAGATAGGCTTGACCTTGCGGAAGATTCGCGCTTCAAGAGTAGGGATGCGCGGAGAGAAAACTTCGCCGCGCTCGAAGCGGAGCTCGCGCCGGCTTTTACTCAGCGGACGCGCCAGGAGTGGCTGAAGCTGCTGGCCGAAAACGACGTGCCCGCCGGGCCGCTCTACGATATGGCCGGGGTGTTGGCCGATCCGCAAGTGCGCCATGAGGGATTGATCGAAGAGGTCGAGCATCCGAAGGCCGGGAAGTTGCAGCTTGTCGCTTCGGGTGTAAGATACGAAGGGCTGGCTTACACGGCCGCGAAACCGCCGCCGCTCGTCGGCGAACAGAGCGCACAGATTCTGGCGGAACTGGGCTACGATGCGGATGAAGTGAGGAAGCTACGGCAACAGGGAGTTGTCGGCTAGTCGGGTAGTGAGAAAGGGAGGAGAAACATGACAGCCGGTTCAGAGCGCGTCCTTTATATAGGGACGGCGGAAGGGTTGTATCAGGCGGTGCCGGATAACGGCGGCTACCGGGCGCGGGCGATCGGCCTGCAGGGCAAAGGCGCGCTCAGGTCGCCCGTCGTGATCGACTGGCGGGACCCCAGGCGCATTTACGCGGCCACCAGCCGCGCCGGAGTTTTTATGAGCGACGACCGCGGCCAAACCTGGTGCGAAATCAACGAAGGCATTATTTACAAAGAAGCCTGGTTTTTGGTCCAACATCCGACGACGGGCGAGCTGGTCCTCGGCACCGGACCGTCGTCGGTCTTCAAAAGCGATGACGGAGGGGACAACTGGACCGACTGCGAGCAGTTGAGAAGCCTTCCCGAAACGATCGACTGGACTTTTCCCGGGCCGCCGCACGTGAGCCACGTGAAGGGGTTGGCGTTGTGCGCCCAGGACCCGTTGCTGATTTTCGGCGCGGTCGAAGAGGGCTGGATCGTCCGCAGCAAGGACGGCGGCAAGACGTGGCAAAATATCAAAGAAGGAACGGAGTTCGACTCCCACTCGGTCGCCGTGATGCCGGACGATCCGTCTCACGTGATCGCCACTTCAGGCAAGTGGTTCTACAAGAGCGTCGATGGCGGAGATCATTTTACGGCGTCGGCCACGGGCCTGGATCGCCGCTACATGGCGCAGGTCGCTTTTCATCCCTCCAGGCCGCGCCTGTTTCTCACCGCCGCCGCTGCCGTCCCGCCGCCGTTCTGGCGTCGCCCGGAAGGGGCGGACACGGGATTTTATCGTAGCGAAGATCGAGGAGACTCCTGGCAGAGACTTTCCGGCGGGCTGCCGGAACATTTCAAAGCCGCGCCGCGCGCGGTGGCCGGCGATCCGAACGATCCCAATACTTTTTTGTTCGGCATGACCGACGGCAGTGTGTGGATGACCGAGGACGGCGGCGAGTCGACGCGCCAGATTCTCGGAGGTCTTCCGCAGGTAACGAGCGTCGTTGCCGCCAGCCGCTGAGGTCATGGGAGCGCGCGGCGTAGAGTTCGGCCTGCTGCTCCATACCCGTCACCTGATACGCGGAGATCGCGGGCCGCAAGGGGTGGAGGAGTTTTGGGAAGGCGCGCGGCAGGCGGAGGCGGCGGGGTTCGACCATCTCTGGGTAGGCGACAGCCCCAGACTTTCGCTGCTCGACCGGGCGCACGCTGACTGTCTCACGATCATGGCGGCGCTCGCGGCGAAGACGAGCAAGGTCGGAATCGGCGTCGTGCCGCTGATCGCCGCCTTGCGCAATCCCGTTCTCCTGGCCCACTCGCTGGCTACGTTGGACGTGATATCCTCCGGCCGCGTTCTCTTCGGCGTCAGCGTCGCGCCGCAATACAAGCATGTGGATCTCGAGTTCGAGGCCTGCGGCGTCCCTTTTAAAGAGCGGGCGGGGCGGCTCGACGAATGCATCGGGTTGATGCGCCGGCTCTGGAGCGAGGAGAGTGTTGCGTTCGAGGGGAGATATTATCGTTTCAACGGCGGCGGCATCCAGCCGAAGCCGCTTCGGAGGTCGATTCCGATCTGGGTCGCCGCCGGAGACGACGAGCGGGCGCTCAGGCGCGTCGCGCGGCTGGGCGACGGCTGGTTCACCGTCGCGCATAGTTTGGATGAATTCGTCGGGCGGAGGCGCAAGATCGAACAATTTGCGCGACAAGCTGACCGTGGCGGGAGAGAGCTTCCGTCCACTCTGTTCGCCACGTTCCATCTCGAGCCGGACGCGGGCGACGCCGAGGAGAGAGGCTGGAGTCTGGCGGAGCGATACTTTCACCAGCCGCGCTCCGCGCTGCGTCACCTGAATCCTTTTTTCGGAACTCCGGAAGACTGCGCTGCCAAGCTACAGGGTTATGTGGACAGCGGTCTCACCGCGGTGGTGGCGCGGCTCATCTCGCCGGATGTTGCAGGACAGATGCGATTGCTGCTAAACGAAGTGAAGCCGCGACTGAGAACAAGGCAGGAGGCAGAAGGCAGAAGGCAGGAGTAAGAGGGCCGAACAACGGCATGACCTTCTTACTTTTGCCTCTTGCCTGTTGCCTCTTGCCTCATTAGAAGGAGGACGATATGGAAGCGCCGGCGGATACTACTTGGAAAGGTTTTTCTCTCGCGGAGCGCGACCGCCGCTGGAACGCGGTTAGAAAGAACGCGGCGCAGGCGGGCTTTGACTGCATTTTGGTCCCGCTCTGCATCGACGGGAAAAATCAGCACCTCTCGCTCGAGCAAGCGCGCGGCATGCGCTCCGACGGGCGCTACCTCACGCTGCTGGACAACGCTGCGGTCATTTTGCCGACGGACGGCCGCACGCCGATCGTCATCAGCGATTTGCCGGGCAACGAGTGGATTCCCGAGCCGCGCTCGCCGGGACGCTCGTGGGGCGTAACGATGGCGCAGGCGCTCGTCGAGTCGGGCCTGGAGCGCGCGCGCATCGGCGTCACGGGATTGGAGCGTGGCAGGATGGTTCACGGCCGCGCCTACGCCGGCGTCGTGAATCACAGTTCTTACGTGGAGGTTTTGCGGCAGCTGCCCAACGCGAAGTTCGAGGACGATCACGACACGGTTGCGTTTGCGCGTTACATGAAGAGTCCGGAAGAAGTCGATTGCGTGCGCCGCGGCGCCGAGATCGCCGCGGAGGGAATCGAGGAGATGGGGCGCGTCTCGCGCCCCGGCGTGTCCGACGCGGTCGTCTATACTTCCGTCATGCGCCGCATGCTGGAGCTCGGCAGCGGCTATTATCCGCTCGCGTTTTACTCCGGGCCGGCGGACGACGCGAGATTGCCGCGTTTCGAAGATCCGCCGTCCGGGCGCGTGCTCCGGCCCGGTTACCGCATCCACAACGAAGTCGACGCGCTCTGGGGCGGCTTGATCGCGCAGGAGCAGCAGGGATTTTACCTCGGAAAGATTCCGGACAAGTGGCAACGCGTGGTCGATCTCCAGCGCGATCTTTTCTACGCCGGCCTCGAGCGGTTGAAGCCGGGCCAGGTGTTTGCCGAGTTCATCGATTCGGTCAACAGCTTCGGCGACAAGCGCGGTATGAAGAGCCTGATCCTCATGCACGGGCGCGGCTACGGCGACGACGGCCCGCTGCTCACGCCGCAGGATCGTGGCGAAAAAGTACGCGACGTGGTCATGCACGAAGGCAACGTTTTCGTCTGGAAGCCGATCGCGATGTCCGACGACGAGAAGCTTCAATACAGTTGGGGCGGCTGCGTCGCGATCACCAGAACCGGCGCCGTGCAGCTCGTCAAGCGCACGCCGGGGATGGTGTCGATTCAGTAACAAAAACGAGAATTCAGAATATAGAATTCAGAATCCAGAAGGCGGAACGGGAGGGATTCTGGATTCTGACTACTGACTTCTCAATTCTGTATTTTCTGGAGGACTTATGACTTACAAACCGCCGACGAGAGCCGGCGCGACTGTTTATGTGTGGTCCGACTATTCGCTGCAAGAACGCGATCGCAGATGGAAGGCGGTCAAGGAAGCCGGCGCGAAAGCGGGCTTCGATTGCATCTTCGTGCCGCTTGGCCCCGGCATCGACGCGCGCTACTTAACGCAGCTCCGCTGCTCGTCGGTCATCCTGCCGACCGACGGGCGCGCGCCGATCGTCATCGCCGACCGCAGCTCGAGCAACACCTGGGCGCCGGAGCCGTGGCAGACGAGCCGCGAGTGGTCCGAGCCGATGGCCGAGGCGCTCTTGGAAACGGGCATGGAGCGCGCGCGCATCGGCGTCGTGGGACTGAAAGGCGGAAAAGTTTCGCAAGTCAGCGCCACCGACGGCGTCGTCAATCACGGCGCGTTCAGCGCCGTGCTCAAGCGGCTGCCGAATGCGAAGTTCGAAGATGCGACCGATATCGTCGGCTTTGTCCGTTACGTGAAGAGCGCCGAAGAGATCGCCGCGATAAAAAAGGCCGTTGAGATCGCCGAGGCCGGGATCGAAGAGCTCAAAAAACTCGCGCGTCCGGGCGCGGACGAGGCGGTGCTTTACGCGCGCGCGATGGCGCGGATGCTCGACCTCGGCGCGGAGTATCATCCGTTCGCCTGGACCAGCGGCATGATCGACGGCTCGGAGACGAAGCGCTTCGCCAATCCGCCGCTCGGGCGACGGCTCAAGCCGGGATCGCTCGTCCGGAGCGAGATGATCGCGGTCTACGGCACGCAGATGGCCGAGGAAGATCAGGCGATTTTATTGGGAGCGGTTCCCGAGGCGTGGAAGCCGCTGATCGAGCGACAGAAGGAAGTTTTCAACGCGGGGCTCAAGTTGTTGACGCCGGGGAGATCGTGCGCGGAGCTTCTCGAGTTTTCCAAGACTGTCTCCGAGAAAGGTGGGATGAAGGCGAAGGTTCTCCTGGCCGGACGGGGCGCCGGAGATGACGGCCCCGTCATCGGGGCGACGACCCAACCCGATGCGCTGAAGGGACTTACGGTCGAGAAAAGCACGTTATGGCTCTGGCGGCCAACGGTCACGGGCGCGGATGGAAAAACACAATTTACCTGGGGCGGGACGGTGCTGGTCACAGAGAAGGGCGGGGAGTTGCTCTCGAAGCGGGCGCATGGCGTGATCTCGGTAACCTAGTATAGCGTCTCACGCCAAACAGAGTATTGCACCACGAAGGACACGAAGAGCACGAAGGAAGAGAGAGTCATATAGAAAAGCCTTAGCAAGCCCTCCGTTCACCCTTCGAGGGGCTCAGGGCGAACGGAGGAAGGATTGCAAAGATTGAAGATTTTCCGTTCGTGCTGAGCGTGTCGAAGCACCTATAATTCAAAGGGCAACTTATGATCTATGACATCGAAATAAACTCCGCCGCGCACTATCCGGCGGCGGATGTGATCGATCTCGTCGAGATCGCCGAGGATGTCGGCTTCGGCGCCTACTGGAAAGGGGAGTCCAACAGCACCGATCCGCTCGTCCTGATTTCCGCCGCCGCGAGCCGGACCAAGACAATCAAGCTCGGGACCGCGATCTACCATATCTACGGCCGCAGCCCGGTGACGCTTGGAATTCAATCGGCGACGTTGCAAGACCTCTCCGGCGGCCGCCTGCTCTTGGGTCTCGGCGTGGCGAACAAGAGCATCGCCGGCTGGCACGGCGGCGTTTTCGACCGCCCGCTCAAGCGCGCCCGAGAGTACATCGAGATCGTTCGCAAAGTCGCGGCGGGCGAGCGCGTCGAGTACGAGGGGGAGATTTACCAGACGGGCAAGCGGTTTCAATTATCGTGGAAGCCGAGCCATCCGAACTTTCCGATCTATCTCGCTGGCCTGGGGCCGCAGATGACCAAGCTGGTCGGAAAAATCGCCGACGGCGTGTTCATCAACATGGCGACGCCGGCGAAGATCCGCGAGATCGCCGCTCGCGTGCGCGAAGGGGCGAAGGAGGCGGGACGCGATCCAAGCAAAGTCGAGATCATCGCCAAGTGCCGGGTCTCGCTGAATCCCGACCGCGCGCTGGCGCGCTCGAAGCTCCGCCAGGTTTTGACCTTCTATAATCTCGCCGACCACTACAGCGACATGCTCAAGGGGCTGGGCTTCGAGCCGGAGGTCAACGCGATTCAGGACGCCTTCAAGCAAGGCGGCTTCAAAGCGGCGATGGGCGCGCTGACCGATGCCTACATGGACAGACTGCCAGTAATCCCAGGGACTTCGATCAGTGAGATTAAAGAAAAGCTTAAACCGTTTGAGGAGGCCGGCGCAAACCGGCTCGTCATTCCCTACGTCCCGGTCACGGAACCGGTCGTCGAAGACGCACGAAGATTTTTGGAAGCATGGGGAAAATAAAGAAAGTAAAAAGTAAAAAGGTAAAAGGCAAAAGTACAATTCAAAAACCAAGAGGCGGGAAGTGAAGGGCTTGTTATTTTACCTTTTTACTTTTGACTTTTTACTTACCCGACTTTAGGAGGGGCCATGTGTGATTTTGCTGCTGATGCCGCGGCCGCGGAGGCGTTGATGGTGGGCCGCACTTTGACGTTGGAGCGGGTGCGCCAGCTCAACGCCAAAGACTATTTTTATCAGATGCTCAAAGATAACCCGGAGATGCTCAAGATCTATCCGGGGATAGAAAACGAGCTGCTCACAGGCGCGATCGACTGCCACATCCACGCCTACCCGGATTTCGTTCACCGCTCGCAGGACATGCTTCAGATCGCCGTCGAGGCGTCGAAGTCGGGCATGCGGGCCATCGCCTTCAAAGACCACTGGAACGTGAGCGCAACGTCCGCCTACCTGACGCAGCGCCACATCGACGACATGATCGCCCGCGGCGAGTTGACCAACCGCGTCGAAGTTTACGGCGGCGCGGGCTGCTGTTTCGGTATGCGGCCCGATTACATCCGCGTGGGACTCCAGTATCCCAATTTCAAAATGATCTGGTTCCCGACCTTTACGTCGCTCGGATTCTGGCGCGGCGCCGGGCAACCGGAAAAAGGCGGCGTGCGCCTGGTCGCCGAAAACGGCAGCGTCCTGCCGGAAGTGAAAGAGATCATGGAGATGGCGGTGGAGAAGAAGGTCGGCATCGGCTTCGGCCACACCGACTTTCAAGAGCTGCTGCCGTTGGCGAGGCTCGCCAAAGATATCGGCGTGCGCGCGACGCTCGACCATCCGCTGCTGGAGTTGAACAAGCTCTTACTCGACGAAATGAAGCAACTCCGCGACCTCGGCGTCTACGTCGGCACCTATTGCCAGCCGATGATCCCGAGCCTCTACCAGCCCGTCGCCGATCCGATGGAGACGATCCGGACGATCAAAGCGATCGGCCCGGACCGCTGCATCATCGGCAGCGACTTCGGCCAGGTGCTCCACATGGACGCGATCGACGGCATGCGCGTTTTTATCCGGGCGTTACTCGGCTTCGGCATCAAACCGGACGAGATCAGCGTCATGCTGAAAGATAATCCGGCGCAGCTGATGTGGCTGGAGAAGCCGCCGGAAATACCCATCGGATACAGACGATGATTACGCGATCCGGAACAAAATATTCTCCGCGCTCATCTTTGTGAATTCCCGCTGGTGGATCGTCATCGCCGCGTGCCTGGCGCACGCCGTCAACACCGGCCTTAGTTATTTCGGGCTGAGCACCTACTTTCCCTCCTTCGAGCGGGAGTTCGGCTGGAGCCGGACCGCCATCTCCGGCGCATTCTCCCTCGCTAGAATCGAGTCCGGTCTGTTGGGCCCGCTGGAGGGCTACGCCACGGATCGGTTCGGCCCTCCGAGAATGATGTTCGCGGGCATCTTCGTTGCCACGCTCGGATTTTTCTGCCTGAGCCTGGTCGAGTCGCTGCCGATGCTCTACGTGGTGATCGTCCTGGGAATCGTCCTCGGCTCCAGCCTCGGCTACAACATGCCGATCAGCGTGATGATCGCGCAGGTATTTCGCGAGCGCCGGAGCTTTGCGTTCGGAATCTACCGGATGGGACCGGGACTGTCCGGCCCTCTCGTGCCGGTCATCGGCTGGATAATCGGGATGTGGGGTTGGCGAACGGCAGCAGTGGTATCCGGAATCGTTTTACTTGCGGTCAGCTTGCCCTTGGCGATGGTGATCGCGCGCGTCTACAAACAGGAGGACAGCGCCGCAGGCGACGCCCCGGCGGAAAAACACGACACCGCGCGCGAGCGGCGCAGTTCCGCCGAGCCGCAATTCACGCTACGCGAGGCGATGCGAACGAGGTCGTTTTGGAATCTCTCCATCGCCATGGCGCTACGACATATGGTGACCGAAGGGGTGTCGGTCCATTTTGTGATTCTCCTGGTCGATCGGGGATGGAGCACGGCGGCGGCCAGCGGGCTCCTCGGCCTTTCCGCGCTGATCGGCGCTCCCGCTCGTCTCGGCATGGCATGGCTGGGCGACGTGCTCGACAAGCGGCAGCTCATCATTGGGCTGCTCATTTCGCTCTCGGTTTCGGTGCTGTTCATGGGGTGGGCCGCCGATTTTTATATCTTCGGCGCGGCTACGGTGATTTACTCTCTGGCCTACGGCGGGCTCGCGTCGCTGCAAGAGCCGATTCGCGCCGATTACTTTGGCACGCGGCACTTCGCGACGATCCACGGCATGAGCCGCTCGATCACGACGGCGGGGACCTTCCTGGGGCCGATTGTAGCCGGATTTTTCTACGACGTGACGAAAAGCTACACGATTCCCTTTACCATCTTTGCCTTCGTCAGCCTGTTGTCGATGCTCTGCATGTTTGCCGCGAGGCCGCCGGCGCCGCCGGCAGACGAAACGGCATGATCCGTTTTAATGTCTTCGGGTCAATTCCCCGTAGCTTGTGCTGCGGAGTGGCGATTCCGAGTCTCAAAGTCCGTCATTCCCGCATGCTTTTAGCGGGAATCCAGGCGAAATTCGGACTGGACCCCCGATAAAGACATTCGGGGGTGACCAGTATTTGCTCCGGGGGATCGCAACATCTTCCGCCAACTCACCCACTACTCGACACGCGTCGGTTCGAAAAGGGATGGCTTAAAACGCTTGACCGAACTCATCGTCTTGTAGTATCCATTGCGACAGCTTTCCAATTGATCGACTAGGAGAGGTCCTATGGCCCCTCCAAGTGCCCGCCGGAGGGCAGCGTTTGCCGGTAAAATAGCCCTTGCCAGAAGCTTTCTAGATGGGGAATACTACATAGGATTTTGGTCGAAATGGATTTCAGCAGAGCTGTACGAGATAGGCTATCGCAGCTCACTTAAATAGTGAGCTAGAGGAAATAGTACGAATGGAGTTGTGGCAAGCACTTCTTGTGGCCTTCGGCGGCAACGCGACGCTGCTTCTGGTACTTGGGTTCCTTGGCCGATCTGTTGTCAAGAGTGTACTGGCCAAGGACCTCGAAGAATTCAAGGCGAAGCTGGCCCTTACGACCGTTGAACATCAAGTTCGATTCTCAACTCTCCACGAGAAGCGCGCTGAGGTGCTAGCAGAACTGTACAAGCTCCTAGTACGAGCAGTTCGTGAGGCTGAGACATTTGCATTCCCCGTGGAGATGTCCGGGGAGCCAGACCGGAAGCAGAAGTTCGTAAATGCATTCAATTCCAACAACGAGTACTTGCGCTTCTTCGACGAGCACCGCATCTATGTATCCACAGAGCTATGCACATCATTGGAAGAGTTTGGAAGACGGCTTCGGGCGCCTACGATACGCTTGGGCGTTAGCGATCAATGGGAGCATCCGAATAAGAGTTCCGCGAAGGAGGCATTTCAGGCATGGCGGGCGGCCTGGGAATCTGTCGAGAAGGAGGTGCCTCCGCTTCGCAGAGCTCTTGAAGAAGAGATTCGTGTACTACTGGGGGTTGTTGGTGGTCGCCCCAGCTAACCCGCCGCTGCAGGAGACCGGCCACCCTCAACGGCTTTCTCCTGGCGCAAGCGTGAGCGGCCGGTAGCTGAGCGGCGGATTCGTTAGGTTTTTACATGTCGATGCTGGTGGCGTATTCGTCCCCAACACAACTTCAACACAGAGGGAGCTGATTCATGCAGCGTTCCACCGTTTTGACTCTCCTGCCGCTCGCGATCGTCTTGCTGATCGTCGCGTGGATGGTCATAAAGTTCAGGCGTGATGCTGCGTCAGCCGTTCCAGGGCCTGACGGCCTTACTCCGTATGGGGTTCATGGCTGGCTACGTTTCTTTATCTTTGCTTCGTACTACCTCTCGCCACTCTTCGGCGCGGGCCGTCTAAGCAATGAGTTTCGGATGGCCGAAGAACGTGCACCTCAACTCTTGTCTCTCGATGGATGGACCCGATACAAAGCCGCATCATGGCTCTTGCTAGTGGGCATGATTGTCTGGCAGTGGTGGGTGGCGTACGGACTAAAGAATCGATTGGAGCCGCGAAGCGTCTTTCACGTAAAGGTCTTGCTGTGCGCTGCCCCCCCGCTTATGTACCTGCTGGATTTGGTCCTTGGAAAGACCTTGCTTCGCCTGCACGTCACCGCTGAAGCTGTCGGTGCGGTCATCGGCGCGTTTATCGCCACCGCCCTTATCTCTCTGGTGTGGTTCTTGTACTTCACCCGATCAATGCGGGTACACAACACATACAGCCTACCTTTGAGTCGGAAGAAGTCCGTTGACCGCAAGACAACGAAGGAGAAGCGGGAAGAGGAGTCTCCACTCGAGCCAGGCCAGTTCAATGTGCCCACCACATCCATCCCCACTGAATCAACGACGCAGATCGATACCTTGAGTCCTGGGTCGGCAGCCGAAGCGCCGTCAATCGAAGTGCGTCTAGAGACCTTGAAACGCATGCTTGATCGCGGCCTGATTACCCGGGACGACTTTGAATCAAAGAAGTCGCAGTTGCTCCGTAGCCTATAACCAACGGAACCTAACCCGCCGTTTGAGCCGACCCTGAGGAAACAACGCGGCTCAACGGTAACTCGTTGAGCCGGTAGAAAAAGGTAACGTAAAAATTTACCGAATCTCTGGTTTAACCTTTAAGCGACGATCTAGGATCGGGAGAACATTTGAGTACCCCCGATTTAGACATTTTTTGAGTCGTCGGGACTTTTTCTACAGCCTCGTTAGATCTCTGCGCGTATGAGTACCTCAGATACCATCGCATCGCTCGCGCTAGTAGTTGCGCTCATAAGCTTTTGGCTTAGCTACCGCGCTGCGCGTCTGAGTAACAGAGTCGCCGCAGCCGAGAAGCGAACACAGGCATATTCAGTTTTAGTGGGGACGCTGCTCGAAGCGCAATCTCTACATGCGCTTGTTCGTTCGGCGACGGAGTACAAAGGAAAAGATGTGACGTTCCCCACCAGCCTGAAAGATGTTGAAGCGCAACTTGCAGATATGACCGCCAACATCACCAAGCGTCTTGAATGGTTGCGCGGTAAGGGATCAGACGACCCTGTTTCGCTTGAGGAGTACAAAGCCTACGTGTTGGAAGTCGATTCTCGCATCAAGCAAGTGGCCCCAATGATCCGAGGCCTTGAAGTTCGCCTCAAGGAGCCTAAAACGAACTAACCCTTTAACTCAAACGTTGAGACTATAGGAAAAGGTAACGTGAAAACTTTACCGAAAAAACAGTCTCCGTGTTAAGAAGAACTTTTTTGTGACAGTTCTGTTTTGGCCAGCTCTTCGACAAAGGTGACCAGGCCGGCGTGATCGAGATCGCCGCGGCCGGTCGACTTCATCGCCGCCATCATCTGCGCGACTAGGCCCGTGACCATCAACGGCACGCCGTACTCGCTTCCCGTCGCGAGCGCGATCTTCAAATCTTTCTCGTGCAGGCGGATGCGGAAGCCGGGCTTGAAATTACGCTCGAGCATTTTTTGTCCGTGCGCGTCGAGGACTTTTGACTGCGCGAAGCCGCCGAGCAGCACCTGCCGCACCTTGGCCGGATCGACTCCGGCCTTTTTGGCGAGCACCAACGCCTCGCTCACTGCCGCGATGGTGATTCCGACGACAACCTGGTTCGCAGCCTTCGCCACCTGTCCCGCGCCGGCGTCGCCGACGTGGACGATATTTTTTCCCAGCGCTTGAAAGATAGGCATGGCTCGTTCGACTGCGGCGGCTTTGCCGCCGATCATGATCGACAACAAGGCGCTGATCGCGCCCGCTTCGCCGCCGCTTACCGGCGCGTCGAGCATCTCGCAGCCGCGCTTTTCCGCCTCGGTCGCCAGCTTGCGCGCGACCACGGGCGAGATGGTGGACATGTCGATCAGCAGCGTGCCCGATTTCACACCGGCGAAGACGCCTTGTTCTCCGGCATAGACCAGTTCGACGTCCGGGGAATCCGGCAGCATCGTGATCACGACCTCGCTTCGCGCGGCAACTTCCTGGGAAGTTCCGGCAACCTGAGCGCCCTCTTTGGCCAGCTCGTCTATTGGCGGCCTGCCCCGGTTATGAACCACGAGCGGATAGCCCGCCTTCAACAGATGGCGCGCCATCGGCTTGCCCATGATGCCGAGACCGATGAAACCGATCGTAGGGTTACTCATGGCTATTTTCCTTTCAGTCGGGTGACGGCTGATTGGTAAAGCGGGGCGATTTCATCCGGGCGGGTAATGCAGATCTCCAGATCGCGCAGCAGGCCGTCGCGCAGCGCGTAGATCCAACCGTGCACCGACAGCGCCTGGCCGCGTGCCCAGGCGTCCTGGACGATCGTTGTCTGGCTCACGTGAACCACCTGCTCGACCACGTTCAGCTCGCACAGCCGGTCGTGCCTTTCCGCTTCGTTCGTTAGAGTGTCGAGGAGCGCGCGATGTTTTTCCCGCGAGTCCTGCACGTGACGCAGCCAGTTGTCGATCAGCCCGAGCTTGTCGCCGCGCAACGCCGCCAGCACGCCGCCGCAGCCGTAGTGGCCGCAGACGATAATGTGCCGCACGTGAAGGACATCCACGGCGAATTGGATTACGGCGAGGCAGTTGAGGTCGGTGTGGACGACTACGTTGGCGACATTGCGGTGGACGAACATCTCGCCGGGCGCTAGCCCGACGATCTGATTCGCCGGCATCCGGCTGTCCGAGCAGCCGATCCAGAGGTACTGCGGCGCCTGCTGTTTGGATAACCGCTGAAAAAAATCGGGATCGCGTTTGGTGAGGTCGGCGGCCCAGGCCTGATTGTTTTTGAATAGGTCGCTTAAGACTCGCATAACGTAACGCAAGCTACAGGCGGGAGAAAAGCAAGTCAAACCAGGTGGAGCAAAAAGCAGGTGGCTATTTCAATAGGGCCGATTGTGGTCCTGTGTGCTCGATCCTTCCAACCCGGTATACCATAGGCGCCCGATAGGTAGTGTCCCCCATCGGGGATGGTTGAACCCCCCCCCCCCCCCCCCCCCCCCCGCGGGGGGGGGGGGGGGTGGGTAGGGGAAAGAGTATGGTAAGGAACCCCCCGCCGGGGCCGCGGGGGGTGGGGGGGGGGGGGCGGGGGGCGAAAAAGGCATGTCGGGG
>JBGPGE010000082.1:0-19430 GCA_041483675.1 Binatia bacterium
GAGGCGGGGTTTAGATTCAATCATTTCAACAGCTCTTCTAGCTGATTCCAGTCGGTTACCGGCGGCGAACAGGTAAACCGGTGGCAGACGTAAACGGTGGCTTTACCGCCGACCTGTCTCTTGCCTTCGAGCAGGGGCGAGACGTTTTCAGCCGGCGTGTCAGGATCCAGCGCTTGGAGTGTCTTGTTCGGCAAGTAGAGAGAGTTGATCTTTCTTGTCAGTTCTAGGTTGGCCTGTTCACCTTTTCTTGCCACCAGTACAATCTCCCTGGGCTTTTCCAGGTAAAAATCGAGCGCCGCGAGCATGTGGGCAAAGCCGAACGGCTGCTGTTCCATAGCGTCGTAATAAATGCGCAGAGTTTTTTCCGCTCTTCTCAGGTAGTCTTCTTTGCCCGTGTAGTGATAGAGCCTGAGTAAAAGCTGCGTCGCGACGGCGTTGCCCGATGGAACCGAACCATCGAAAGCCGGCTTGGTGCGGCTGATCAACTTCTCGTGCGATTTTCCCGTGTAGAAGAATCCGCCGTCGATATCGTCCCAGAACTCTCGAATCATGATATCTGCTAGCTCGATAGATCGTTCCAGGTTCGAGCGCTCGAGCGTCGCCTCATAGAGATCGAGCAGGCCCGTGGCGACGAAGGCATAGTCGTCGAGGTAGCCGAGGAGCTTTGCCTTGCCGTCTTTGTAGGTGTGCAGGAGCAGGCCGTCTTTGAACATGCGGCTGAAGATAGAGTCCACGGTTTTTTTCGCGGCCTCAAGGCAATCCGGCCGCTCCAGTATCTTGCTTGCCTCCGCCAGACCCGAGAGCATGAGGCCGTTCCATGACGTAAGGATCTTCTCGTCGCGAAACGGCTTTACTCGCTTTTCTCGCTCCGCAAAGAGTCTGGCCTTAGCCTCGGCGATCAACTTTTCGACCTGGGCTTCCTCCTTGCGGGAAAACTTCGCCGCCTGCTCGACGGTCAATGTCGGATGGAGAATGTTTTTCTCCTCGAAGTTGCCAAGTTCGGTCACGTCGTAAAAGCGGCATAAAATCTCTCCCGCCTCCTCCCCTACGATGCGCGTGACCTCATCCTCAGTCCAGACAAAGAACTTCCCCTCTTCTCCTTCGCTGTCGGCATCCTGGGTCGAGTAGAAACCTCCTTCCGGATCCCGCATCTCGCGGAGGAGATAGGCCACCGTTTCCTCCACGGTTTTCTTGAACAACGGCGCCTGCGTGATGGTGTAGGCCTGGGCATAGACGCGGAGCAGCTGGGCATTGTCGTAGAGCATCTTCTCGAAGTGGGGCACCAGCCATTTCTCATCGACGGAGTAGCGGTGAAAGCCGCCGCCCAAGTGATCGTAGATCCCTCCCTCGGCCATGCGGGTCAGCGTGTGCGTAACCATTTCGAGAAAACGCGGGCTGTTGGATTTGCGCCAGTGGCGCAGAAACAGCTCGTAAACGCCCACGTTCGGAAATTTAGGTGCCCGGCCCAGGCCGCCGTAGTCCGGGTCGTAAGCCTCGGCAAGCTTGTCGGCGCTCTGCGCCAGGATATCGGGAGCAAACGGGCGCCGGCTCTCCTCGACGCTGCCGAGGCGTTTCAAGACGCCGAGAATCTGCTCGACGCTCTTCTCCACTTCACCCGGCCGCTCGCGGTAGGCCTGAGCTACGGCACGGAGCACTTTGGGAAAGCCCGGCGCGCCGTAGCGGTCCTCGGGCGGGAAATAGGTGCCGCCGAAAAACGGTTTCCCTTCCGGCGTGAGGAAAACGGTCATCGGCCAGCCACCGCGCCCGGTCAGCATCTGCACGGCGTTCATGTAGATGTCGTCCAGGTCCGGCCTCTCCTCCCGGTCCACTTTAATGCTGACGAAGTTCTCGTTCATCACGGCGGCGATCTCTTCGCTCTCGAACGACTCCTTCTCCATCACGTGGCACAAATGGCAGGCGGAGTATCCGATGCTGAGAAGGATCGGCCTGTTCTCGCCCTGGGCTTTCTGAAAAGCTTCTTCACCCCACGGATGCCAATCGACCGGGTTGTGCGCGTGTTGGAGAAGGTAGGGGCTAGTCTCGTGGATCAGGCGGTTGGTATGCACGTTTGGTTTACTGCGGACGGAGCCATGAGGCCGGCGGACTACTTGCCGGCAGCCAGCTGTTTGACGAAGCCGCTGGCCTCGATCTCCTGGAGAAAAGAATTCTCTATGATGTCCTCCGGCTTTACCGTCTTCGCCTTCGGATTGCTCTCGGCGATCGTTTCGAGCAGAAACTTCATTCCTTTGAGGTTCGTGTACGGGACCGTCGCCGTCTTCGGCGCGTAGTAATCATATGCGGATTGGATGACGTCGGCATCCGTGACGCGCAGGTGCCGCTCCATAACTTTCAGGCCAAAGGCCCTGTCGGTCTTGAAGCGGTGAATGCCTTCGACAAAGGCCCTCATGAAGCGGGCCATGAGATCGCGGTTTTTGTCGATGTAAGACTTGGTCGTGCCGATGCCGTTATGCTGATAGTCGAGGCCGATGGTGGAGTAGTCGAGCACGGAACGGTAGCCCGATTTTTTCGCGAGATGAGCGAAAGCCTGTTCGAGCAACGTTCCCTGGATCGCCCCTTGCGCCACCGCGGCCAGTCGCTCCGCGTTGCCGCCGGTTTGCAGGATCGTCACATCCCTACCCGGCTTGAGCCCGTTTTTCTCCAACCCCCAGCGGGCCAAAAAGTCGGCCGATCCGCCAAAGCGCGCGATGCCGATACGTTTACCTTTGAGATCCTCGAGTCGCGTGATCTCCTTCGATACGATCAGCTCATACGGAGCGAAGTTGACCATGCCGGCGACCATGACCGCATCTCTGCCCGCGAGATGAACGTTGATCAGTCCGGACCCGGCGATGCTGATGAGGCCGACCTCGCCGGCGAGCATCGCGGAGAGCGCGGTGGATGACCCGGACATGATGAGCGGCTTGACATCGAGCCCGTGCTTCTTGAAATAGCCGCCGTCGACGCCGGCCAAGACCGGCGCATTGGAAGGCGTGACCGAGACGAGGCCTACGTAAACGGTCGGAATTTTCTGCGCCCAGGCGGGCGGTGGAAAACAGGCGAGCAAAATCAGGAACGCGGCAATCGCGATGTTATTTCGCATGATGGCCCTCCGAAAGCAGGAGCTCTTCGAGATACAGTAATGCTAGCGGAGCTTTAAATCGAACGCCACCGGCCCCTTCTCCCCCCGTTTCGTCTGGAACTGAACCGTGTCCCTTTCATTGATGCCGTCGAACTCCACTCGCGGGGCAAGACTGCCGCGGTGGAAGAAGACATCGTCGCTGCCGTCGTCGGGCGTGATGAAGCCGAAGCCTTTGTCCCTGATGATTTTTTTTACCGTTCCGGTCATAAGCCGCGCTTCCTCCTTGTTTTCCGAAGCCTAGCATCTCCTACCCCGTTTCGCCGGTCCCTGCAAGTCGCGCCGCTTGTTAAGGCAACGTCCATCTGAGAGAGAGTCCTGCTGTCCGAAGCCAACGCCGATCGACTCGGAAATTCATCGCGGCATTGCACCTTGACAAGTTTTTTGTGGTTTGTTAAGCAGAAAAGTCCGCCAGGTTTGAGGGGTCACGCTATGAAACCAGGGATTAGAGCCGCCGTTTTTATCGCCGCAGCGATCCTTACCGGGCCGTTGCTAACCACCCCAGGCCGGGGCGAGGAAGAACATCACCTTCAACTGCAAGTGGGGGACGCATCGTGGACGTACGAACACGACCAGTTGAAACCTCTAGCAACAAAGACCTACATGAGCAGCCGCGGGACAAAAAAGAATCCCGCCATCCCTCTCGATGTTCTCCTCACCAAAGACAGCAAGCTGCCCGTCGAGGGAATCGTGGGGGTAGCCATCATTGGAGAGGATCGCTCCCTATTTCTCGAGGGAGATCACCTTGCGCATCTCAAGCACCTCTGGTTGAAGTTCGGAACTCTGGAGCTCACCCTCGTACCCGAAAACGACCAGACCTACAAAGCACTGAGGGCCATCTGGGGCAAGCCGCGTCTTGACGGCGTTGAGCGGATCTTTGTTTACGAACAGCGCAAATAAGAGGCGCCGGCGGGACCAACGAAAACCGGAGGTAGTTGCCATGGGGGTCTTCCACATCAGGATACTCTGGCTGCTCGCCCTTACAACGGCACTGGGTCTTGGTTCCCAGGACCTGAAGGCGCATGAAACAAAGGCCGGGGAGAATGCCGGTTCGATCACGCTGCGGTCGGGAAGTTCGGCTTGGACCTATCAACTCGACCAACTCGTAGCCATGGCCACTGAATCAATTCCGAACCAAAGAGGGAACCGGGGGAAGCCGTCCATTTCGCTCGAAAAGCTCCTCTTGAAGGATACCAGGTTGACGCCGGACAAAGTGGCGATGGTTTTCTTCATCGGCAACAAGATTACGGTCCTGAGAGGGAATGATATCGCCTATCTGAGCAGGCTTGTCCTCGCAAATGGTCCCGACAAAGACGGCAAACCCCATCATTGGGCCTTGGCGCCAAAGGACCAGGAAGCTTACAGAGCCCTCGCGCCTCACATGGGGGCCACTCGGAAGCCCGGCATCTATCGGATCGATATCGTCCGAAAGCAAGATGTCTCTAATTAGCCGTGCGGCGAGCCTCCTTTGTGTCGCCTCCCTAATCCTTATTTTCTCTCCCCGGTTAACCGGCGCACAACTTAGCGAGGCTCGAGCCGGCGAAGCCCCGCCGAACAGCATCCAGGTGGCGGTTAACGGGGCGCTCAAAAAAACTTGGACTGCCGACGAGCTGATGGGCGGCCGCTTCGACTGGAACAATCCGAAGGGAAAATTTAGACCTGCGGTCCCGCTGACCTACGCTTTGACTTTTAAGGAGGCTGGGATCGCGCTCGATGCCATAACCGAACTGCGGGTAATAGGCAAGAAAGAAAAGCTCAATCTGTCCGGACCGGCGCTTGGTCTGCTTAAGGAACTGCTGCTCATGGTAAACATCGATCGAGCGGGAGCTTGGAAATTCGCTGTGCGTACTCAAGAGGCCGAGGACCGGTTGAGATCGCTGGTGAAGCCCGCAAGCATATCCGTGGAAGCGATCCACCGGATCGAGGTATCTACTGGCTCGCGCGCAGGGAGCAAAAATAGGCAAGGGGAAACTGATGGTAGAGTCAAGTAAGCACACGAGCGAACTTTTCTGGGAAGATGGACGCTCCCGCCTCCACATCCGCAGCCGCTTCATGATGGAGTCGCTCCAGGATAAAGCGCTGATTCAATCGACCTACACGGACAAAGAGGTCCAAATTCTTCCGGACACCCACCTGGTCCACCTCGGCGGCGCCAGCATCATAGACCGCGGCCGGGCGGCCCTGGAACCTCTTCTAGAAGAGATCGTCGCCGCAAGAAAACGGCAGCAGATCGTCCTGAGTGTCGGCGGCGGCGCGCGGGAGCGCCACACCTATGCGCTTGGGATCGATCTCGGGCTTCCAACCGGCGGCCTGGCGACGTTGGGCTGGATGATCTGCGAGCAAAACGCTGTCATGCTTTACCACCTGCTGGCGCGCCACCGGGCGATCCAGGTGCCTTATCTCCATTTCGAGATGCTGCCCGTCTATCTCCGAGAGGGCAGCCTGCCCATTGTGATGAGCATGCCGAACTATTTTTTGTGGGAGCATCCGTCGCGGCGCGGGCGGGTGCCGATGCACCGGCCGGATACCGGGGCCATGCTGCTGGCCGAGGTGTTGACCACACGTTCGTGCATCTATGTAAAGGACGTGGACGGTCTTTACGCCGAAGATCCGAAGAAAAATCCCAGCGCAGAGTTCATCTCGCGGATCAAAGTCGCGGAGTTGGCGGAGAGAAATCTCAACGATCTTCCAATCGAGCGCGCGGTGCTCGAGGTTCTTCAAGTCGCGCGCAACCGCAAAGAGATTCAAATCGTCAACGGCTTGAAACCGGGCGCGTTAACCCGGGCGCTAGACGGCGAACCCGTAGGGACCGTTATCCACCAATAGCGACAAGCGGAGGTTTTAGCATCGTGGAACCGAAAAAGATCGGGACTGTTTACTCAGGTCTCAGCCTCAACCAGGCCGACACCGCCTACTTCGACGACCAGGGCGAAGAGATCAGTATCATGCCTTCGGTCAACGTCATCAAGATCGGCGGGCAAAGCATCATGGACCGCGGCCGCTCCGGTTTGTACCCGCTGCTCGATGAGATCGTCGCCAATAAATCGACGCACAAGATGATCCTCGGCACCGGCGGCGGCACCCGGTCGCGCCACGTCTACAGCGTAGCCATGGATCTGGGGATGCCGACCGGAGTGATCGCCCGCCTCGGAACCTTGATCTCTCACCAGAACGCGAAGATTCTCCACATGCTCATGTGCAAACATGGAGGAGTCTTCGTCCTGCGCGACAGTTTTGAGCATCTCGCGCTCTATCTCCATGCAGGGTGCATTCCGATCATCGAAGGCATGCCTCCCTATGAGATCTACGAGCGGCCCGCGCGCGGCGGCCGCATCCCGGAGAGCCGCACCGATACGGGGATTTACCTGCTCGGCGAGGTGCTGGGCGCGCGCTCGGTGATCTTCGCCAAAGACGAAGACGGTCTCTACACCGAGGACCCCAAGAAAAATCCCAAGGCGGAGTTCATTCCGAAGATCAGCGTGAGCGAACTCATCCGCCGGGATTTGAACGACCTTGTGGTAGAGCGCAAGGTTCTGGAGTTGATGCAGAATGCCCGCCACGTGCGCCAGCTCCAGATCATCAACGCGCTGAAGCCGGGCACCCTCACGCGCGCCTTGAACGGCGAGCACGTGGGAACGATCATCTATGCCGACTGAGCCGAAACTCCCGCCCATCGAGAGCGCGGCGCCGACTTCTCCTGAGTCCGGCGCGAAGATCGTCATCGAACAGGGCAGGCCGCGGGTCCACGTGGAGAGCCCGTTGATGATGGAATCGTTGATCGACAAGCAGGTCATCGACCGCACCTACGAGGAGCACGAGGTGGCGATTCTCCCGGATGTTCATCTGGTCCACCTGGGCGGCCAGGGGACGATCGACCGCGGCGCGGAAGTTCTCCTGCCGCTGATCGACGAGATCGTGCGCAACCGAGCGGAACACAAAATTCTGATCGGCGTCGGCGGCGGCATCCGCGAGCGCCACACCTTCGCGCTCGCCACCGACCTCGGCCTGCCGACCGGCGCGTTGGCCCAGCTGACCGGCGTCATCTGCAAGCAGAACGCCACCATGGTCTACTACCTGCTGGCGCGGCATGGAGGGGTCCGCATCGCCCGGGAGAATTTTCACAAACTGCCCTATTACATGAACGCCGGCGGGATACCCGTCATCGTCGACATGCCGCCCTATCACTTTTGGGAGCACATGCCCCGCGTCGGGCGCATTCCCAAGCACCGGCCCGACACCGGCAGCTATCTGATCTCCGAGGTTTACTCCTGCCGCTCATCTATTTTTGTCAAAGACGTGGACGGCGTCTTCACCGAAGATCCAAGAGTCAATCCGCGCGCCAAGCTGATTCCGCGCGTCAGCGCCTCCGAGCTGTTGGCCATGAATCTTCCCGATCTCCCGATCGAACGGGCCGTGCTGGAGATTCTGCTCCTCGCCCGCAACCGGAAAGAGATCCGGATCATCAACGGCCTCGTGCCCGGCAATCTCACCAGGGCGCTCAACGGCGAAGCTGTGGGCACTGTCATCTGCCAATAGAATGGACGACCCGCGGCTAAAAATTTTCTACGTGCTCGGCGTTGGAGTCGTTGCCCTTCTTTTTTCCGATCCGTTCGTTCTACTCGCTCTTCTCGGCTTACAGATTATTCTCTGGTTTGCGGCGCGCCTCTCGCTGTCGTTGCTTCTCGCCTCTCTACGGCGGCTGCTGGTATTCGTCTCTTTTATCCTCCTCTCCTACGCATTCTTCAGCTGGGAGGAAGGGGACATAGTTTACAAGCTCGTTGCGTTCGGACTGGAGCTGCCGGTCAACCTCACCGGAATTGCTACCGGTCTTCTCCTCTCAAGCCGGATCGTCACCCTCATCCTCGCCTCTCAGCTTATCCAGCAGACCGGCAGCCGCACCGCCATCGTTGACGGCCTCAGGGCTCTCCATGTTCCCGCCTATCTTGCCTACAGCCTCGACTTAGTCCTGGGCGCGCTCGGTCCCGAAGAGCGGGAGCGCGGGCAGGGCCGTGGCAGAGGAAGGAACAAGGGCCGGCGGGATGGTTCCGCATCGGCTATCGTGATCAAGCGGCTGCTGCGCGGCGATGTCGGCGTGCTCGCTGACATGATCGAAAAACAAATCAGCCAAGCGAGAGCGAGAGGGGCGGTTTATAATCTCGCGCCGGCCGTGCTCAACGATCTTGCGGTCGTCGTCGGTCTTTCGGTGCTGGCCATGACGCTTCGCTTTCTCAAGGTGATGCCCGGCATTCCGGTGGCGCCCGGCCACAAGGGAATCATCCTCATTCCTCTCTATATTTTTGCCTCCGCCCTTACCGCTTCGCGTTGGGGCGCGAGCCAGTTCGGTCTGATCGTCGGGATCACAAGCTTCCTCATGGGAATGGGAGGAAAATTCGGCCCCTTCGACATTCTGCGCCATATCGCGCCCGGGTTTTTCGTGGACCTCGTCATGCCCTTTGTGACCGCTGTTTTTAAAAAGCCCAATGTCTTGGTGTACGGCATTGTCGGAATGGGCGCCGCCGTCACCCGAATTACGGCTCTCATCGCGGTGGCGGCATTTGTCGAGGCCCCTCCGACTTTCTATGTTTTGCTGCTTCCGATGGTGATCGCCAATGTCGTGTTCGGCCTGCTGAGCGGCTTCGTGACCTTTCACCTGATGAAGTTCGTTGACCGGCTGCGTGCGGCGTCATCCAGCGCCGAGTTGGTAGTCCCGCTACCGCAGGAGCAGTCGGGGCGTGCGGCCGCCGACGCTTTGCGCCAGCCCGCGAAATGAGGTATGGCTCTGGGACGAAGGAAGGGAGGAAACGGTATGAAACTCTATAGCGCAGCTTTTGTTGTAGCCATGCTGCTGGTTGTTTCACCTCCGTATCAACCTGCCCTGGGCCAGCAAAAGGGAGATATCATCCTCGCCACGACCACAAGCACGCAGGATTCGGGTTTGTTGGACGTGCTCATCCCGCTTTTCGAGAAGAAAACCGGCTACCGCGTGAAGACCATCGCCGTCGGCAGCGGCCAGTCTCTCGCCATGGGCGCCAAGGGTGACGCCGATGTGGTCCTTGCCCACGCTCCGACCCTGGAGGAAAAGTACGTGGCCGACGGGGCGTTCATCAACCGCCGCCTGGTGATGCATAACGACTTCGTCGTCCTGGGTCCGGCGAGCGATCCGGCCAAGATCAAAGGACTTCCCCGGGAACGAGATGTCTTCGCACGCTTGGCTGAAGGGAAGTTTCCGTTTGTCTCCCGGGGCGATAATTCCGGCACCCACATACTCGAAATGAGCCTGTGGGGCAAGGTCGATTTCAAGCCGTCAGGGAGCTGGTACATTCGGGTGGGCCAAGGAATGGGTGGCGCGTTGAACGTGGCGTCGGAAAAGGGCGCCTACATTCTCACCGACAGGGGAACCTACCTGGCTCTTAAGAAGCGGCTGGCCCTCGAAATAGTATACGAAAAAAGCAGGCCACTGCTGAACATCTACCACGTCATGGAGGTGAACCCGGCAAAGTTCCCGAAGGTCAACCACCCAGGGGCCGGCGCCTTTGGCAGCTTCCTCGTCTCAGCGGAGGCTCAGGCGGTGATCGAGAGCTTCGGAGTGGAGAAGTTCGGCCAGCCGCTTTTTTTCCCTGACGCCGGGAAGTCGGAGAAAGATCTCGTATCGTAACCGGAGAATCCGCCTAGGGGCCGGCACCGTTCCTTGGCTTGAATCATCTTAAGACATGGAGCTGATCTGGCACGGGCTTATCCAGGCGTTCTGGCTTATTATCGCCGGCGACCCCGAGGTGATGCGGATCACCTTCCTGTCTCTCAAAGTATCCGGTTTCGCAACGCTATTAAGCCTCGTAGCGGGCATCCCTCTGGGGGCGTTTATCGGCCTGGCGCGATTTCCCGGGCGGGGTTTCGTTCTAAGTCTTATCAACACGGGCATGGCGCTGCCGCCGGTGGTGGTAGGTTTGTTCGTGAGCATCATGCTCTGGCGCAGCGGCCCATTCGGCGTGCTCCAGCTCCTCTATAGTCCAACCGCGATCGTGATCGCTCAGTTCATTCTCGCTTTTCCGGTGGTGACCGGGCTTACGGTCACGGCGATGCAGCAGATCGACCCGAAGCTCCGGCTCCAATTGCTCGGACTGGGCGCGTCGCGAACGCAACTTCTCTTGCAACTTCTTAAAGAGGCCCGGCTCGCGATGCTGGCGGCGGTCATGGCCGGATTCGGCGCGGTGATCTCGGAGATCGGGGCCTCGATGATGGTGGGCGGTAATATTCTCGGCTACACGCGGGTCCTCACCACGGCCACAGTCCTCGAAACCGCCAAGGGCAACTTCGATATGGCGATCGCGTTGAGCATCATTCTCCTGGCTATCACCTTTCTCATCAACTGGGGCCTTACGGCGATCCAGCAGTACGGGAGCAGCCGGTGACGGCAAGCGCCCTTGATATTAGCAATGCGACGGTTGTCTACGGTGGCCGCACGGTGCTGTCAGTGGCGGAACTCTCGCTCTTCGCCGGCGAAATCCTGGCGATCGTCGGGCCGAACGGCGCCGGCAAATCCACGCTGCTGCGCCTGCTCGCGCTGCTGGAGAAGCCTGTGATCGGAGAAGTTCGGTTTGGCTCTCAGCCGGTTCGCTGGGAGGCGGCCTCGCTGCTCGCGCTCAGGCGGCGGATGGGAACCGTCTTCCAATCGCCGTTGCTCTGCAACACGACGGTTTACCGAAATATCGCCCTTGGGCTTAAATTCCGCGGTCTGCCAAAGCCGGAGATCGGCCAGAGAGTCGGGCGGTGGGCGGAGCGGTTCGGCATCGGCCATCTGTTGAGCCAGCCGGCGAAAAGTCTCTCCGGCGGCGAGGCGCAGCGGGTGAGCCTCGCCAGGGCGTTTGCCCTCAGTCCTGAGATCTTGTTGCTTGACGAGCCCTTTTCCGCCCTCGATCAGCCGACGCGGGAGGGCCTGCTTGGAGAGCTGGAGGGCGTGCTGAGAGAATCGAAAATCACCGCGGTCTTTGTCACGCACGAGCGCAACGAGGCCCTTCACTTCGGCGATCGCGTCGCCGTGGTCATGGGCGGGCGCTTGGCTCAGGTGGATTCGCCGGAGCGGGTCTTCTCAACTCCGGTCGGCGAAGAGGTGGCGCGCTTCGTGGGCGTGGAAAATATTCTTCGCGGGATTGTGTTGGAACAGCGCGACGGGATCGGTGTGGTTTCTCTGGATTCCGGGAAGATTCAGGTGGCGACCGAAGCGCAAGCCGGCGAGCGGGTCCTTGTCTGTCTCAGACCCGAAGAGATCGTGCTGGCCCGGCCCGATGCCTCGTTCGCGGCGGAAAGCATGCGCAACGTTTTGCGGGGCACGGTCGATCAAGTCACTCAAATCGGCGCGCAACTACGGGTGCGGATGAACACCGGTGTTCCGCTGACAGCGCTGATTACGAAGCAATCCTGGCAGGAACTCTCGCTCGCGGAGGGACAGCCCGTGCAGGCCGCCTTCAAGGCCTCCGCGGCCCATGTCATCCGCCGGCGGGAGAATTAGAAGACCGTCTATCGCACAACCTTAGCGCCGGCCTCTTGAAAATTAGAGCGCATCAGCGCGCTTTGCTGGTCCAACAATTGACCGAAGTCCCGGCTTTTTAGGAAATAGGGCTCCACGCGGGTCTCTTCCAGATATTTCCTCCAGCTTGGAGTTTTTACCATGCGGGAGAAGAGCTCCTCCCAGAATTCAATCGCTTCCTTGGAGATGCCCGGCGGCGCCATGATACCCCGGCCGTTGGCCAGAAACGGGAGATCGACCCCCTGTTCTTGTGCCGTAGAGAGATCGGGCAGCGAAGAGATGCGCTTTTCGGTGAGAGCGACAAGGGCCCGCAGCTGTCCCGATTTGAGCTCGTCGGTTACATGCGACGGCTCCTGGATAATGATCTGCGAGTTTCCGGATAAAATGTCGGCGATTTTCACGGGCTTTTTTGAAATCGAGACAATGTCCCACTTTACGCCGGTGGCCTTTTGAATCAGAAAGCCGTGCTGGGTCTCGATCGCCTGGGCCGGGCCTCCGCCCTGCTTGAGACGAGTGGGGCTATTCTTCGCCGCGTCGATAAAGTCTCTTAATGTGGCATAGGGAGAGTCTGTCTTCACCAAGACGATGCTCGGCTGCAACAGTAAATGAGCCAGGGGCGTTAAATCCTTGACCGTGTATTTGGCGTCTTCTCTTAACAGAGGAGTGGCGACCCAGGCGTCGGTAAAAATACCGATGGTGTGGTCATTGCCCTTGCGCTCCGCAAGGTAGGCCATCGCCCACGGCACGGCGGCCCGAGAGTTATTCACCACCCGGAGCGGCTGCGATAGGAGCTTTCCTTCCTCCAGCATCCCGGCGATCAGTCGGGCGAAGATGTCCGCGCCTCCGCCCTCGGCGCTCTGGACCACGACCTCGACGGGGCGAGCAGGCTTGAAGCTTTGGGCAAGCGCGTCACTCCGGACCAAGCTTAGAAAGAGTACGACTATCGCCGCTCGATAATAAGGAGAGAGCTGGAGCGGTCTGTTATTTCTTTGGCTGCTCACCTGTCTGTGCCTTGGCCTTAACTCGCTGGATGATATCGTCGGTAACGTCTATGGGTTTTCCCCGGAACACGATAGCCTTTTGTTGCTCTCCTTGAGACCAGTAGCCCGTCTCGGAGAGCAAGGCAAACCCCTTCTCTTGCGCGTACTTGCTCACCACCTCCATTACCTCGATTTGCCTTTGGGAATCGTCGGGATCTTCAAAGCCTTCCGGGACCCTCGCTTTCCCTCTGCCAATGGCGTCACGCCTCATCAGCACGAGCTTCTTCCGCAGCCCACTCACCTCGGCCTCAAGTTTTTGCTGTTCCGCCTTGGTCGGCCCCTTCCGCTCCAGCTCTTTCCCGATCTTTGCTATCTTGTCGCGTATTTCCTGGGCTTCCTTGCTTTTAAGCGGATCACCCGTCGCGTGGCTGTTCCCAGGCTGTGATTTCTCCTTCTCCTTCACTGCGCCGCCCGGTTTCGTCTCGCTGAGAACCTTTCGGAGATCAAAGGTTCCGACCTTTGTCGCCGGCTCGCCGGCCCTTGCCACAGGTGGACGCGTAAGTTCAAAGGTAGCCGCCAAGGCTAAAACGGCCAGCACAGTTATTTTCCAGCCCACACCTTCCTCATAAAAAATAAAGGGGCGAGACACTCGCCTCGCCCCTTAAACCAATCGCCTCTCTGCTACGAACAACTAGGACCACTAGCGCTTACCCCAAAAGGCGCTAGGAGACCCCTAGGGAGGGAAAAATTCTCGAGCTCACAACGGGCGCAGGCCGCTACGTTACTATCTTCAAACTTGAAGAGCACAGGGTCTATCAGGAAAAAATTTCTATGCCCGTTGCGAGCGATGAGCCCAAGATTATGGTGCTTGGCAAGGTTAGGTGTCCCCGATGTCGGGACAGAGATAATCTGCGTAAAACCCTCATCGGGGCCTGAGTGAAAATCGTCCACATCACTGGGACTCAGGATAAAGCCTTGACAGTTGTCGAAGTTCTCGCTCTCATCGTAGTTGATCGCCAGGGCAAACATTTCCTTCCCTGTCGGGTTCGAGATGGTGGTGTGACGACCATCATTTACCCTCTGCGCCATGTACATGCTGACGCCCCCATGGAGCGCAAAAACGCCGCCAGCAGCCACCAGCGATAAGACAATTAGCGCCATCGCACCCATTACCAGGTGCTTAGCTTTTCGTGTCACAGGTCACCTCCTAATTGAACATTTAAATGCTCCTCACCTCTACCAAAAATGCTGCTCTCCTGTCAAGCCCCAATTTTTGCCCTGTAAAACATTGCGTAAAGGGCGGCTGTTCGCTATAAACACTGGTGTCCCCAGGGAGGTGAGCCTATGAGCGCTCTCGGATTATTTCTTGTGCCGGCCGTCCTCTTGGCGTTCGCTACGGCTGGCTTTGCCCAGGCTATCCCGCCAGGCCAGCCGAGCGACAGTCCGGAAAAAAAGTCGGAAGCGACACCGAAGTGGAAGGAGAAAATATGGACCCGCCGGCTTGACGGGAAACTCGTAGCCGTCGATCCCAAGGCAGGCACGCTGCGGGTGAAAACCATGAACGGCGAGACGAGTTTCACCGTCGAGGGTAATGCCGCGAAAGTCAGGCTGGGGAGAGCGAAGGTGGGACAGGCGATCGGGGTTATCTACTACGAGAAGGACGGCAAGCTTATAGCCAAGGATTTGAAGGGTGGTTTGGGCACCAACGAGGGCCCCAAGTAATCAAGGATCGGAAGCCGTCCGTCCCTCCCCTGGTTGTCCACTCCTTTCAGCCGGCGCGCAGATTGCGCTGTTGGCCAATAGCTCGCGATCGCGGAGGTTCCGGCCATCATGACGCCGATTTCTCTCTTGGTCCTTCTGCTCCTTGGCGTCAGTTTCCCCTCGCCTGCGGCGCAGCCCGCAAAGCCACTCCCCCCGATGGAAACTATCTTAGGCTTGGTCGATGCCCCCTTTAAAGGAGACAAAAACGCCAAGCTCACGATCGTAGAGTTCTCCGATTACCAGTGCCCTTTTTGCGCCCGCCATTTTAGGGAAACCCTTCCCCAGATCGAGGGGGGCTACATCAAGACTGGTAAGGTCAAATACGTCCTTCGCGATTTCCCCATAGTGTCGGTTCATCCGCTGGCGTTTAAAGCGGCGGAAGCGGCCAACTGCGCGGGCGACCAGGGCAAATATTGGGAGATGCATGACCAGCTTTTCGCCAATCAAAAAGCCTTGACGCCGCCGGATCTATCGCGTCACGCCAGGGCGGTCGGGCTGGATATGGCCCGGTTCCAACCCTGTCTCGATAGTGGGAGGCAGACCGCCAAGATCCGCGCCGACATACAGGATGGCATCCTCCTCGGGGTGAAATCCACCCCGACTTTCTTGCTGGTTCAGACCGAACAACATGGTCAGGACAGCAAAGGGATTCGGGGGCTGAAAGGGGCGGCACCCTATAAGTCATTCCAGAAGGCGATAGACAGCCTTCTCGCCGCTCCGCAGAAGCCGTAAGAACGCTACGCTTGACACCCCCTCTCCATTGTTCCAGACTTAACTCGCATGCCGGTAAAGAAAGTCATCATCGCCGAGCCGCGCGGGTTTTGCGCGGGGGTGGAGATGGCGGTCGAGACGGTGGAGCGGGCGCTTAAGAAATACGGACCGCCGCTCTACGTCTTCCACGAAATCGTCCATAACCGCCACGTCGTCGAGCAGTTCACCGGGCGCGGCGTCGTTTTCGTCCAGTCCGTCGATCGGGTTCCGACCGGCTCAAGGCTCATCTTCAGCGCGCACGGGGTCTCCCCGGCGGTCCGCGAGCAGGCAACGGCGCGCGGGGTCGAAGTCGTTATCGACGCGACCTGCCCGTTGGTTGACAAGGTCCATCGCGAGGTCAGAAAGTTCGCCGCCCAGGGCTACAGCATCATTCTGGTCGGCCGCGAGAAGCACGACGAGATCGTCGGCACGAGCGGCGAGGCGCCGGAGCGGATTCAAATCGTCGCCAATGTGAAAGAGGCCGAAAGGCTTCAGGTCGGCGATGCGGAAAAAGTCGCGGCGCTTACTCAAACGACGCTTAGCGTGGACGACACGCGAGAGATCATCGAGGCGTTAAGGCGAAGATTTTCCAAGATCGTCACGCCCGCCAAAGAAGACATCTGCTACGCCACGCAGAACCGCCAGGATGCGGTCAAACAGCTCGCGCGCGAAGTCGACGTGGTCTTTGTCATCGGCTCGCCCAACAGCGAGAACTCCAACCAACTCTGCCATGTGGCTCGCTCCGGGGACGTGCCCGCTTATCTCGTCAATGATTTTCGCGAGATCAAACCGGACTGGCTGGAGGGCGTGGAAAGAGTCGGAATCACCTCCGGCGCCTCTGCGCCGGAACGGCTGGTCCAGGAAACGGCCGACTATTTTAAGCGGCAGGGCGCCGAAGTCACCAACATCGGTTTCGTCGAAGAGAATGTTCATTTCGCGCTGCCGCCGGAGATCGCCGGTATGCCATGATTCAATGTAAACCCCGCCTCTTGAGGCGGGCACAAAGCCGATGGGGCGAAAAGCCCCGTTGGGGCCTCGCCCCTTTACGGGGTTTCCAAAGGGGAGAAGCGGTAGCTCTCCCCTTTGGTCGAACACATAACTTGATTCCACCAGGGCGACGTGTTAGACGGATCGACAGATTAGGGGAAAATAGCGATGGGCCGCATAGTCCATATCGCGCTCAAGGTCGACGACCTCGACGGCGCGACTGACTTCTATGAAAAGGTCTTCGGCTTCGCCCTGGCGGACGATGGCAGGGTCCGGGACCACAGGTCGCGCCATCTGAGCGATGGCGCGATCGACCTGGCGCTCATTAAATACGACAGCGAGGAGTCGGCCGAAGCAAAAGCCGCGGGTGAGGGGCCTTGCATCCATCACTTCGCCATCGAAGTCGATGATGTCGAGCATTACCTGGTCGAGATTCAGAGGTTCGGCTGCGAGATTATCAGCGATCCGGGCGTGATCCCGATAAAGTTTCGCGCCCCCGGCGGGACCGTCGCGGAGATCGTCCCCCAGCAACGGTACAAACAGCCCACGCCGGACTAGCTATCCCATGGAAACCGTCAAAGTATATTACCGCCCCGGCTGATTCACCTGCGCCAGCACGAAAGAGTTTCTTTCGCAGAGCGGCGTCTCCTTCCTCGGCAGAGATATTGAAAACGACCCTGAGGCTCAGGCCGAGCTTGAGCGGCTGGGGCTGCGCATCGTGCCGGTCACCGTGGCCGGCGACAGAACGGTCATCGGTTTCAATCGAGCAGAGCTTACGCGCCTGTTCAATCTCGCGGGCGGAGCGCAGAAACAGGTCGCGGGCCCCTGGCTCTTCGAGACGCTGGATAAGGTCCTCTCGGCGGTCATCAAGGCGGTCCGTCAGGTGCCGCCCCATCGGATGATGTGGACGACCCCGGATCGGGACCGGCCGTTCAAGGTTTTCTGCTATCACATCCTAGTCGATCCGATTCACGTTCTGGATGCCATCGCCACGCGCAAGTACGACGGCTCGTTTAAGCTCACCTACGCCGAGGCCGCCGAGCGGTTCGGCTCGATGGAAGAGGTGGCGCGCTTCGGCGAGGAGGTCCGCCGGCGGCTCAGCGAGGCTCAGGCCAATCTCGCTGCCGCCGATTTCGACAGAGAGATCGACGGTTATGCGGGCCAGACCAACGGCAACGAGCTACTCTATCAAGTCCTAAGCCATACGGCCCATCACCTGCGCCAGCTCTATGAGATGCTGCGCATGATCGAGGTTGAGCCGGTTCAGCCTCTCCAACAAAAAGAGTTCGAAGGCATCTCAATGCCGACGGCGTTGTGGTAGGCCTGCTCAGTTTTTAGGCGATTGCTTGATAATTAGGCATCATCGCTTAGCTCGCTTCAAGCAGCCTTCCGCCAACTTACTGTTATCCCGAAGAAAAAAGTTTTCATCTTCCCTGGCATAGCAGTTGCTTTGTTATCGCCGAGCTGTTTCTTCCGATCATGATTCGAAGGGAGGATTCAACGTGGTCAAAACGATGAAGCTCTGTGGGCTGTTGGTCTTTGTTCTGTGGGCGATGATGAGTGTCACCGTGCCGCTGGCAATCGCATCTGAGGAAGCCCCTCTAGCGGCAGTCGCGGCTGAAGCGGGCGGCCCTGCCGCGCCTGCGGCAGCGCCGCCAAAGATCGACAAGGGCGATACGGCGTGGATGCTCACCTCCTCGGCTCTTGTCCTGATGATGACAGTGCCGGGCCTGTTTCTCTTCTACGGCGGGCTGGTCCGCGGGAAAAATGCCCTCGGAACGATCATGCACAGCTTCATCATCGTTGCCCTCGTCAGCCTGCAATGGGTTTTGTTCGGCTACAGCCTCTCCTTCGGCCCGGACCAGGGAGGAATTATCGGGAGCCTGGCCTGGGTCGGCTTAAGCGGCGTCGGCCTCGATCCCAACCCCGACTACGCTGCGACGATCCCCCACCAGGCATTCATGATCTACCAGATGATGTTCGCGATCATCACGCCGGCGCTGATCACCGGCGCGATCGCCGAGCGGGCGAAGTTCAGCACGTTCATCGTTTTCATCCTGCTGTGGGCAACATTCATCTACGATCCGCTGGCCCATTGGGTCTGGGGCGTGAAGGGTTGGCTGCGCGAGATGGGCGCTCTGGACTTTGCCGGCGGGACCGTCGTGCACATCAGCTCCGGCGTCTCCGCCCTTGTATGCGCCTTGATGTTCGGCAAGCGAGTCGGCTACGGTCATGAGCCGATGCCGCCGCATAACCTCCCGTTCAGCGTCATTGGCGCTTCGTTACTGTGGGTAGGCTGGTTCGGCTTCAACGCCGGCAGCGCCCTGGCGGCGGATGGCCTGGCGACCAGCGCCTTTGTAGTTACGCACACGGCGACAGCCGCCGCGGCGCTCGCCTGGATGGCGATGGACTGGATCTTCCGCGGCAAGCCGACGGTTCTCGGCGCCGCCAGCGGCGCGGTTGCCGGACTCGTAGCGATCACGCCGGCATCCGGCTTCGTCGGACCTATGTCCGCCATCTGGATCGGCATCGGCGGCGGCGTTCTCTGCTCCACCGCCTGCGTTCTCAAGACTAAACTCGGCTACGACGACTCGCTCGACGTCGTCGGGGTTCACGGTGTCGGTGGCACCTGGGGAGCGCTTGCCACGGGACTATTCGCATCGAAGGCGATCAACCCCGGAGGAGCAGACGGACTGTTCTTCGGTAACCCAGGGCAGCTGTGGGTTCAGTTTGTAGCCGTGGCGGCAACGTGGGTATTCGCCTTCGTCGGCACGCTGATTATCCTGTCGATCCTCAAGGCTGTCATGGGACTCAGGGTCTCCGAAGAAGAGGAACTCATGGGGCTCGATCTGAGCCAGCACAACGAGAAGGGCTACGCCGTGTAAAAAAACCGGTCACGGCGCTCTAGCCCTGCACCGAGGAATGTGATAACACGATCACCCATTGGGAATTAAATTCATCGAGGAAAGAGAGGAATGACGCAATGACGGTGAAGGAAGTCCTAGAGTTAGCGAAGAAGCACAAAGTAGAGATCGTCGATTTCAAGTTCGTAGACATGCCGGGATTGTGGCAGCATTTTTCCATCCCCGCGGCCGAGCTTACGGAAGATCTGTTTGAGAACGGGATCGGGTTTGACGGATCGAGTATTCGAGGATTCCAGGCGATCAACGAATCCGACATGCTGCTCTTTCCCGATCCCGACACGGCCATGATCGACCCGTTCACCGAGCACTCAACGCTCAGCCTGATCTGTAACATCAGAGACCCATTGACCGGCGAGGCCTACAGCCGC
>JBGPGE010000083.1:0-19139 GCA_041483675.1 Binatia bacterium
CGCGCCGCCGACCTCGCCCGGATCGCGCGCGAGTTGAATCCCAAAGTGGAGGTGAAAGTCGTCGGCGAAGGCGACGACGATAAAGACGAGCCGCTCGACTTGAGCCGCTCCAAAGCCGAGCTGGGCTACGTCCCCAGGTTTCCGCTCAAACAGGCGCTGAGGGATTACATGGAGGAGCTGTGGAACGAGACGAGGTAGCCTATTTTGCTTTTATTCTCAGTTTCGCAAGTTTCTCCCCCGTCTCATAGTGGCGTCCCTGCACCGCGAGCTGCGCCTCTTCGTCCAATTCGTCATCCCACTGCCCCAGCGAGTAGCCGTACCACGGCATCTCCGGCGTGAGCTTCGGCAGCCCCAGCTCTTCCCAGATCTCGCGCGCGTGCTCCATGTACTCGCGCTTGGGCAGCGCCACCGGAGGAAACGGCTCCTTCTGAATCGCGTTGCACAGCATGGCGGACTCGTCCGCGGGAAGATGGTAGGAAACGACATCCGTCCCGTGCACCTCGTCTTTATAACGAAACGGGGGAGCGTGGCCCTTTTCCATGCCGGGAACGATGTGGACGTCGCGGTGCGGCTTCATGCGGTAGCACATCGCCCAGAAGACCGCCGCCTCGTTCGACGGATCGATATCTTCGTCCACCGCCACCACGATCTTGCCGACGCCGGGGTGGAAGGAGCAGGCCGCGTGCAGCGCGCGCCAGACCTCCGCCTCGTTGGGCCGGCGCATCTGGATGATGACGAGCTTGTAGGTATTGGTGAGCGGCTCGTGCATCTCGACGCGGATCACGCTCGTGATGCGGCACTCGTCGCGCAGGTGCACCAGCATCAGCCGGTCGTAACCGATCTTGCGGATCATCGAAGACTCGCTCGGCGTGACCTGGCTCAGCCACGAGACGTAGATCGCGTCCTTACGGTGTGTCACCGCGCTGATGTCCATGAACGGGTTGTACTGCCGTGGATGCATGTAGCCGTGCGACTCGCCGAACGGCCCTTCGGGCTCGACCCACTCCGTGTTGAAATGGCCTTCGATCACGATCTCTGACTCCGCGGGAACGTAGAGATCGACGGTCTTGCATTTGACCACGCGGATCGGCTCGCCGGCCAGGCCGCCGGCGACGGCGATCTCATCCACGCCGTAGGCGACTTTTTGCACCGAAGTGTAGGAAACCACGGGCGGCGCGCCGATGACCAGAGCGGCGGGGAGCGGCTGACCTTTGGCCTGCGCTTTTTTCCAATGGAGATAGATGTCCTGTCCCAGCCCCGATGGGAAGACGCCGATCCGCGTGCGCGCCTTGAGCTGCCCGCGATAGTTGCCGAGGTTGGGAATACCGGTGTCGGGATCTTTGGTGATCCAGTGCGAGCAGGTGGTGTAGGGCGCGTTGTCGAAGCCGGGTGTCGAGATCGGCACCGGAAATTCATCGAGCCCGAAACCCTCGCGCTGGAGCTCGTCGCCGATGTGGATTTCTTCGTGGCACGGCGCGTCTTTGACCACGACCGGCGCAATCGGCTGCGACAGGGCCTGCTTCCACCGCTCGTCCATCTCCTCGACGGTGTTGCAGCCCATTCCTGTGAAATAGATGGCGCGGTTGCCGGCGAGCGCGCCGACCACGACCGGGAACTTGTAGCGCCGGCCTTTGGCGTCGGTCACGTTCTCGAACAGCCACGCCTTGCGCTCCGGCTCGGGAATCCCGCCGCGATATTGCCAGCGCACGAGCGGGTGCAGCTCGGTGTCTTTATTGATCACGCGCTGGATGCGCCGGAGCAGCCCCGCGGCTTCGAGTTTTTTAAGATGTTCGCGCACATCGGAATAAGCCATGTTTTTTCTCCCCTACTATATTTTTTCGGGCACCGACTCTCCCATCGAGAACTTGAACATCGCCCCGCTGCGCCACGTTTCCGTCTCGGCTTGAGGACTTCAGAACGTTTGTCGGAGGGAGCGGCTCGGCCTCGGTGGAAATTGCCGTAAGAAATAACCGAGAAACCACCGTGAGTCAAACCGAGTCTTGTCGAGATGGAGAGGAACATGTTAAATCTTAGCGCTCGGAGTAAGAATGAGCGTCCAGCAACTCCCAAAACCGAGAAAACAGCCGACGGCATCGGCCCCTCCCAACACCCCGGCTGGGTCGAAGCCAGGCCTCGAGACCGTTATCTTTCTCTGCGCCGCGTTGATCGTGTCCGTTTTCCTGCATTTCAGCGCGGAGAAATTTCCCGACCCGGATGTCTTCTACCACTTTCGCCACGCGGAGATATATGCGAGCGACGGCGCGGCCGGCCTTTTCAGAACCGATTTCCCCTGGGTACAGTATTCGGTAGTCAATAAATTCTCCTCGGATATCTGGTACGGCTTTCATCTGATCCTCACCCCTTTCACCTGGGGAGCGGACCGCATGCTCAACCTCCAAGCGGCGGGGATTGCAATCACCTTCGCTTTCCTGGTCCTGTTCTGGTCGGCCTGCACACGTCTGGAGATCCGCCCCGCCACCGTATGGCCGTTCGTCATGCTCTTTTCCTCCGCCTTCGTCCTTCATCGGCTCGCCATCCTCCGCCCCCACCCTCTCTCTTTGGGCCTTCATATTCTGCTGTTCGTTTTTCTCGCCGCGGGAAATATCCGGAGAATTTTCCTGACCGTTATGGTCTCGACGTTCTTGCATCTGAGTCTTTTTGTCGTCTCATTCTTGATCCTGGGTGTTTTCGCCGCGATCAAACTGTCCACGGAAAAACAGTTGCCGTGGCGCGAGGGGCTGGCGGTGGCCGGCGGAGTCCTGGCCGGCTGGGCGTTGAGGCCCAATCCGCTCGGGGCGGCCCAGATCGCCTACACCCAGGTGTTTCAGTTCAGTTTAGAAAAATTCGCCGGTGTGGCGCTGAACTTCGGCTCGGAGCTTCAGCCCCTCACGTTTACGGCCCGCAGCAATTATTGGCCGTTCATCCTGATCTGGCTCGGGACTTTGCTCTATGGGGCATGGCGGGTCTTTGTGAAACGCGAGTCGCTCCCGGATCGCGCGCGGACCCTGCTCTTCGGTAGCGCCGCGTTATCCTTTATCTTTTTCCTGATGGCGGTCTTGTTTGCGCGCCGCTCGTTCGAGCTTGCTTCCGGCTTCGGCGTCTTGTTTATCGGGTTGGTCTTCTCCCGCTTCTTCTATGAAAGACAGGCGGCCCGCATCGCGTTGATCTGCATCTTGATCCTTTCCGCCGCCTACAGCTTCAGCCAACGCAGCGCGTTTCTGAATTCCCGGCCGTGGGAGTTTCAACGCTTCGCCAGCGTCGCCGGGTGGATCGAGAGCAACTCCCAGCCGGGAGACATCGTCGTCAACGTCGGCTGGGACGACTTCCCGGAACTGTTTTTCTGGAACAGCAAGAACTTTTATATCGGAGGCATGGACCCGATTTTTCAATACGCTTACGACCCAAAGCGGTACTGGGCGGTGCACCATTTATTCACCGGCAAAATGGCGCGCTTTACCTGCGGCGCTCCAGCGTGCGAGGGAGACAACCTGGAAACCACTTACAAGGTTCTCAAGGAAGATTTCCGCGCGCGGTATGTGTTTCTGGTCAAGCCGTCCGATGCCAGGCTGTATCAGTATCTTTCGAGCGACAGCCGGTTCGTGCTGCGGAGCGAAGATAACAACGCGGCGGTCTTTGAGATTCTGTGAGCGGCTAGAAAATGAACCGGGACTAGCAGGTTGCTGGAAAAGCCCCGTTCACCCTTCGAGAGCCTCAGGGCGAACGGAAGAGGGGTTGAAATCACTGGTATTTTCCGTTCGTGCTGAGCTTGTCGAAGTACGAATCCGAGTTTTTCAGCAACCTGCTAGCCTTTCCACGCCGCGGCGACCAGACGTTGCGCCTTGGTCCCGTACTCGTTGCCGTCGAGATCGCCGAACAGCTTGACGCGTTTGAAGCCGACCTGATAGAGGCGGTCTTTTAATTCCTGGCCCGAGTAAATCGTGTGGTGAAACTTAAACGTCTTGGCCCGCCCTTCTTTGATAAAAGTCCATTCGTTGCGGATGCGGCTCCAGTCGTCGCCCTTCGCCTCGCTTCGCTTGCTCAGGACGACCCTGAGCAAGGGCCCACGGCCACCCTTCGACTTTGCTCGGGGTGGTGAGCTTGCCTGTCCTGAGCGAAGCCGAAGGGTCGAACCAGAGGCCGTGGCCCGCGTCGAAGGGTCGAAAATCTCGTGGCGCTCCACGCGCAGCGTGCCGTCGGGCGCTTCCAGTGAGCTGGTTGCGAACAGGTGTCTTGCCAGCCACTCCTTGCTCATCATCTCGAACAGACAGACTCCCGCAGGCTTGAGGCTTGCGTGAATGTTGCGCAGGACTTTGATGTCATCCTCCCTGTCGTTGAAGTATCCGAACGAGGTAAAAACATTTAACGCGAGATCGTACGCCGTGACGCGGCTGAAGTTGCGCATATCTTCCTGAATAAACTCGACTCGGACCCCTTCCGCCTTGGCCCGCTCTTCGGCCTTCTGCAGCAGGAACTTGCTTCGGTCCACCCCGGTCACTGAACAGCCCCGCTTTGCCAGCGCGACGGCGTGCCTCCCCGGCCCGCAGCAGAGATCCAGCACCACCCCTCCGTGAAAACCTACAAGCGCGATGATTTTGCTGACCTCCTCTTCGGCCATCGCAAAGCGCTGCTCCGAAAACGTGAACGGATACGTCTCCCTCCACAACGACTCGTTTTCGAACCACTCGGGCATTGTCTTCATCTCTCACGCTCGGTCCTGGCGAAACCACCACGCTGGCCAGGCTTCAACGATCGCCGCCAACCGCGCGTATCCTTCAGCGGCCGGATGGCTGCCGTCGTAGCGATTGACTTCCGCCATCCAGACCGGGTCGCCGAAAAGCGCTTCGAACACCGGCAAGAACGGCATCCCCTGCTCTTCGGCAACTGCCGCGAATCGGGCCGAGAGTCGCCCGATTCTGAGGTTGTGATCGGCATCCGCAACCGGCGGCGGCCCGATCGTGGCCACGGAATAAAGCCGCTTCGCCGCATGGAGAATGGATCGCGTGTTTTCGATGCTCTCCGGCTCCGCCACGCGGACCTTCCCATCCTCCATGGCCGTGTCGTTGACGCCAAAGGAAAAAACGACAAACGGCGCGCAGGATTCAGGAAGTCTAGGTTTGGCTTCGTTGAGCCATCTTTTCGCAATGTCGGAGCTGGTATCTCTGCGCACGCCGAGGTTGTAACTCGTGAGCGGATATCCTCTGCGCCGCGCGCTCACAGCGAGCCTGCCGGACCAGCCCAGGCCTTCGGGATCGTTCGTCCCGTGAACGAAGGAGTCGCCGATAAAGCAGAGACGCAAGTCGTCACTCTTCATGCGCACTCTCCGCCGCGTTGCGGTAGCGAAGGGCCTTAGGCCAATCTTCCGCCAATATCGCCCACCGTTCGTGATCTCGCCAGCGGCCGTTGACTTTCAGGTATCGCGGCGACAACCCCTCGCGTCGAAAACCCACGCTGCGAACCAGCTTTCGCGACGCGATGTTGCCCGGTTGAATGTTGGCTTCCAACCGATGCAGTCCGAGCCTCTTGAATGCGTGAGTGATGACCTGCGCCAATCCCTCTCGCATCATGCCGCGTCCGGCATAGGGCGCGAACGCATAGTAGCCGAGGTAGGCGCTCTGAAAGTTGCCGCGCACGATTTCGCTCAGGTTCACCACGCCGACGAGACCGTCGTGCTGGCGGGACCAAACAAAGAAAGCGGCATGACTCGCGCTTCGTTGTCTTGCCAGGTATTCTCGAAACGCCTTTGGCGAAGCCGGCGGACTGACCCACGGATAATGCAGCTTCCGGCTCCGGCGCACCGCCGCGAGAAACGTCGCTTCGTCCCGGCGACTCGGCGGTCGAGTGAAGATCTGTTCAGTCATGGTTGAGTCCGTAAAGAAGATTCCCGCAAACCGTCCCTCACTTGTTCTTTCTTAGAATCTCCAGGGCCGCCTTTTTAACTTTCATATCCGGGTCATCGAGGAGGGGTTCGATCTCCGCTCTCAAGGATTGCAGAACGCTCTCCCCTGCTTCCTCGGCGAGCCTCTTGAGCGCCAGTTCTCGAACGCGAACGTCTTTGTCCCTCAGGCATTTGCGGTACACGTCAAAAAAGTCTCGCCTCTCGGCCAGCGGTCCCAAACAGACCAAAGCGTCAAAGCGGAGGTCGGCGTCCTCGTGCTCCAAGTATTTGAGATAGATCTGCGTCACTTCCTCGCCCTTGGAATAGAATCGCCAGAGATTTAATAGGATGGCCCGCTTTTGCTCTATGGGACCATTGTTAAGCCGGTCCGAGAGCAGCTCCAAGATTCTATCGTCCCGGAGATTGCATACTGCGTTGACGGCGGTTTGCTGAACTCGCAGGTCGCTGTCGTAGAGCCGCTCGATCAAGGGAACCGCCGCCGGAACATTTCCCTCCCACCCCACGGCGAAAGTCGCATGAAGCCGCCGTTCGGCGTCGGAGCTTTCGAGCTCTTTGAGCAACCGCTCGGCGAGGGACCGAGGGTCCTTTAACAACGGCCCGATCACGCTCAACTGGATCGCGGCATCATGCCGGACCTCCTCCACCTCCGAGGAATCAGTCATAATATCGTACAACGGCCAAACGACCTTCTCCTTGGCAAAACTGCCCAGCACGAACATAATCTGGCGTTTCAGCTCCCGGTCCGCGAGCTTCATCGCCTTCTGGAGCAGAGGCACGGCTCGATCGCTTTCCTCAAAGAATAAATCGAGGGATTCGATATAGCTTTTGGCCTTCTCAAGAATCCGCTCTCGCGGCTCAAGTTCGACCACACGATTCTTTTTCATCGGCTTGATTCTCAGGGAGGAGGCAGGCTTTGTCCCGCTTAGCTACTTCGTTATCGCGTAGCAGTAACAATCCCTCGGCTCGTCGCTGCGGTTTGGGTGCATGGTCCAACGCCGCAGAATTCCTTCTCGCTGCATTCCCGCCTTTTCCATCACGCGCGCTGAAGCCGGATTCTCCACGTCGCATACGGCCCAAATACGATAGACCTCTTCTTCCTTGATCGCCCAGTTCACCACGACACGAACCGCTTCCGTCATGTAGCCGTTTCCCCAAAACCTTTTCGCCAAGACATACCCCATCTCTATTTTGTGGCCATCGACCCGCGCTCCGACCGCTCCTAACAGTTGATTGTCCTCCTTCCTTAAGATTACCCAGCCGAACGCTGTGCCTTCCTTCCACGCGGTGGCAGAGGCGCGCAAGTGCTCGCGCGTGTCTTCCAGCTTCCCGGTGGGTCGCCAGGTGAGATACATCGTGACTTCAAGGTCCTGAGCGTACTCGGTAAAGATCGCCTCTGCGTCCTCTATGACCGGACGGCGCAATCGCAGGCGGTCCGTTTCAAAAATCTCCGGTGGTCTCACTACCCTCTCCGTTCCGTCATTCCCGCGCAAGCGGGAATCCAGTCTTTGCCTCATGGCCCACTCCGCCACCGCCGTGGATGCCCGCTTCCGCGGGCATGACGAACTTTTGCTTCGCCTGGAGCCTGCCCCCGACTCCAATCGGGGGGACGAGGGGTTTCAACCATCCCTGAACGGACGCCAAGCCTCGAGTGCGGCTACGATGCCTTGCCCGCGCCGCCTCCGGCGGCGAGTCGCTGCAACGCATCGCCAGTGAGCCGATGCACGGTCCATTCCTCCAACGGGCGCGCGCCCAGAGACTTATAGAAACGAATAGCCGGCTCGTTCCAGTCGAGGACGGCCCATTCGAGCCGGCCGCAGCCCCGCGTCACGGCCAGATTGGCCACATAGGCCAACAGCCGCCGGCCCAGGCCGCGACCGCGGCACTGCGGCGAGACGAAAAGGTCTTCGACGTAAAGACCGGGACGCGCAAGAAAAGTCGAGTAGTTGTGGAAGAAGACGGCGAAGCCTGCCGGCTCTGTCCCGGCATACCCGATGATGACCTCGGCGCTCGGCCTCGACCCGAAGAGCGACTCGCGTAGGCTCGCCTCGGTCGCGACGACTTCATGCGAGAGCTTCTCGTACTCGGCCAGTCCCTTGATGAACTGAAGGATGACCGGCACATCACGCTCCGTCGCCGGCTCGATGTGGAATTCGCTTCCTGCGCTCACGGTGGTTTCCTCCGAGCAGGCCCATCCAAGCACAGTGCCCGTATAGGATCAACTAGATTTTTCACATTGGAAGCCGCGCGGGCGATTGCAAGTGACGCGTCAAGGAATAAACGATTGAGGGAGCGTTCCGGTTGTCCCGCTCCGGAAGGTTCGATAGCGGATCGTCTGCCCATCGGTCTCGATCGTGATCGCGCCGTCCAGGTCCGTGCGGAGTGCCTCGGCGCCTACGGCTATGTAGTTGGCGAGGACTTCGTCGCGCGGGAGGCCGAAGGCGTTACGCTGGCCGACGGAGAAAACCGCCACCTTGGGCTTAACCGCGGCGACGAACTCCTCAGTGCTGGCGGCGGCGCTGCCGTGGCGCGGAACTTTGATGACGGCGCTCGTAATATCCGCGCCGCCGCCGAGCAGGGCCGCTTCGCCCTTTGCATCCATGTCTCCCGCGAACAACAAGTCAACCTGGCCGAAGCTCAGGCGCAGGACGACGGAGAGATCGCCCGTCTTATCCTCCGCCGGATAGAGAACGCAAATCTTCACCTGCTCGATCATGCGACACGGGTCGCGGCTGCCGAGATACACCTTTTTGACTCCGGCCCGATCGACCGCTTCTTCCAACCCTTCGTAGCGCGCCGTCCGCCCTTTGCTCGGCCCCAACCAGAACTCCGCCGGCGCAAACTGCTCGACGATGCTTTTCATCCCGCCGTAGTGGTCCACTCGCGGATGGCTGACGAATAGATAATCCACCTTGAGAATTTTCCGCGAGCGGAGAAACGGCGCGACGATAAAATCCCCTGTGTCGAACTCCGCGCTCGCCGAGCCGCCCGCGTCGATCAACAGGACTTTCGATCCGGGAAACTCCACCACCGCCGCGTCCCCATGCCCAACGCTTAAGTGAGTTACTCTAAGTTCTTTGCGATTCCATCGCTCCTGCCACCAGTAGGCGATGTCCGCGACGAGCAACAGAGAGACCGCTCCGACCGCAACGACGAGATACATGCGGCGGCGGAACAGCAAGACCGCCAGAATTGCAAGATAGAGCAACCCGATTTCTAAGCCATTTGGAATCGGCACCGCCACGTTCGCCATTGGCAAGTGCGACAGGACGCGCACCATTTTATGAACCAGCGACAACAGCGGCTCGGCGAGCCAGACCAGCGGAGCGGCAAGCGACGGTGCGATCAGCGCGAAACCGCCGATCGTTAATCCCAGAGGAACGATGATAAAGCCGACGAACGGAACTACCAATGGATTCGAGATAAACCCCGCCCACGACAGGTGGCCGAAGTGATGCGCGATCAACGGTCCGGTTCCTATCGTGGCCAGAACCGGGACCGCCAGATAGAACGCCGCGCGGCGAAGCCTGGGCCGGAGCCAACTCCGCTCTTGCGGCAACTCCTCGCGCCGCGAAGGCGGCCACCACTCCAGCATCTTGCGCGAGCCCCAGACGATGAAGAGCACGGCGAGAAACGAGAGCTGAAACGAAATATCCATGACCACGCCGGGCCAGGCGAGAGCGATCAGCAGCGCGGCGAATGCGAGACTGGCGAAGACCTCCTCCTCGCGGTCGAGCAGCACCGCCAATTCGTAAACCCCGATCATGATCGTGGAGCGGAGCGTGGGAATCGCCACGCCGGCCAGAGCTGTGTAGCAAAGGACGGCGATGAACGAGCAGAAGGTGGAAATTTTCAACAGGTTACAGCGCAGAAGGAGCGTCTCGCTGAGCGAGCCGAGGAAGCGCACGAGGAAGAACACCACCAGCCCCAACATTCCGACGTGCAGGCCGGAGATCGAGAGGACGTGGTTTACGCCTGCGGCGGTAAATGCCCCACGAACTTCCTGCGATATGCCCGCCATGTCGCCCACGACCAGCGCTTTCGTCAGGGCCCCGTTCTCGCCGGTCATGCGGGTTTCGATATAGCGCCGAATCTCGCGGCGGAGATGTTCCACCGAGGGCCATAGCCCGCCACGCGCTCTGCCTAACAGCTCCACCGCCTGATCGCTCACGAGAAACCCGGTCGCATAGATCTCCCGCCGCGCCAGGTAAGCGGCGTAGTCGAAGCCGCCCGGATTGCCCGCATCGCGCGGAATTTGCGGCTTTACCCAAAAGCGGACCCGGTCGCCGTAGCGCCATTCCTTGCTCACGCTGCGGACGGTCAGCAGGAGATCGCCGAAAATTTCGCGCGCGCCGGTCGGCTGCCAGATGCGGAGCGACCGCACGATCCACCGGCTGCGCTGCGGCAGCTTTTCCGGCTCCGCGCGGAGCTCGCCTTCGAGATAGAGCTGCTCTCCCTCTTGCATGACGGTGCGCAGGTGGTGGGACGGAAATTGCGGGTTGAGAATTTGCGCGTGCCGCCAGTAGCCCAGCAGCAAAGCCGAAGCGGCGAGCAGGTAAAGGAGCGTCCAGGCGATTCCGCTGCGCCGGAGAAATAACGGGAACGGAAGGAGCAGCAGCAGGAAAGAGAGCGCAGGAGGAGTCGGGCCGACCGCCACGGCTTGGCCGAGAAGGAGGGCCAGCGTTGTGACGATGAGCCAGGCGGATGGGTAGCGGGAGAGCATGCCTTGCGGCGGCACCACAAAGTCTTCGGAGGCCGCGGACATAGTAAATCGAGGGTAACTTTTCTAGAGGAATTTGGAGCCCGGCACGATAATCTAAGCAATTCTATCCGGGCTGCCCTTGATCGAGTTTGTTAACGCCTCGGGCTGATCTCCGGCCTGCCGTATTTTGCCGGCCGTTCCCTGATGAGAAAGCCGATCTTTCGTTTCTTGGCTTCCGGCGGCGTCATCAATTGCCGGATGGCTTGGAAGACCGCTTGGATTTGTTGATCGTGACCGCCAATTCTGCGTTCCAATTCTTCCACCTTTCGTGCCAATTCCTTGTGGCTGGCGAGAATCCGGCGTAACCGGACGAAAGCCCTCATGACTTCTATATTGACCTGCACCGCTCGCTTACTTTTCAGCACGCTGGAAAGCATCGCTACTCCCTGCTCGGTGAAAACGTACGGCGGATGCCGGCGGCCTCCCCATCCTGAACTTGTTATCGCAAATTGCGATTTCAAGTTTGAGGCCACAGTTTGCGCCCTCAACTCCTCAAACTCATCCCTGGTCAGTTGGAACATGAAATCATCGGGAAAGCGATCGCCATTGCGTCGGACCGCTTCATTGAGTCTTCCTACGCTAACGTCATAGAGTCCCGCGAGACCGGCATCCAGCATAACTTTGTGCCCGCGGATCAGCAGGATTGAAGCCTCAATGCGTTCGGCGGTTATCATCGGCTTTTGACCGGCCATAAATTACGGCGATCTTACGCGATTACGGAGCAGGCGGCAAGCACTTAATACAGCCCATAGGGGTCAGGCGAGCGGATGTCGCGGCCAGGGACGATCTTTACGGGGTCGATCTCAAGGTGTCGAGAATCTCCTGCGCCACCTTCTCGTTGATCGACGGAACCTTGAGCAGCTCTTCCAGCGACGCCTGCTCGATCCGCTTGACGCTGCCGAAGGCGCGGAGCAGCGCCCGCTTGCGCGCCCCGCCGACGCCGGGGATCTTCTCCAGCGCCGAATAGAGGGTCTGTTTGACCCTGAGCTTTTGGTGGTAGGTGATGGCAAAGCGATGGGCCTCGTCGCGCACGCGCTGGAGCAGAAAGAGCGCGTTTGAGTTGCGCTTTAGAACAACGGGGTTGCTCTGGCCCGGCAGGAACACGCGCTCTTCCAGGCGCTCGATCTCCGCGCTCCGCGCCGCGCGCTGCACACGCATTTTGGCCAGCCCGACAACGTCAATATCGCGGACGTTCAATTCGCCGAGCGCCAATAGCGCCATGCCGAGCTGCCCCTTGCCGCCGTCCACGACGACCAGATCGGGCAGGTCGCCTTCCTCGACGCCCCGGCTGAAGCGCCGTTTGAGCACCTCGTACATCATCGCAAAATCGTTGCCGCCGGAATCCGCGCTGACCGTGCGGATGCGATAGTGGCGGTAGCGGTTCTTGTCCGGCTCGCCGTTGAAGAACGTCACCATCGAGCCGACGGCGTGCGCGCCCTGGATGTTGGAAATATCGTAGCACTCGATCCGCTGGGGAAAGTGCTTGAGCCGGAGCCGCTCTTGCAGCTCGACAAGCATCTTCTCTCTCGCCTTGTCCTGGTCGTGGCGCTCGAAAAAGCTCTGGCGGGCGTTCTGCGCCGCCATTTCGACCAGTTGCCGCTTGTCGCCCCTCTGCGGGCAGAGAACTGAGACGTTTCTCCCCTTGCGCTCGCTCAACATCTCCTCTCGAATGGCGCGGTCCTCCACTTCCACCGGCAGCAGCACCTCCTCCGGCACGAAACGGTCTCCCTGATAGAACTGCGTGAGCAGCGATTCGATGACCTCTTCGTCGGAAAATTCTAGATCCTCGAACGAGTAGGCCTGATTGCCGGTGAGTTTTCCCTGGCGGACAAAAAGAATCTGGACTTCGATGAAGCCGCCTTCGCGATAGAGGCCGAAGATGTCCTGGTCCGCGCCCCAGTGCGACACCATGCGCTGCTTCTCGACCGTCTTTTCGATCGCCTGAAGCTGGTCGCGGATCTTCGCCGCCGCCTCGAATTCGAGCGTCTCCGCCCGCTCTTCCATCCTGCGCTTAAGCTCCTCCGCCAGCTCCTGGCGCTTGCCCTCGATAAACAGGGTCGCCTGCCGCAGGTTCTCCTGGTACTCCTTCGGATCGACCGGCAGGACGCAGGGCGCGAGACAGCGCTTGATTTGATATTGGAGACAGGGCCGGGCGCGGTTTTTGAAATTGTACTCGGTGCAGTTTCGGAGCAGGAAATGCTTCTCGATGATGTCGAGCGTCTCGCGCACGGCTACAGCGGAAGAGTACGGCCCGAAATAGCGGCCGCCGTCCTTGACGATCTTCCGCGTGGCGACGATCCTCGGCCAGGGATGCTTCACGTTGATTTTGATGCTGAGGTAGCTCTTGTCGTCTTTGAGGCGGATGTTGTAGCGCGGCTTGTATTGCTTGATGAGATTGTTTTCGAGGATCAGCGCCTCTTTTTCATTGGCCGTCACCAGCGTCTCGACGTCCGCAACCCGCCGCATCAGAAACGCGACCTGCGAGCGCCCGTCGCCGCTGCGGAAGTAAGCGCGCACGCGCGACCGCAGGTCTTTGGCTTTCCCGACGTAGATGACCTTGCCGCCCTTGTCGCGCATCAGGTACACGCCGGGCCGGGAAGGAAACGCGTCGAGTTTTTCCTCGAGGACGCTCATCGCCGCTACTATACCAAAGCTGCCTGTACAATCTCCAGCAAGGGGATTAAAGAACGACGCGCGGATTGCCTATCGTTGATTGACTTTAGACGCGGAACGCAATAAAAATAGCGCTGGAAGTAACAACCGCCAAGGTCGATCGACGTATCGGCTTATCCCATGCTGAGCAGCAAGTCGTTCCAGGCCCTTCTACTGCCGCTTAGTCTCGCGGCGACGCTCTCTTGTTCCCCGACCAACCTGCCGCCGATCGGCTCCGAAGCTACGAGCTTTCAGGCCGAAGAGGACGAGAAGAGCCTATGGCAGGCCGACGAACAGTTCCTGAAACGGCTGGAAAAAGCCGGTCTATTCTACGAGGACCGGGAGCTGGAGGCCTATCTGGTCGCGGTGGCCGAGAGACTCCTGGCCGGAAAGCTCCAGGGCACCCGGCTCGCTCCACGGGTCAAGGTCGTTAAAGACCCGTTTCTCAACGCCGTCGCGCTGGCAAACGGCGCCATCCTCTTTCACGCCGGCCTGCTCGCGCGAATGGAAAACGAGGCGCAGATGGCGACGATCCTCGGCCACGAGCTGACGCATTTCGTCCAGCGCCACGCGCTGAAAAACCAGCGCCACGCCGAAAATAAGGTCATCGCCGCGCGAATGCTGCAGGTCATGCTCATCACCGTCCCCTTTGGCCCTTTGGCCGAACAACTGCCGACGGTCTGGGCGGCGGCCTCGATCAGCGGCTATTCGAAAGAACTCGAGACGGAGGCGGACGAAGGAGGCTTAAGATACCTGGTGGAGGCCGGATACGATCCGAAGGAGTCCATCAAAGCATTCGACACGCTGAAGCAAAGCTTGGAAGAGGCCAAGCTGAAGGAGCCTTACTTTTTCGGCACTCATCCCCGCGTGGAAGAACGCATCGAAAATCACCTTCGCCTGCTCAAGGGAGAATATCAGCGCGCCGCCAACGAGCCGGGGCGGCGGCAGAACGCGGAAGAGTATCTCAGTCGCATTCACCAACTGCTGCTCGATAATGCAATGCTCGATCTCAACCTCGGCCGTCTCAAGACCGCGCGGGCGGCGATCGAGAAACATCTCAGCCGCGATGCCAAGAGCGCCAAGGGCCACTTTACTTTCGGCGAGCTGCAGCGACGATCGGGGGAGGCCGAGAAGGCCGAAAAATCCTACCGGGAAGCGGCTCGCCTCGACGCGACCTATGCCGAGCCTCATCGGGAGCTTGGCCTCCTCTATCGGGCTGAGAACAAACCGGGCGAGGCGCGCGCGGAGTTTGAACAGTATCTTCAACTGAATCCCAAGGCGGTCGACGCCGGGATTATCCGGGGTCACATCGCTGAGCTGAGCAAGCCATAGCACTTCGCCCTGCGGGAGGGACAAACGCCATGAGACGACGATGGACGCGCTGGGGATGGGCGATCGCCGCAATGATCGCCGCGGGCTGCCTGCCGACCGCGCCAAGATATAACCCATTTAAAGTGACGGAGCCGGAAATCAGGCAGAAGGTCAAACGGGTCGCCCTGTTCCCCGTGGGCCTGCCCACGGATCTCGACGACCCGGAGCCCGTCAAGGCGAAGTTCGAGGCCTTGATCGAGGCGAAGCTGAAGGAGGGCGGCTTCGTCCCGGTGCCCTCGCAGGAGTTGGATGCGGTTTGGAAGCGCATGAAGGAGCAACTAGGCGGCTTCTTCGATCCCATAACCGGCAAACGCGACGAGGCGAAGTTTAAGACCGCGCGCGAGCACGCGCTGCGAGAGCTTCAGGCCAAGACGAAGGCGGACGCCGTCCTGTATCCCTCCATCCAGTTCATCAAAGTCAACTTCTTCAGCAACCAGGCCACCTGGCATGGCACATCGGAGTCGCTGCTCACCGGCGGCTTCTGGGGGAATTTTCTTGCCGGCCAACGCAGCGGAACGACGACCGCTCTTTCCCTCTACGTCACGGTCGAGGATATCAACGGGGTCGATATGTACGTCAACGTGGGCGGGATTCAGCTGGCGTATAAACTCTCCGGCTCGACGTTCGTCGCCGTCCCGCGCCCGGAGCTCTTCGTCGACGAGCAGCGAAACCAGGCGGCGGTAAATGCCGCTCTGAATCCGTTTATCGGAAAAGTGGATTTGCCGAAGCCTGCCGGCCCTCCCTCCGAGCGCGACCACTGAACAACCCTCGGCTCCGAGCCGAGGGGTTCCAAAACTGTCGACTGGAAGTCGGCTACCTCCCCATTCCGTCATTCCCGCGCAAGCGGGAATCCAGTCTTTGCCTCATGGCCCGCTCCGCCACCGCCCTGGATGCCCGCTTCCGCGGGCATGACGAACTTTTGCTTCGCCTAAAGCCTGCCCCCGAATCTGATCGGGGAGCGGGGGGTTTCAACCATCCTCGAGGGGGACACTAACTTCCACCCAAGCAAACGCGAGCTTGACCTCGCTGAGAGCATGGTGCTAGCCTGCGCGCGACCTGAGGAGGTGCGCCATGCAGGTTCTAGCGAGAATCTTCGCCGTCGCCGCGCTGTTAACTCTTGCAGCCTCAGTCTCCGCGCAAGAGCGGATGCGGCTGGCTTGGGCGGGCGTCAGTCCGACCAACAGTCCGATCTGGGTGATCCAGGATAGAAAGCTGCTGCAGAAACAGGGAATCAACCCGGAGATCATCGCGATCAACGCGAGCCCGACCGTCCTCCAGGCGCTGCTCGCCGGCGAGATCGACGCCGCCAGCATCTCGGTGACAACCCTCGTCAGCTCGCGGCTGGCCGGCGCCGATACGGTGATGGTCCTCGGCGTGGTGCCGACTTTCGTCGATCACATCGTGTCAGCGGCAAGCGTCACCAGCGTGGAGCAGCTAAAGGGCAAGACCGGCGCCGTCAACCGCCTGGGCAGCACCTCGGACATGGGTCTGCGCCTCGCGCTCAGAAAAGTGGGCATCGATCCGGAGAAAGACACCAAAATCGTTCCCGTAGGAGGCAACCCGGAGCGGTTCGCGGCGCTCTCGAAGGGGATCGTCCAGTTCACCATCATCGCGGAGCCGTTTGTGCGCGAGGCCGAGAAACTTGGCTTCAGGGATCTCGTCAATATCGGCTCCCTGAAAATCCCCTTCTGGTGGAACGGCATCCTGACGCGGGAGGCGATCGTCAAAGCCAAGCGGCCTCTGATCATGAAGCTCGTGCGCGCCATGATCGAAGCGCTGCATATTTTAAAGACGGAGAAAGAATACGCCAAGGCGATCTTCGGCAAGAATCTCGCGATTACCGATCCGGAAGGGCTTGAGAGAGCGTACCGAGATTACAGCGCGGTCTTTCCCGAAGTGCCCTACCCCACGCCGGACGGTGTCAAGACGCTGCTCGACGACATGGCGCCGCGCACGCCCAAGGCCGCGACGGCGGACGCGAAGACCTTCGTCGATCCGAGCTTCGTCAAAGAGCTGGAAGACTCGGGCTTCATCAGGCAGCTCTATAAGAAGTAGGCAGAAGGCTCCGCCAGAGGCGGATGAGCCTCCGGCTGAAGAAGGCAGTAGGCAGCCGGAAACTCCTCGCCTTCAAGCTAAATCCAGTTCGTCACTCCCGCGGACGCGGGAGTCCAGGAATGGGAAAGAATCTGGATTCCCGTTTTCACGGGAATGACGCCTTTTAAATTCTTGCGTTGTAGTCTGGGCGCCGTTCAGCGCCTGCTGCGCTTGAGGAGTAAGAGCACTCCGACGGCGATCGCGCCGACGCCCGCCCACTGCGGGATATTGACCGTCTCCTTCTGCTTGACGGCAAATTCCAGCGGGCCGAGTTTGGTCTGGTGGCTTTCCTTCGTATAGCTGAACTTCCCGTAAACCAGTCCTAGGGTCCCCGCAACGATCAAGGCCAACGCGACGATTTTAATGGCGCTCATATTTTCCTGCCTCCCTGAAAGTCTACGGTCCCTGCAACACCCATTGGCGCCAGAGCTTCTCGTAATGGCCGATCTTGTCCATGTACTTGACCGGATCGACCAGGACAAACTCGAATCCTTCCCGGAGACTGGGAGGGTCGGGGATCAACTCCGGGTGGGTGGGGATCCGGCCGGCCTCGCGAATCAGTCTCTGACCGCCCTCCTTGCCGAAAAGAAAATCCACGAAGAGCATCGCGCTGTGCGGGTGAGGCGCGTTCCTGGAAAGGGCGGCGGCGTTTCCCTTTCCCACGACCGGCTGCAGGTTGGTAAAGTCGATGGGCGCTCCTTTGCGCTGCTCGCGTGGAAAGTGGTGGCTGTAGGCGTTGGGCGACAGCGGGTCTTCCCCGGCCAGGATCAGCTGCGCCATCAAGGTGTGGCCGCTTCTGATATTCGCCTCTTGCGTCCCCAGCTTTTGGAAGAACGACTTTCCTTTTTCCTCTCCCCAAAGCTCCATCAAAGTCAGGAACCACTCGACCTGCTCCCGTTCGAGGGACATCTTTCCTTTCCACTTGGGATCGAGCAGCTCCTCGTAACGCCGCGGCGCTTCCGCCGGCCTGACCAACCTCGTGTTGTAGCCCAGGACGATCATGGTGACGCGGCTTGCCACCCAAAATCCCTGCGGTTGGAGGAATCGCTTATCGAATTTTTCCGTCATCGGCGTGTGAAACGGCTGGAGCGTGCTCTTGCGGCGGAGAAATTCCATCTGCGGCTCGTCGATATCGACGATGTCGGCGACGGTTTTTCCGGCCTGGTATTCCGCCATGTAGCGCTGCAATGCCCGCTCGGTCGTCAACCGGACCAGTTTGGGTTTGATGGCGGGATAGCGCTTCTCGAACAGGTCAACCACGCGTGTCGAGTCGCCCGCCGACATCGAGGTGTACCACACCACCTCTCCCTCGCTTTTGGCTCCCTGTTCCAGCTTGGCTTGCCGGTCCGCGCCGCGGTAAAGAGCGACCTCCGCAACGCCGGCCGCCGGTGCCGTATTGAGCCCAAACGCCAAACCGAAAACGACGACGCAGCCCGCTCCGAACAGCTTCATGCTTTTTCTCCCCAAAAACCCGCGCTCGTGTGAGCGACCGATAGTACAAGCGGCCCTCAAGCCGTGTCAAGCAAGCGGCTTTCTACCCTTCTGCCTTGACGATGTAATCCTCTCGGTGTAGTGCTGCTAGTGACGGGAGGGCTGCATCATGGGAAAAACCTATGCAACTTGGTTAATTGCGATTTTCGTGAGCGCAAGTTTGCTTATCCCCGCGCACTCGGCGCCGGCGCAGGAGCGCATCCGCATCGCCTGGGCCGGAGACAGCCCGGCCAACAGCCCGATCTGGGTGGTGCAGGAAAAAGGGTTGCTGAAGAAGCAGGGCCTAAGCCCGGAAGTCATCCGCATCTCCGCCAGCCCGATAGCGCTGCAGGCGATGTTGGCCGGCGAGGTGGACGTGATCGTCACTTCGGTCACTACCCTGGCAAGCGCCCGGCTGGCCGGCGCCGACATCGTGATGGTCCTCGGGATGGTTCCCACGTTTGTCGATCACATTATCTCTCTGCGGTCGATTGCCGGTGTGGAGCAGCTCAAGGGAAAGATGGGCGGCGTCAATCGTCTCGGCAGCACCTCGGACCTGGGACTCCGGCTCGCCTTGAGAAAGCTCGGCGTCGATCCGGAAAAAGACGTCCAGATCATCACCGCGGGAGGAAATCCGGAGCGCTTCGCGGCGCTCTCCAAGAGCGTCGTTCAGTTCACGATCATGCCCGAACCGTTCGTGCGCGAAGCGGAGAAGCTGGGGTTTAAGGACCTGCTCGATATCGGCTCGTTGAAGATCCCGTTCTGGTGGAACGCGGTACTGACGCGCGAAAGCATCATCAAGGCCAAGCGTCCTCTGCTGGCTAAATTCGCGCGCGGCATGATGGAGGCGGTCCACTTCATTAAGACGGAGAAAGAAGGCGCTAAGGCGATCTTCAG
>JBGPGE010000084.1:0-19120 GCA_041483675.1 Binatia bacterium
ATCCCCACCGCCAAATGACGGCTCCAAGAGTCGATTCTTATATAAAGGCTTGTCCTCGGTGTATCCGACCAAGTCGAGAATGAAGTCAACAACTTCAGCTCGGGTAAAGATTGCACCGCGAGATTCTGTTCCTGCTGCTGCAGATAATTTCACGATCGCGGCAGCCACCTTGGGCGAATGAACGCCACTCAACTCGCCATTCAAATCAAAATCCAGCTGCCTAGATGCCACGTTCATGATCCTTTTTGATCTGTGCTCAATGCTCGACAAGCCGCTAACGATAGAGCTCAGCGGCACGCGGGGCGCGTCCGCTGCAGCGACTTGTTCGGGCGCTACTCACCCACGAAGTAATCAAGATCAATCTTCTTGACCTCAAACGACGCCACCGGAGTGACACCAATTCCGTTGTCAATCATGAACTGGGTGAGATCCTCGCCATCTATCAGCACAATCTTCTTGGAGATTGTTTTCACGTACTCGCGCGCCGAGTCGTGAAATTCTGCGGTCGTGATAAAGATTCCCTTGTTCGCGTGCTTGCCATCGAGGGCGCCGACGAATTTCTGAATCTCTGCTCGGCCCACGGCATCTTTCCAGCGCTTAGCCTGGATATAAATAATGTCGAGACCGAGTCGGTCTTCCTTGATAATACCGTCAATACCTTCATCGCCACTCTTTCCGATTGCCTCACCAGCGTCCTTCCTACTACCGCCGTAGCCCATCTTGACCAATAGTTCAACGACGATTTTTTCAAACAGCGCGGGCGGGCTCGCTTTGAGCTGCAGAAGCAGTTCATTGGCAAGGCTCGCTCTCAGATTCTGATGCGCGGACTCCAACCGCTCTTCAGGTGTCTCGACCTCAGAATCTTCAACAGCTTTGCCGGCGACCTTGGCCTTCCTGTTCTTGATCGCACGAAATTCCTTGTACTCCGGAAACTGCGACAGGAACTTCATGTCGACGCGCTTCGGCTTCTGCCGCAAAACATCGCGGCCGCGATTTGTGATGCGGAAGAAACCGCGGCGAATAGAGTCTATCAGCGCCGCCTTCGTCAAAAAGGTCTTGGCCCATCCGACTCGATTGCTGAAAATCTTGTCCACGCCGCTAGGCAACAAGGCCTTGCGCTCATCCTCGGCCAAGTCGAACCCGTCAGCGAGCTTCTCTACTGCGTCGCGGTATCGATGCTCCTTCCCGTCAGCCGCAAGGTTAAGGAGAGGAAGCATTATGGACTGAAAGTCAGGAATCGCCATGGTGATCTCCTGCGCCTGAACGTCCGCTCTCGAATGCGTTGTTAGGTTTCGACGGCCTCGCCATACACGGCACTACCGATCTTGGTTAATTTCGAACCGAAGACGACAAGCCGTACATTCATAAGTATGCGTGTCCTCGGTGACAGAGCCGTCTCTGCGAGTGTACCCCTGTGATTTCATCTGCTCTCGGGGAATGTTGCGGAGCTCCGCGCGGCAAGTTGGACAAAATTGCACGTCGGGTTGAGGTCCAGGTCGATTTGCCATGATCTTCCTTTTCGAAACCTAACTATTTAAGTGAGCCGTTTAGGCCGCGCCGTAGCTGGCCGCCTATCCCAAACAGCTCTACACGACTTGCAAGATTACTTGTTGAACCGTATCGCTCACCTGCGACTCGAAAGTCAAACCACGTTTTCTGGCAATTGCTGCCGGCGTGGTAGCCTATCCCACTATCAAAAGCGCCGCCCGATTGTTCCATGACGCGGCGATATAACTCCAACATCTCGGAGAGAGTGAGATAGCGCATCACGCCAGCCGACGGTAAAGCTCGGCGTTCTTCTTCAACACATAATCCACGGCCTGTTGGAAGGCTTGGTCAGGCCGGCTGAGGAGTTCTTCAAGGCTGACCCGGGCTAATTCTTCGGGAGTGATGCCAAAGCGAGCGGCTATCTCCTTTAACTTGAGGAGACGCTCTTCGGGCAGGGTAATGGCGAGAGTGGTCATAGACACCTCCGACGATTTTTATAGTAACATAGCCCCCCGTTCATCTTCCACCGCTTCACTCCCCCCACCCCTGCAAAAACCACTTCCTTCTCACCCGATCATAATACACCCACAACAAATCCCCCCGGTGGGTTTCCGCGAAGTAGTATTCTCGATGGATCTCGCGGTTCCACCAGCCGCCGGAGAGGACAAACGGCCCGGAAAGTTTTTCGACGGCGCCGTAGCTCGGTCCGAGGAGGAGCCAGCCGTCGTGGTGTGCGCGCGGCGAAGAAGGCAGAGGGATAGGCTTCGCCATGATCCGGCGGACGAGAGTTCTTACGGCTTGCGGCTGAGGTCTTGGAAATTCGACGCGGTCGAGAGGCGTCCAGGCAAAGCGGGCTTCGGGGAGATGGCCGTCGGTCAATTTCGCCCGCACCACGGATGCGTCGCCGAACTCGGCCCGAAGACGCGCCAGCGCCCGATTGGCTGCATCGAGATTACGTACCGGTTCTTCACTAAAGAAACGAAGCTGCTCGCGCGTCGCTTGGCTCACCTCCGCCATCAGCTCGATCTCCGTCACTCCAGCGGAGAGCTTCACAGATTCCAGACGGAGGCGAACCAGATCGAGCAACTGGACCACATCCAACGTCGGCACGGCGGGACGGATATGCTCCTCGCGCCGGCCGTTTCTATATATAAGGAAGCGGAGCAGCAGCTCCGCAAGCGCTTCGCTGCGGGCGGCGAGAGACGCGAGCATGGGATGGAGGAGACTCTTGATGAGAAACAGGAGGCGCGTGGAGTCCGTCTCCGGATCGTCGAGCAGGAGTTTCTGCCGGACAGCCTCTTCTGGCGCGCGTGGTCTGAGCGGGTCCCAGAGGTCGCCGGAGGCCATCCGGTGGAGACGATAGGCCTTCGGCCCAAAGCGCTCATAAAGTCCTCCGGCAGGAAGAGAGAGAAAAGCGCCGACGGTTTTTATTCCCAGCTTCGCCAGCGCGTCGCGCAGCTCCGGCTCAAGATCGAGACGGTCAAGCGAAACCTCCCGCGCGGCGGCGCGCTCCTGTTGAGGCTCGGCAAAAACCACCATCCCCTCTCTCGCCCTCGCCACCGCATAGGCGCCGAAGCGCGTGAAACCCGCCACGACGTTTCCTTTAAAGCCTCGATCCTGAATCTCTTGGTGAACCGCGCGCGCCCACTTGTTCAGCGACGGATAGAGAAGGCCAAGTCCGCTTCCGCTCAGCCAGAAGACTCCGGGCTCTTCTTGAGAAGCCTCGACCTGCGGAGTAAAGCGCATGAAGCGGTTGGTCAGCGCGGTCACCTCTTTTTCGACTTCACTTGAAAAAACCACGCCGGCGCGGAGATTCGGAGCCAGAGAAGAGCCTGCGGCATAGCGGAGACCGGGAAGCACTCCGGCCCGCCGTGCCTTCCCGTTCACCCAGAGAATCGTCCCTTGCGGTTTGTCTTCGGCAACGACGGCGGCCGGACGGACGTCCCACTCGGGATGGCGCTTGAGTAAAATCTGCAGCGGAAACGCCTGAAGATTAACACAGGCCAGCCGGTCCACGACACATCTCCGTTTCCGACCAGGTAGGCCCGCAGCGCTTGTCTTTAAGAATTTTCAGCTCGCACGCGAATTGATTTTCGGAAGCTCGAAGGCGCCGGGCATGGACGCGAAGCGAGACGAGCGAACCTAAAGAAAAGTGTCCAAGCTCTTTCGATGTGAGACAAAGCAACGCGGCATGATGCTGGCGCGCAAGGCCAGCCAGGCGCGATTGAAGCGGCGTCGGGATATCGGCGCCGCCGATGTCGAGGACAATCAGGCCGAAAGCCCCCGAGCGGAGAAGCTTCTCTCCCGCGCGAGAAATGGCGCGGGACTCCGGCACGCGGACGACCACCAGAGATTGAAGATCAACGCCCCCTTGAGCGACATCGGGCGGATAGAAAAAACTTTCCTGAGACGTCACCCACCCTACCGGCTCGCCTTGCCGCTGCGCGTCCCACACCAACCTGAAAGCGACCGTGAGCGAAGCCGCCGCCCTCGATCCGGAAATCTCCACCAGGCGTCCCGCGGTCTCTCTAAAATTCCATTCCGGCGCCTGAACGGACTCAACGGCTTCTCTTGTTAACTTTTCTGCGGCAAAAAAATCCATCTGCGCGACTTCCTATGCTCGAAAAACTTTATGATAATTTTTCCCATAGTTGTCACCCCCGAATGTTTTTATCGGGGGTCCAGTCCGAGTTTCGCCTGGATTCCCGCTAAAAGCATGCGGGAATGACGGACTTTTAGAGCTCGTAGGGTGGGTAGAGGCGCATCGCGCCGAAACCCACCACAGACAACGATGGGTTTCGCTAACGCTCAACCCATTAAATTCGGTCCGGTTTAAAACTTCCTCATCAACCCGACGATCTTCCCCACAATCCGCAGTTCTCCTTGCGAAACCGCGATCGGAGAATAGTTTCGGTTCTCCGGCTTGAGCGTCACGTTGCGCCCTTTCTTGTGGAACCTCTTGATCGTCGCCTCGCCGTCGATCATGGCGCAGACGATCTCTCCGTTGTCCGCCGTCTCCTGGCAACGCACGATCACATAGTCGCCGTCCATAATGCCCGCCTCGACCATGCTGTCCCCTTTGACCTTCAGGGCGAACACCTTCCCGCGCGCGATATCGCTCGCCACGGTGAGAGAGCCTTCAAAGTTCTCCTCGACCATGAGCGGCCCTCCGGCGGGAACCCGTCCCAGAATCGGCACCTCTTTGGTCTCGGCCATCAACGGTCTGCCCAGCGAGGTGAGCAGCTCGATCGCTCTCCTTCCGACGCGGCGCAGGTAGCCTTTCTTTTCCAGGGCCTTGAGATGATCGGAGACGCCGTTGGTGGAGGCTATCTTGAAGCGCCGGCCGATTTCGTGGATCGACGGGGCGTAGCCCTTTTCCCGCATAGCCTTCGCGATGAAATCGTAGATCTGCCTCTGCCGCGCCGTCAGAGAAGGAAGCATGAACCCCATATACTGAAAATATTTTCAGGTGTCAAGAGGCGGGCGCGATTTGACAGCAACCGCTTTTATCCTGTAAATAGACGGAATCGTGAGTCGCTTCCGATCCAAATCCGCCCGCAACTTGTCGCTCTTCGCCGGATCGCTGTTCGTTTTTTTCATACTCTATACCGCGCCTCACCTCGTCCATCACTCTTTTGAGCATTCTCATGACAAGTCTCAACCCGCGGCTTGTCAGGCCTTCGCCGTCGCGAAAGGCTGCCATATCGCGCCGGTTTCCGTAATCAGCCTTTTTGTTGACCCTCTCACTATCGAGAGTCTTTCTTTATCCTTAGAAGCCTGGATCCCGCATTTTTCCCCTTCCCCGTCTTCGCAACGAGCTCCTCCTCTGGCCTAACGCGGCCATCTCGCTAAGCCGAGGCAGGTCGCCTCGGTTCATCAAAGGCTTGGTCCGACTGGGGGCTCTCCCTTTTGCCGGGCCGAGTGGTTATTCCTCGAGGAGGAGGTAATGAAACGACTGTTAGCTGAAATCTGTATTGTTACTTTGACCTTTGCGTTTTGGGCCGGAACGGCGGGCGCTCACGGCGTCATCGGAAAGCGGTTTATTCCTTCCACCATGACGATCGAAGATCCCTTTCCGTCGGATGAGTTTTCAATCACCGGGGGCAGAGCAAGCAAAAATAGCGACGGCAGAGAGAGCGGCGTCGGATTCGAGTTCGCCAAGCGGCTGACGCCAGACCTCGCTCTCGGAATCGGCTGGGAATACATCTTCGTCGATCCGAGCGAGGGGCATAATACCTCCGGCGCCGGCAATCCGGAAATCTCCCTCAAATATGCGCTGTTCAGAAGCGTCGAGCATGAAGGCATCCTGAGCGTTGGCCTGGGCGTCGAAGCGGGAGGCGTCGGATCAAAACGGGTCGCCGAAAGAGTCACGACCATCACCCCGGCCCTTTTCTTCGGCAAAGGACTCGGCGATCTCCCGGATGCTCTGAATTATTTGAAGCCGTTGGCGATCACCGGCTCTGTGGGAGTGAACATTCCGGCGAATAGAAAATTGGCCGGCGAGGAGGAACGAAACCCCACCACCGTCGCTTACGGTTTTGCGCTGATGTACAGTATCCCCTATCTCCAGTCGTTCGTGAAAGACGTGGGCCTGGAGGCGCCTTTCGACCGTCTGTTCCCCGTTGTCGAGTTCAACTTCGAGACTCACGCGAACGATCCCAAGCGGGGAAGGACGGACGCCTTCGTCAATCCGGGCCTTCTGTGGGCGGGAAAATACATCGAGATGGGCGTGCAGGCGCAAGTGCCGATGAACAGTCGCTCGGGGAAAGACGTCGGCGTCAAGGGACTGCTCCACTTTTTCCTCGACGACATCGCGCCCAACATTTTCGATTGGACGCCCTGGGGCTCTGCCGGACCGACACAAAAATGAAACGGTTGTCCTCCATAAGCGCGCTCGCAGTCGCCTGGCTCTTCATCGTCGCTGCCGTTCCATCGCCGGTATGGGGACACGCCTTTCCCCTGCGCTCGGAACCGCGTGTCGGCCGGACGATCGCGGCCTCGCCGGCGAAGGTGACGGTCTGGTTCGATGGGGAACTGGAATCGGCCTTTAGCACCATCGCGGTGTACAACTCCAGCCGGCAGCGTGTGGACAAAGGCGACGGCCGGGTGAACCCCTCCGACTCAACCGTTCTGGAAGTGGAGATCCCTCCCCTTCCGCCGGGGGGCTACCGGGTCTATTGGAGCGTCGTGGCGAAGGACACGCACCGCACCGAGGGCGATTTTTTCTTCACCGTGGAGGGAAAATCCCCATGATTCACGGTCACCTGCTGCCGCACTCGCTGGTTCAAGGAGCCGATCTCGTCGGGATGATCCTGCTGGCGGGAGGCATGGCTTTCAGGACGTTGGCGATCTCTCCGTCGCCGCGGCAGGGTTCTCGTCTGGAGAGCTGTTTGCCGTTTCTACTGATTGCGATCGGGCTGGCGGATCTTGTTCTTCGGTCGCAAATGATTACCGGCCGCCACGGAAACGAGGCGTGGTCGCTCGTTCCGGTCGTTCTCCTCAACACCCACTTCGGCAATGTCTGGATAGCCCGGACTTTGCTTCTATGCCTCCTCGGCATATCGGCGGTTCGAGACAGACCCAAAGTCGCCCTGTCGGCTTGCGCGCTGGTTCTGCTGACTGAAAGCCTTTCGGGCCATGCGGCGGATGCCGGCACGCTGTCCGTTGCGGTCCTCGCCGACTGGCTTCATCTGCTCGCCGTCTCTGCCTGGATTGGCGGTCTCGTCTATCTGGCCTTGGTCTTGCGGCGACGGATCGCCGCGGTAAACTCGCCTGATTCCTCAGAGTTTCTCGGCGCAGTGAAGCGGTTCTCCACGCTTGCGGCTGTTTCGGTAGCTCTGATCGTAGCGACCGGAGGGTTTCAGATTTGGCATCGGGTTGGAAGCGTAGCCGCGCTGCTGCAAACTCCCTACGGACAAACACTCTCAATCAAGCTGATCCTGGTTCTTGTTTTGCTCGGCCTCGGCGCGTTGAATCGATTCGTCATCGTGCCGAAGCTCTCATCCGATCGAGCAGCCTCGCGGAAGCTGTTCAGGACCGTAGCCTATGAAATCGGAGTCGCCTCGGCCGTCCTGGTATGCGTCGCGATTCTCCTGCAGCTCCCCCCGGCGCGGCATCAACTCGACAGCGAGTATAATGTCTCCGGCCAACCGGCGGATCGCATGACTCAGGAAGAACCTCGACGTTCCCGGGCACTCCCCGCCGAAGGCGCGAGCGTGAAGATTCTCTCGCCGAAGGAAGGAGAAATTATTACAGGCGATCAAGTCCCGGTCCAGTTCAAGCTCGTGAAGGGTAAGAGGGGCTCGCACCTGCACGTCTACGTCGATGGCGAGCTGATGGGCATGTTTATGAGCGAGCAGGGAACATTGACCGGCATCCAACCTGGGAGTCACGTTCTGGAAGCGCGAGTCGTCGCCGACGACCACGTGACCGAACTGGACGCCGGCGATCGAGTTCAGTTTAGCGTGAAGTAGTCGTCGAGCGCGCCGGCCCGGTCACTTCTCCCGGCACTTGAGGTCGGCGCAGAGGCTCTGGAATTCTATCGCTTTATCGAGAATCTGCGGCCCGACCTTGCGCAGCTTATTGACGTCTTCCTCCGGCAGATAGAAAGTCGTGGGAAGGTTCAGGAAGTAGTCCCGATCTTGCGAATTTCGAATCTGGTCGAAGCCGACATAGATTCCATAGCCTTCGATCGGTGGGGGCGCTTTTGTCGGCATCGTTGCGGCCGGGCAGGCGTTCTTCAGAGTTTTTTCGCAGGCCGCGTATCCCAGGCGATCCTTGCGCCACTGCTCGAACTCGTTCAGCAACAGTTGCACCGTGTCGAACGAGTAATTGCTCAAGGGAACCGAGGCGATGATCTCGACAATCTTCGCCAGACCGGGGCTGCTCTGCGTCCGGTCGATTTCGGTCTGCGGCTCCGTTCGCGCGTCCACGACGATCACCACTAGCTTCTTCACGTTTCCCAGGTTAATTTGGTTCGGCAGGTTCCACGCCGGATCGTTCGAGGTCACGGCCGTCAGCGGGCCCCGCAGGCCGATGTTGTCGGCGATGCCACCGTCGAGCAGGTGGATGTATTCGCGTTGCTTGGCATCGAGATACGAGCGGGCGATGCGCGCGCGGTTGAAGCGCGGCGGGTTCGCCGTGAGATCCTTCGACGCGACTCCCAGCCAGGCGGGCTCTTGAAAACCGCAACTGCCGGCGTAATTGTTGACGATCAGCGGCGTGAAGGCGATCGGAAAGTTCGACGATGCGGCGACGGCGCGGCCCACCGGCACGCCCGCCAGGTCCGAGCAAAGCAGATCGAACTGATCCTGAATGAAAGTAAACTGCGATCCCATCGTGATGTCGGTTGCGTTGAGCATGATGAAAGGCCGGCGGGCGCGGCTGATCAGATCGGCGAACGTCCGCTCGCGGAAGATTTCTTTGTCGTACAGCTCGGCGGCAAGCTCGATCCGCCCGAAGGTCGGCGAGGCCAATCGCCACCAGTTGATCGGGTTGAACAGCGCCGTAATCAGCTCGCGCTGGATATTCCGATGCAGGAAGCTTTTTTGGAATTTGTCCGGATCGAACAGCTCTTCCTGAAACAATCCGTAATAAGCCGCCGTGAAGCTCCCGCCGGAAACGGAGGAGATGACATCGACCTCGTCGAGCAGCCGCCGCTCCTTGCCTTCCCACTCGATCTTGATGTCGCGCAGCTTTTCCATAACGCCGTAGGAGAGCGCCGCGGCGCGGGTTCCCCCTCCTGAAAAGGTCAGGATGACGAATAGACTGTCGGAGTTGTCCGGGGTCTTGAGATTTTGAAAGCGGTAGCCCGCCTTCGGATCGTATTGCGCGAGTTGCGGGTTGACCGGATAGGTCGCGCAACCCGCCAGCGCCAAGACATAGCAAGCCGCGACGAGCTTTTGAAAATGTGTTTTCATCAGACGCCCCCCTTCGGGTGAAAATCGTCGATGACGAGAGGCGCCTCCGGCACGGTATCCTGAACGTTCTTCTCCACCGATGGCGGCATATAGTCCAGCGGCTCGCCAAGGTCGAATACATGGTGCCCCTTCTCCACTATCAGCGTGTCGTTGGTTTTCCCGGCCACCTGCCCGTCGATCCGCACGTCGCGGACTTTGGGATAGCGAACCACTACGTATTCCATGAGTCCCTCCCGGCTGCCGCGCATCGCGCGGCGAGGCTTCATCCGAAAGGCAATATCTGTTATATGGACATGGCTTGTCAAGTGTTTTTTTGGATGGACTTGCAACGAACGGGGGGCGTCCGAACAGCCGCCCGGCGAACGATAGATGGAAGATTGGAGCGGTCAAGCTCCTACCGAGAATTCGGCTTTACTTGGGCAGCCGGTGATATTTCCCTTGAAAAAACATCAGCGGGCGGTCGCCGGACGCCGAGGCGAAGAGGATTTCGCCGACGTAGATCGTGTGGTCGCCGCCGTCGTAGGCGTGAACGACCCGGCACTCGATCTGGCTGATCGCGCCATCGAGCAACGCGAGGCCGCTCGCGCCTTTCCGCCACGGGATGCCGTTAAACTTCTCAATCCCTTTGGTGGCGAAGCGACGGGAGAGATCTTCCTGCGCTTCGCCCAGAACATTGACAGCAAACAGCTTCGACTCATCGAAATGAGGATAGCACTGGACAGTTTTGTCGACGCAGATTAATACGAGCGGCGGAGTTAGCGACAGCGAGGTGAAAGCATTGGCGGTAAGCCCGTAAGGCGCGCCCGCTTGGTCCATCGTGGTTATGACGGTCACGCCGGTGGCGAAATGGCCCATGATGCGACGAAGCTCTTGTAGGTCGATGGCCATATGGATCGTGCGAGTCTTACCACAGCTAACAGACGCCCCAAGCCGCTGTCAAATCGCCGCCGGAGAAGGCAGTAGGGAGAGGAGGATACGAGATGCAGGATGCGCGATGCGGGATTCATTCGAGGACACCTAGTCTGGACGGGAGGCGCGTGAAAGTGTTAGAAGAGGGCGTCATCGAAAGGAGGAACGACAATGGCGATCGGCGCGGCGCGCATGCGCGATACGTTTGAGACATACATCGACGAGGTCCGTTCGATTTGGGGCGACGGCAAAGATCCTGAGCTGCCGTTCAAAGTGAAGGCGCTGATGGAGAAGCTTTTCGCCTCCACCAGTCCACAGGATGGGTGGATGGCCCAGCTCCTCCGCGAGGCCAAACCGTCCAGAGAACTCTATCGCGACCCGGATCACGGCTTTATCCAGATGGGCCATGTTCACGCGCAAGGCCACGGCAACCTGCCGCACGATCACGGCCCGTGCTGGGTGATTTACGGCTCTTACAGCGGCGTGACGGAAATCACCCTCTACAGCAGGACGGACGACGGCCAAGAGCCCGGTCGCGCTACCCTGGAAAAAAAGGCGCTGCACCGCCTCTCCCCCGGCGTCGTCCAACCGTACCTGCCGGGAGACATCCACTCGACGAAAGCGGCCGAAGGCCCGGCCGTCGTCTTTCGTTTTCTCAGTTACGATCTGGAGAAGATCCAACGCTACCGCTACAACATGGAAAAGGGGACCGTGGCTCCGGTCTAAGAGATGAACGAGCAAGATACCTTTTTCGAGCAGATTCGCTCCGGCGGCTGCCTCTCATACCTCCTCGGCTGCAGGAAACAACAAGTCTGCGTCGTCATCGACCCCGAGCATGACAAGACCGAAGAATACCTGGCTCTGGCCAAGTTCTTTTCCTCACGCCTGCTCTACGCGATCGACACGCACACGCACGCCGACCACATCTCCGCATGCAAGCTCCTACGCGAGCGCGCCGGTATCAACGTCGTGATGAATCGATCGGCGGAAGCCCCGTATGTAGATGTGAGAGTGGACGATGGCGACGTGATCCGGTGCGGCGAGATCGAAATCAAGTTTCTGCATACGCCCGGTCATACCGAGGACAGCGCTTGCCTGCTGGTCGGCAGTCGCCTGTTTACCGGCGACACGCTGCTCATCGGCGGCTGCGGGAGAACCGACCTGCCCGGCGGCAACGCAGATAAGCAGTACAGTAGCTTGCGGCGGCTCACGGCGCTGGGCGACGAGATCCAAATTTTTCCGGCGCATGACTACCGGTCGGCGTTCTCAACCCTCGGCGAGGAGAAAAAAAACAACCCGCGGATGCTGATGGGATCTAGAGAGGAATTTGTTCAAGTCATGACTTCGCGCCACCCTCCCCTGCCCCGTAAATTCCAGCTGGCACTGGAGCACAACCGCAGCCCGGTGCAGGGCACCCAACGCGGCTTCGGCGAGGGCATCTGACACTTCCTCCTTTATCCTTTGATTATATAATACGCCTCCGTCGCCGGCCTGTAGGCGCGTGGGAGCCAGAGCGGCCGCCGCATGTTGCCGGGTCCCGGCGCCGCTCGGGTCATCGCGAGCCATCGTTTGTAGACTTCATGTGCTTTGGTCGTGTCCACGAAGATATCGCCGTACCGGTCTTCGGGTCCCGGCGATTCCACCCGCACTTTCTGATGCCAGCAGTGCTGGCCGCTGATAAAATCGGGTTGGACCGGGAAGGTTAGGTTCTGATGGACGCCGCCGTCTTGCCACCAGATACGCTCGGAATCGGGATCGTCGCTCTTGAAGGGCCGCACGCCATGGATCTGCCGCATCATCCACTTCCCCGGCCCGATCTGTTTTAAATCTACCAGCGCCGTTGACCACCGCTCGCCGCCTCCCTCCTCTTTGAGGCGCCAGCGGCCGAGATGGTGCGAGCATGCGATCACACCCGGTCTGATTCCCTCCGTCACCCAGACCTTGTCCACGAAATAACCGATTTCCGTGTGAACCTTCAGGAGGTCGCCGGTCTTGACGCGGAGCCGTTCCGCATCCTCGGTATGGACCCACAGCGGATTGCTGTGGGAGATCTCATAAAGCCATTTGGCGTTTCCAGAGCGCGTGTGGATCAGCGTCGGCAGGCGGAATGTCGGGAGGAGAAGCATTTGCCCCTTTTCCCGGTCGATCTCCTCCCTGTGCACGTGACTCTTGATATATCCGGGAATCGAATGTTCCGGCCACCGCCAATCTTTCAGCGTCTTGGAATAAAACTCCAGCTTGCGCGAGGGCGTGGGAAAGCCGATACGGGCGCACCCGTCGATCTCGACTCCTATCGCTTTCCCCCCTTTGTCGACGACTCCGGTCACCCGGTCCACCTCCGCGCCTTCGAGTTCCTCCGCCTTAAGCTTGTTCTCGTGAGTCAGGTAGACGTTGGCGTCGATCAGGAATGCGCCGTACTTGCGCATGTACTCAAGCGGCGTCAGCCCTTCCCGGGCAGCGGCGGCGGGCAGTCCAGGGACGCTGTTCTCGAAGATCCAGCGATAGTACTCCTCGACGGTGAGCTTCTTGCCGGCTTCGTACGGCGATTCGAAATACTTGCGGATGCCCAGAGTGCCGTCCGGGTCGACGCGCCACGAAAGCTCGATCCAGAATTCGTCCTCTTCCCACACCTCGCCCAGACCGGCTTCCCGATGCGCCTCGTACGTAAAGTTGAATTTCTTGCCTTCCCGTTCAAGCGCAACCCGGAGCACCGGCTGGCGAAATCCGATCCACCGGGCCGAATGCGTCTCCTGACTCATCAGATCGTGCCGCTCCGAGGCATGGCCCATCGGCAGCACGTAATCGGCAAACCATGCCGTCTCGCTCCAGGTCGGAGTCAGGCAGGCATGGCGCTCGACCTTGCTCTCATCAACCAACATCTCAATCCAGCTCATGCCATCCGGATTGGTCCAGACGGGATTATAGACGCGGGTGAAATACATCGCGAGTTTGCCTCTTCCTTCTTTGAGAAAGTGCGGCAAGAGAAAACTCATCTCAAAAAAGGCCAAAGGATATTCACGTGGCAGGAGCAACTCGTTCCAAACCTTGGGCGGGGGCGGCATCAGGGGCGGCGCCGGAGTGAACTTATTATCGGCGCTTGGGGCCGTGCCGCCTTCGGTGGCCACAGCGCCGGCCAGGACGACTAAAAATTCCAACGCCCGGGCCACCTGCCAGCCGCCGAGATTTCCGGCGGCGGCATTGCGCCAGACGTGCGTCGCCAGCGCGGATCCGGCGCGCGCAATCTCGTGCGCGACCTCAACGATCAAGCGAGCCTCGACCCCCGACTCCCGCTCGGCAAACTCCGGCGTGTAGGGCTGATAGGTTTCCTTCAGGATATCGAGGAAAGTCTCAAAGCTCTGCGGCCTTTCCGCGTGCTCCTCGCGCAGGTATTCCTCCCAGTTGACCCATTTGCGGAGGAAATCACGGTCAAAGAGCTCTTCTCTGAGAAGCACGGCGCACATCGCAAGCAGCAACGCCGCCTCGCTGCCGGGCCACGGAGAGAGCCAGTAATCGGCCATGGACGCCGTGTTCGACAGGCGCGTATCGACGACGCAGAGTTTCGCGCCGCCCATCTTCGCTTCGATAATCCTCTGCGCGTGGGGGTTAAAGTAATGGCCCGTTTCCAGGTGAGAGCTCAGGAGCAGGATGAATCGGGCGTTGGCGTGATCGGGGGAAGGACGATCAAAGCCGTGCCAGAAAGCGTACCCCGCGCGCGCCGAGGCCGAGCAGACGTTGGTGTGGCTGTTGTGACCGTCGATCCCCCAGGCGTGCAGCACCCGCTGATGGTAGACGAGCTCATGACCGGGACGGCCGACGTGATACATGATCTCGGTCCGGCGATCTTCCACAAGGGCCTTGCGCACACGACCGGCGATATCGTCCAGGACTTCATCCCAGCTGACGCGCTCCCAGTCGCCCTCGCCGCGCTTCCCTCGGCGCCTGAGGGGATAGCGAATCCGCTCCGGATCGCTCACCTGGTTCATCGTGGCCGGTCCCTTGGCGCAGTTGCGGCCCCGGCTTCCGGGATGGGCGGGATTTCCCTCGAACTTGCGGATGGCGGGTTGTTCCCTGTCCACGTAGGCGAGCAGCCCGCACCCGGCTTCGCAATTGAAGCAGATCGTAGGAATGAGGCGGTAATGCTTCTCTACCTTTTTGGGCCAATGGGCGGGATCGTACTCCACCCAGTCATCCCATTTCTCCGGCGGAGGATAGCTCGCCAGTCCTCCTTTCGGGGCTTCCAGTTCAGCAGCCCACGGGTGGAGCGGTCGGGAATTTGTCTGGCTCATCTTTCTTTTCTCGTCATGCGACATGGACTAACTCAGCGGCGGCTCCTGACCGGCGCGAATCCAGAGATCGTTGTAAATCCAAAGACCGGCAAGCGCGGCGAGCGAGGCCGGCGCGGCAAGGGCGCGCGATTCCACCGGCGCGAGGAGGAAAACGAGCGGGAGCACGATCCCGAGGATAATCGCAAGAATCCAAAATCGAATTCTCAGCGGCCCCTTGCTCAGAAATTCTATCGCCCTTCTCGCATCCCCGCTCGCATGCGTTCGCAGGACCTCCGCCAAGGCGATCGCAAGGCTGAGGGCGAGAAAAGCCGAGAGCAGGCCCGCGAGCGTTTCAAACACGGGCGCTTCGGCCCCGACAACAAAGGCGCAAACGATCAAGGCGGCCGAGCCCGCGACCAGCGCATGAATCAGTAGATGCCAAAAAAAGAGCCCGCTCCGCCAGAGGTCGCGGCCCTTCGCCTGTGAAAAAAGAAACGCCGTGTAGCAGGCCGAGCCGGCTGCAAAGAGTGCGGCAAGACGGATGACGGATCTGGGAACAAAATCCTCTGTGAGGCCGTAATAGAGCCAAAGGCTCGAAAGCAAACCATATAGCATGAGGATATAACCGCCCAGAACCAGCCACGAGCGGGGATTCGGCTTCGTGAGCAGAAAGTAAAAGCGCTCCGGGCGCTTGAGATCAAAGATGAGAAGCAGGATTGTGGCCGCAATAAAAAGGAGGGCGAGAACCGGACTCAAGATGTTTAATAGGAGGCGTTCTTCTTGATGGTCGAGGTGCAGAAGAAAAGCGGCAACCAAAAGTATTCCAGCGGCGATCGATTTGGTCCACAGATAAGATGTAATCTTGCTTCCCCACGGCCGCGGGTGAGCGACATCGTAAACCTCCCGCGCCGCTCCCGGCGCCGCGGGGCTAACGCTGTTCGTTCCCTCCCGCAGCGCTTGCAGCTTCTCGCCGGGCGGCTTATCCGCCCACAGGTGAGCGCTCTGTGAACGCGCGGCGCCTGGATGAAGGAGATCCTCGTCCGCCCCGAGATAAAACAGCTTCGGCCTGGTCTCTTTCTCCGGCTTGCGCACGCGGACTTTTTGCGTCGCCACCGTCCGGCCGATCTTGCTGATCGGATCGTCCAGATCTCCAGCGATGATCGCCTGCTCCGGGCACACGATGACGCAGGCAGGTTCAAGCCCCACCTCGACACGATGGGCACAGAAGTTACACTTGGCCGCGGTCTGCGTGTTGGGATCTATGTAGAGAGCATCGTACGGGCAAGCCTGCATGCAGGACTTGCAGCCGATGCAGCGGGCGCTGTCGAAATCTACGATGCCGTCGGACCGGCGGAAAAGCGCTGTGGTGGGACAAATCTCTATGCAGGGCGCGTCATCGCAGTGATTGCATCGAAGGACGCCAAAATAACGTTTGCTATCGGGATAGTTACCTTTCTCGATGTATTTGACCCAGGTCCGATTGACGCCGATCGGGACATTGTGCTCTTCTTTACATGCTACCGTGCAGGCATGGCAGCCGATGCAGCGGTTGTGGTCGATGACAAAACCGAAGCGCATATAGGGACATTCTGCTGTAGGTTACGATTCGCATCGCGTCGAAAACCTCTATCAGAGAGAACCGATCGGGTCAAACTAATTGGATAAAACCGGCGTGTCGTCTCCTTTGCCGTGCAGGGCGTAGCGGAATCAGGACTTTGAACGCAGCTTGGCGGCGATATCTTCGGATAGCAACCGCTTATCGATCTTCGTGTCGGAAATCATGGGCAGGCTCTCCACAACCTCGAGGCGCTCGGGCAGCTTGTAAGGGGCGATTTTTTCGACTTAAGGAAAACCACGATCTCCTCCAGCGCGGGCCGTTCGTCCCCACGCGGCACCACGTACGCGCAGACCCGTTCGCCCAAGACGGGGTACCGCGTCTTTTGTTACCTCCCGACGCGCCGTTCATCGCTTGCGTTGGATGCCAAAGTCATTGAGTCAAAGCTCGATCATCGAGAGGTATCAGAATATTTGGGCCGGATCGGCCCGTCAAGGCAAAACAAAATAGCAATTTGGCGTTGAATTGCATTCCAAAAATGAAAAATGTGCTATGGTGACAAAATTAACCCGCGCCGTCGCGATAACATATTGTTTTCCGGCGATGCCGACGGCGGGAAAACAAAGACCCGTTTTTCATTGCCAACTTTATGAAGAAAGTCCTGCTTACCAGTGTCTGCCGGCCCTTAGGAGAAGCGTACGGCGATGCTCCCAGCGTTGGCTACGAGCTTCTTCACGGTCAGGTGACCAGGGCCCAGGGAATGTTCAGCCCACGCTCTCTTCACACCCAATTTTCTCTGGACTACATTGCCGCTAATCTCGATGTACCGAGCACCGTGCTCCAGTATCCATCGCGGCAGGAGTTGATCCGCGAGTTAAAGAAAGGCTACGACTACGTCGGAATTGCCTTCATCATGGCCACCTTCCATGTCATGGAGGAGATGGTGCAGCTCATCCGCAAACATTCACCGGGAACTGAGATCATCCTTGGCTCTTACGGCACGGTTCTCTCGGACGACGTTTTGAAACAATATGGGGATCATATCTGCAGGGAAGAGGGGGTCGCCTTCATGCGCAGGCTGCTCGGCGAGCCGGAGATCCAGATGCCCTATGCTCACCCGACGGTGATCAACCCCATGAGGATCTTCGGAAAACAGATCAGCCAGAGCGGCATGGTCTTCGCCGGCCTCGGTTGCGCAAATGGTTGCGATTTTTGTTGCACCTCCCATTTCTTCAAAAGACGCCACATCAGCCTGCTCCCCAGCGGAACGGACATTTATGATGCGGTCCGTCGCTATCATGAGATCGATCCGCAGATGGGCATTATGATCATGGACGAGGATTTCCTGCTGAACAAACGTCGGGCAATGGAGTTCCGGGACTGCGTGGTGAAGGAGGGGAAGGCGATATCGGTCTTTTGTTTTGCCAGTGTTCGGGCCCTTAGTCGCTATACAATCACCGAGATCATGGAGATGGGGATCGACGGCATGTGGATCGGCTATGAGGGGACTCGGTCCGGCTATGAGAAGCAGAGCGGTCGTCCCGTTGCCGAGGTTTTCACCGAGTTCAGAGAGCATGGGGTCACTATTTTGGCGTCGATGATCCTGGGCTTTCCCTATCAGACGCCGGAGATTATTCAGGAAGAGCTGGACGGCCTTCTCGCACTGACGCCCGCTTTTTCCCAATTTCTTATCTACGGGCCTGTGCCGGGCACGCCATTCTTTAAACATGTGAAGGACAACAATCTCTTCCACGAATTTGTCGAGGAGACGCCAAAGGAATATTATCGCAGGGCGACCGGCTTTTTCTCCGTCGTGAAACATAACGAAATGACGGCCGCCGAAATCGAGTCGATCCAGCGCAAGTGTTTCGATGAGGACTTCCGGCGACTCGGTCCCTCCATTTATCGTGTGGTAGAGACCTGGCTGAATGGCTATCTCAAATGGAAGGATTCGAACATTCCGATCATGCGCGAGAAGGCCCGGCTTTTCGCCAAGAAGCTACGAAAAACATATCCAGCGTTTCTACCCGGCAAATTATTCGGCCCCACCAAGGATGTCCGCCGAAGGATCGGAGCGCTTCAGCAGCGAGTTCACCGGGAGTTGGGTAACCCCGTTCTCCTCCAGAAACTCGAATCTATCGGCGCTATCGGTGCGGCGGTCTGGTCCGGATTGGCTATCAAAGCGAATCTTTTCCAGCATCCCCGTCTCATCCGTAACGAGTCAGGGCCAGGCGTCACCAAAAGAATCGGAACCGATTTATTCTAACCCAAGTTCTTGGCTGGGTCGCGCTGATCATGCGCCCAGTACGTGAGGCGACAAATGCCGATCTCGGTGTGATCGCGCGATCAAAAGCGCAGAGGTTAGTACCCCCGTCTTTCTGTCCTGCTTGATCCTGACGGGCGACTGGTGCGGACCGGCGTCCGGCACCGAATGAAAAGAAAACAGGGGCGCGTTAGCGAAACATCACGCACTATGCGAGAAGGGGGAAAAAGGGGAAGAAGAAAATTCTTTCTAAGCAAAGGTCTGTACTCCTTTGACCTGCCTGCTGATGGGTGACCCCTGATTTCCCGGAATCCAGACTCAGCCTGACCCCGGCGACAACGGACTCTTCGGACCTACGTCCCACTTGCCGAGGCTTAATCGAAGAGTCTTCCCTGTGACTGGACATCGGACCTGAGCTCCGGCCAAAGCTCGACAAATGATCTTGCGGAAATGCGTGCGAGTTCGCTCGGCTCAATCTTGTTCAAACCGCCACCGTAGACTCGGCCTTCACCCCGGAGTTCATGGCCAGTGACTTGACAGAGAAGACCGTGGACGGCCTCGGCACGGTCGGGATGTCGGCGAAGCATCGCCGCGAGGCTGTACTGCGGATAGAGCATCAGGTAGAGATTGGTTCCAATCGCCTTCGAGCGGTTCCATATAAAACGAAACGGCTGCTTGTCGTCAGAGCCACGGCCCATGTATGTGCAGAGGAACGGCGTGG
>JBGPGE010000085.1:0-19003 GCA_041483675.1 Binatia bacterium
AAGGTACACGCCATCGCTCGCGCTTTTCAACGGCCAGCAGGGCTACAACCAACGATGTGTATCGCTGAGCGCCAAGCGTTTTGCACTTTGCTCTATGCCTCTTGCCGTAGTGCGTTGCCTGTAGCCATGTAGTCGAATCATCGCCGGGCTTTGACAACCCTGCATACATAAAAGTAGAATCGCGCCAGCCTGTATACATGGAGGGCGCAATGGCTGAACGTTTAACCCTCGAAGTATTTTCCGACTACGTCTGACCGTGGTGCTATCTCAGTACCGGGCGTATTGAGAAACTAAGAACCGCCTACGGCCTCGACGTCACATTCACCCACTTCCCGCTCCACCCCGAAACGCCGGCGGAAGGACAACCGCGCGCGCCGTCTGCTGCAAGAGACGGGCGCATGAAGGGTCTCATGGAACAGGAGCGACTCCCGTACAACAGCGAGCGCAACATGAGCTACAACAGCCGCCTGGCGCAGGAACTGGCCAAGTGGGCGGAGAGTCAAGGCAAGGGATACGAAATTCACGACCCGCTTTTCCGCGCCTATTTCGTAAGCGTCAAAAATATCGGAAGCCGCGACGTCCTAGTGGAAATCGCCGGCAACGCCGGCTTGCCCAAAGACGAAGCGGAAGAAGCGCTCGTAAGCCGCAGCTTCAAAGAGGCCGTGGATGCGGACTGGAAAAGATCCGGCGAGCTGGGCGTGACGGCCGTCCCGACTTTTTTGATCGGTCGCCACGCCTTGGTCGGGGCGCATCCTTACGAAGAACTGGAGAAACTCGTGCAGCGCGCGTCTTAGATTTCCATCAGCGAGACCCTCATCCGCAAAGTCCTGGACCAACCGCCCGAGGTCGTAGCACGGGTGAGAAATTTTTGACGGTGAATTAGAGGGAGGCCCTATGACCAAAGCACAACAGATCCGCGAAGCGATAAAACAAAAAGGCGTTGTGGTGATGCCGGGAGTTTACGACTGCTTGAGCGCGAAGATCGCCTCGCGGGCGGCTTTCGAGGTGATCTTCGTCACGGGCTACAGCGTGTCCGCTACGTACTTAGGAGAGCCGGACTTCGGCATTCTCACGCAAACGGAACTGTTGTCCGCCTCGCAGCGCATCTGCTCGGTTACGGACTTGCCGGTGATCGTCGACTGCGACACCGGCTACGGCAACGCCGTCAATACGATCCGCACGGTCAAAGAGCTGATTCGCGGCGGCGCCGCCGGCATGTTTCTGGAAGATCAGGTCTGGCCCAAGCGCTGCGGCCACATGAAGGGCAAGCAGGTGATTCCGCTGGAAGAGTACCTGAAAAAGCTCGCCGCCGCCGTCGAGGCGCGAGGAGATAAGGATAACCTCTTCATCGTCGCGCGCACCGACGCGCGCCAGGCTCTAGGCCTGGAGGAAGCGATCACGCGCGGGCAGGCGTTCAAAAAAGCCGGGGCCGACGCGGTTTTCATCGAGGCGCCGCAGACCAAAGAGGAGATGCGCGAGATCGGGCGCAGTGTGCCCGGCCCGCTGGTGGCTAACATGATCGAGCGCGGCGTGACGCCGCTCATGGGGCCGGAGGAGCTGAAAGATCTGGGCTTCGAGCTGATCGTCTGGCCGCTCGGCCCCCTCTACGCCTCGGCCCGAGCGCTTCAGGATGTTTACGCTACACTGCGGCGGACGGGAACGACGCGCGAGATCATGGACCGGCTGATCCCGTTTGAGGAATTTCACGAGATCATCGGGCTGGAAGAAAAATACGCCCTCGACGCGAAGTATCGGAGTTAGCGGGCCGCCTTACTTCTTCTTCCAGTTCCCCTGCGCGTCCTGAATCCACCAGCCGGGTTTGGCCTGGTCGGTCCAGCTCCTGGCGAAGATCGCCTTGATGTCGCCGACCCGCTCGCGCGGGAAGTTGTTGGCTTTGGCGATCTCCGCGTAGAGATTCTCGCGGTCGCGGTTTTCAGCCTCGACCAGTTGCTGCACCTCGGAGCGCTCCTTGAGATTCAGCCCATCGGTGTTGTGGACGGCGAGCAGACCGTCTCTGCCGATTCCGGCGTTCCCTTTATCCATGAAAGATATGAGCGATCCGCTTCGTGCCTTGATCGATTCCCTCAAGCCTCTGATCGCCGGATTGGAGACATTGACATCGGGCTGTTGCGCGTGTGCTTCGCTCACAAAACCGATGGAGACATATCTCGTCTCTCTCATCAGGCTGCCGCTCTTCGGCGGCTCCTTGGCACCGCCCTTCCCCTGGTCTCCCCAGGTCTCTTCGACGATTCTATCGGCGGCGCGCTGCACGGCGGCGGCGGGGAAATAGATATTGACCGTGACGCACGCGGCGAGCACGAGCGGAAACACCAGCAAGAATTTTTTGAACATGAAATCCTCCTTAGGGTTGCGCGGATTGCGCGCCCCCGGTTTTTTGAATTCGCTCAAGTCTTCTTAACAACTCGCTGAAACTGATCTCCTGCGTATAGCTCACAATGTTGACCGTCGGTGGCAGCCAGCTCCCGACCACCAGATATTCCTTTCCCTCGCTCCCTTCGACGCCGCGCAACAGCAGTATATCGTTTTTAAGCGCCGCTTTGAAGCCCAGCTTGCTGTAACGAAAAGAGTCGAAGAAGCTTGCGATCCCGCCGAGAACGGAACCGCCGTCGTTGCCCGAGCTGATGACCGTGAGGTTGTTCAACGCCTCCACGCTGATCCGCTGGCCTACCCCGGACTTTTCCACCGTATGAAGATCGGCGTCGAACGCCGCCGCCTGCCCCTGCGAGAGCACAAGCCCGTCGATCGCGCCTGCCAGCACGCCGGAGATATGGCCGAACTGGAAAGTTTCAGAGGCCTGTTCGAGATTCAGCCCGTCCAGCTTCGCTGTCATCTTGATCGACCGTCCCGGGGAAAGCGGCTGCTCGATCTCCATTCCCCGCACGGCGATTTTTCCGCCGAAGGCGTCGAGCGTTATCGTCCCGTCGCTTTTCAGCGACTCCCCAACCCAGCGCACGCCGGGGATCGAGCCGGAAAGCGTCCCATTGAAGCGATACCAGCCCAAAGTCTCCGTGAGATCGCTGAGCCGCAGGCCGTCGAGCCTCAACGAAAGCCCCATGTCTCGCGGCGCGCCGATAATGTCGCGCCAGGCGAGATCTTCGATCGAGCCCGCGCCGCCGAAAAGGGGAACCTGAATAGGGTCCGGAAAACGAAGCGAGTTATTCCACAGGACGATCGGAGCGCTGATCGCCGGAATTTTCGTCGATTGGGTTTGGATTTGTTGAATGGTTAGCTTTCCGACGGGCGCGGTTTCATTGGAGGATTCTTTCGCCGCCTCGGGGAAACGGAGCTTGAGCGGCAGGTCCAATCCGATTGGCCCGACGCGCCAGCTTCCGGCTTTCTCCTGGATTACGCTCTCCGCCAGTCGAAGGTTGCCGTCCACGGTGAACGAGCCGAGCGCGCCTTGCGCGCTGAGCGTGAAGCTGCTCCGCCCCGTCGCGCCGATCTGGCCGAGAATCGGGTAGCCGATCTTGAATGTGTCCTTGATGAAGAAATCATAAAAGCCGGCATGGCGGAGATCGTCCGAGCGAACTTCCAAGTTGAACGTCGGATCGTCCGGGAGATGCTGAATCCGGCCCTTGATCTCCACCGAGCCGGCGGACGCAAGCGATATGCGAAGTTTGTCCAGCGTCAATTCACCCGCGGCGGCGCGATAGCGGCCGTCCACTTCGATCGCCGGCTTTTGTTCTTTGAAATCTCCGAAGAAGCTGCCCCAAAGCATCTCAAGGCTTTCGGTCCGTGCCTCGCCTTTAACGAAAGTCTCGCCGTCGCGCTGCGAGACTATCAGCCGCCCCTTGGCGTTCAAATGCTCGCCGATTCTCGTCCCCTCCGGATTCGCGAACCGGCCGTCGGCGATATCGAAACCGGCGGCGATCTCCATAGGGCCGGGGCCCGCCTTGCCGGCGTCGCTGGTCACGCTCACCCGATCCGCTTTGATCTGCATCTCGCCTTTTTTCCCGAAACTCAATTCTTTTCCCCGAAGCTCCGCCGCTTTGATCTTAAGGCCGGCGCTGCTCCATTGAAACGGCGCCTTAAACGATAGGGATGAGAGAGAAAGTTTTTCACCTGTGACTTTCGCGCCGTCGCTCCACGCCAGCCCTGATGCCGCAGGATCGTTGTATGGCCCGGTTAACTTGAAGTCCGCTGCAATTTTGCCGTTGTAGGTCGAGCGGCGAAGCGGATCGGGCATGAGCGGCTTGAGAGAGTCTATCGCGACATCGCGCAGCCGCACATCGCCGGTGATTCTAGCGGGCGTCTCTGCCAACGAAACGGCGGCCTGTCCTTCCAGTGTCCCGAGGGCGGAAATGGCTTTAATCTGTTTTACCGCCAGAGTCTTCGCGGCGGCGGAATAGTGAGCGTTGACCTGAGCTTTGACCGCGCCCACGGCGAGCGACACGGGTAGACGTCCGGAAGGAAACCCCGGAGTCTCCAGATCGAGAGAGAAGAGAGCGTTTTGGAGTTTCGCGTCGAGCTCCAGGAGGGAGGTGAATTTTCCGGTGAATGCCTCATTTCCTCCCCAGCGCAGGCCGTCAATGTTGCCCGATCCGTTGAACTCGTACTTTCCTGTCTCCTTCATGCTCACCTGAAAGCGGGCGTCGAACACCGGCTTCTCCCCGGCCCTCTCCAAAATCCGGCTCTTAGACTTTCCTTCCGCCTGCGCGATCACGATTTTCGCCTGCATCGCCGTCGCTCTCCCGGACAGGGAAAGCGACGCCGTTCCACCCAGCTGCGGCAAGTAGGCGCGGAGTTGCAAGCCCGCTGTGCCTCCGAGGCTCACATCCTTCGCGCTCAGGAATAGCGATCGGAGCGCGACCGCTTGGCCGCCCTCTGTTTCTAAGACGAACTCGCCGTCCTCGATATTCAGCGCGCCGAAAGAGATCTGCGGCGACGCCCCGCCCGAGGTTTTGAAAAACTCCCGCAACGGGACGCGGACGACGGGCTTGTGGAGCGAGAGACTGCGGATCCTCCCCTGCAGGATATCGATCGGGCCAAGGGCGCAAGCGACTTCGTTCGCCTGAAACAGCGCCCGGCCGTCCCTGGAAACGGAAATGGCCGAGACAACAAAAGTCAGCCAGGGATCGAGTCGAAGGCCGCCGATTTGGAGTTCCTGCCCTGTCCGTTGGCCCAGCTCCGATTGCAGCCGGACGCGAAGCCAGTCGGAGCGGACGACGATATGAAGCGCGGCGTAGCAGAGGACCAACAGCAGCAGGAACGCCGCGCCTGCCGTCACAAAAACTTTTCGCGCCGAGATCTTCACTTCGTTCCTTTGACGATACAGTGCGGGTTGACTCGTAGCAACCATGCCCGCCCACCTGGGGGTCTCTCGGAGGGCCAATGCGTGGGACGAGCAGACGCAAGCGTAGCTCAGAGCCGCTCGCAGCTCTCAGGGGCAGCGTAACACCGACGTATCGCATTGGCCCGGAGAGAGATTTCCAGGCGGGCTTTTCTCGAAGCCCTGCGGTTGGACGGCCGCGCCGGGCTGTGCTAAATCTTAAAACATCATGCGTTCGCCTTTCTGGATCGTGACCGCGATCTGCCTGGTCGGCATCCCGGCCCTGCTTTTTTTGACCGGCGCGGCGAGCGTCGGCACCGATTGGCAAACCGCCGACCGCTCCAGCGCCGGCATCGCGCCCGATCCGGCGAAGACGCCGGAAGCGGTCGTCCAGGTCTATGCGGCGCGCGCGCGCAATTGGCGCGGCATTTTCGGCGTCCACACCTGGATCGCCACCAAGCCTGAAAACGCGCCGCAGTTCACCGTGCACCAGGTGATCGGCTGGCGCACGCTGCGCGACCTGCCGGCGCTCTTTTCCGAAGCCGGCATACCGGACCGGAGATGGTTCGGCGCCGAGCCGGAGCTGCTCGCCGACTTGCGCGGGCCGGCAGCCGCACAAGCCATCGAAAAAATTCTGAAGGCCATTGAAACATATCCCCACCGTCAAGAATACAGGCTCTGGCCGGGCCCCAACAGCAACACCTTTACCGCGCACGTGATGCGTCAGGTGCCGGAGTTGAGAGCCCAGTTCCCCGTAACGGCGATCGGCAAGGACTTTCCGATGAACGGCTCCCTGCTCGACAGCGCGCCGAGCGGCACCGGCTTCCAGCTCTCGGCCTACGGCGTGCTGGGACTCCTCATGGCTCGGGACGAAGGCCTGGAAATCAACCTGCTCGGCCTGAGCTTCGGCATCGACGTCAAACGACCGGCGCTCAAGCTGCCGCTTATCGGCCGGATCGGCTTTCCGGTGAACCCATCCGCAAACGGCAAAGAGTAAGGGGGCATCTCAGAAATTCGTCATCTGATTCCGACCGTCATTCCGGCCGGGTCGGCCTTAGGCTGACGAGAGCCGGAATCCACACCCCCTCTTTGTCTCTCCCTTAGCAAGGGGGAGATTGAGTGGGGGTCCGGGATTCCGCTTCCGCAGGAATGACGACAGAGGGTGGACCTATTCCTTCATTGGACCCCTGAGACACTGAACGAGCCGCGAGTGAATAAGAGCCATGCTTTATCGTGATCTGCGGGGCTGGATAGCGCGGGCGGATGAGATCGGCGAGCTGAGGCGGGTCGAGGGCGCCGACTGGAACCTTGAGATCGGCGCGCTCGCGGAAGTCGCCGCGCAGACCGAGAATCCTCCTGCGGTCCTCTTCGATAATATCCAGGGCTATCCGGCGGGCCGCCGCGTTCTTACCGGCATCCACAATCCGACGTTAAAGCGGCAGTGCCTCACCAACCATCTCCCGTTGGACTACAATCGCGACCAATTCATCCAGGCATGGAAGGAGCGGCTCAACGCATCGCGGCTGATTCCGCCCAGGATCGTCGAGCACGGGCCGCTGCTGGAAAACGTCTTCGAAGGAAAGGATATCGATCTCCTCTCGCTCCCCACGCCCCACTGGCACGGACGGGACGGCGGCCGCTATCTCGGAACATGCGATCTCGTCATCACCCGCGACCCCGACGAAGGCTGGGTGAATCTCGGCTGCTACCGCGTGATGGTGCACGATCGCGATACGCTGGCCCTTTACATTTCTCCCGGCCACCACGGCAATATTCACCGGCAGAAATATTTCGACCGCGGCAAGCCGCTGCCGGTGGCGATCAGCTTCGGTCCCGACCCGCTGTTATGGTTCATCGCCATCATGGATCTCGCCTGGGGCTGCTCGGAGTACGACTACGCCGGCGGCATCCGCGGCGAGCCGTTTGAAGTTATCGAGGGAAAGCACACCGGCCTGCCGCTCCCGGCTTTCTCCGAAGTCGCGATCGAGGGCGAAGTCGTGCCCGGAGAGCGGATCAAAGAGGGACCCTTCGGCGAATTCACCGGATACTACGCGAGCGGCGAGCGGACCGAGCCGATTCTGAAAGTCAAAAGGCTGATGTATCGAGACGACCCGATCGTCACCGGCGCGCCGCCGTTCCGCCCCGGGCCCGGCGCCGACGCGACGCTCGTCCGCTCGGCTTTCATCTGGGACTCGCTTGAAAAAGCCGGCGTGCCGGACGTGCGCGGCGTGGCCTGCTATCAGACGAGATTTTTCGTCGTGGTGTCTATCCGTCAGCGCTATCCGGGCCACGCGCGCCAGGCGGCGACGATCGCCGCGCAGTGCCGCGCCGCCGCGTTGCTCACGCGCTACGTCGTGGTGGTCGACGACGACATCGACATCTGGGACATCAACGACGTGTTGTGGGCGCTCTGTACCCGAGTCGATCCGGCTCAGGATATCGAGATCGCGCGGCGCTGCTGGAGCAACCCGCTCGACCCGATCATTCCAAAGGACGAAAGAGGGCTGCACTCGCGCGCCATCATCGACGCCTGCCGGCCGTATGAATGGCTGAAAGACTTTCCGCCGGTCTCGGGCGCGAGCGCGGAATTGAAAAAACGGGTGCTGGAGAAATTCGGCGAGCAGCTTGCACATGGGAAGTCCTAGAGCCTTGTCACTGTTCAGCGTGCTGGCAGCTTTTCTGTTGTTGCATAGCTTCACGCACGCCGCGAGCGGAGCGCCCGCCCCCAAACCGCTGGAAAAAGTGAAGCTGACCGTGCCCGCCAAGTCACTGACCTTTTTCCCCTACTACTTCGGCAAGGACAAACGGATGTTCGAAGAGGCAGGGATCGACTTAGAATTGATCGTGATCCGGCCTCCGCTGGGAATCACCGCGCTCCAGGCCGGCGAGCTCGACTACTCCGCCGCCGCCGGGCTCGGCATGCGCGCCGCTTTGAGAGGGGCGCCGCTGCGCACCCTGATGTTCATCCAGACGCGGCTGAGCTTCACGCTCGCGAGCCAGCCGGGGATGACCGGCCAGAAGATCGCCACCGTCGGCGTCAGCGGCATCGGCTCGCTCGCGCACTACGCGGCTCTGGCGGTGATGAAAAAGCTCGGTCGCGGCGGCCCTAACGACAAAATCGTTTACATCACCACCAACACGACCGGCCAGAGCTACGCGGTGCTGGTGGGCAAAGCGGTCGATGCCGCGATCCTCTCCCCGCCTTACACGTCGATGGCGACGCTCGCCGGCTACGTGGATTTGGGGAATGCCTTCGATATGCGCGACATCCAGGGCGGCTTCGTCGCCAGGGCGGACCATCTGCAACAGAAACGCGAGCAGGCTAAGGCGATGGTTCGCGCGATTCTCAGGAGCCTCGACCGCATCGTGAAAAACGAGAGCGAAGCGGTCGGCTATCTGCAGAAGGAATTCGGTCTCGATCCCAAGATCGCCGGCGACAGCTACAAAATCATCAAGCAGGTTCTCAATACCGAGGGCGATGTCGAAGAACCGGTGCTTAAGTCGGTGATCGAAACCATGAAAAAAGACGCGCAGGTGACGGCGGACGTCCCCCTCGACCGCATCGCCGATCTCTCGGTGTTGCGCGAGGCCAAGGCGGAGCTGCAAGAGAGAGGGAGAAGGTAACGGCCGCGCTTAGCCGCCGCGGTTGTGGCAGTAGACGCAGGCGCCCGTTACGAGACCGGCTTGTATATAGCTCGGAGGCCTTCTCTGAGCGGCTTCGCGCGCTAGAGTGATGTCGCGCCGAAAATCAACCAGATTGGCGTCGATCAGAGGATGATTCGACGGCCAACCTTGCCGCCCTAACTCGCCGACCGCGCGCTCCATTCCAACGAGAAGGTTCACGATCTCTTCTCCGTGTCGCACGCGCTCCTGTTCCGGCTCGCGCACGATCCGGTCCAGCTCGCGGACGTTGTAAGCAAGCTGCCACATGGTGGAACGGAGCTGCTCCCGCGGGATGTAGTGAAAATCCGGCGGATAGGTATGACGCCGCACCTGCGCCGCAAAGTCGCCGCAGGCGGAGAAAAAACCGACGGAAAAGAGGCAAAGCAAGAAGGAGGAGCCACGCCGCGCCATACAGCGTCATAACTTATGCATTGATCAGCGCGGCGTCAACCAGACCTAGACTCCTGCGCCCTTCTATTCCGCCGCGCTCCGTCCTGTGTTAGAAAGTTTGATGAAGAGGGCTCGAAGTGACTAACACTGACAGCGGCCTGCTGCCGATAAATCAGATCGCGGCCAAGCTCGGTCTCGGCGACGACGATCTCGAACTCTACGGGCGTTACACGGCTAAAGTCAGGCTCAACCGCCTGCCTGAGCCGAGCGCGCCGCCGCGCGGCAAGCTCATTCTTGTCACCGCGATAACGCCGACCAGCCGCGGCGAGGGGAAAACCGTCGTCTCCATCGGCCTGGCGCAGGCCATCGAAAAACTCGGAAAAAAATCTGTAGTCACGCTGCGCGAGCCCTCGCTCGGCCCGGTCTTCGGCGTCAAAGGCGGCGCGACCGGCGGCGGCCGCTCCCAGGTCCTGCCGAGCGAGCGGATCAACCTCCACTTCAACGGCGACCTGCACGCCGTCACCGCGGCCCACAACCTCCTCGCCGCGATGATCGACTCCCACCTCCACCACGGGAACGAGTTTAAAATCGACGTGGACAACATCTTCTGGCCGCGCACGCTCGACATGAACGACCGCGCGCTCCGCCACGTCATCGTCGGCCTCGGCGGCAAAGCGAACGGCGTGCCGCGCGAGACCGGCTTCGTCATCACCGCCGCCTCGGAAGTCATGGCGGTGCTCGCCCTGGCGGATTCCCGCGAAGATTTCAGGCGCAGGCTGGGCGAGATTGCGATCGGCTTCAACCTTGCGGGCCAAATCGTCCGCGCGGCCGATCTCCAGGCCACCGGCGCGATGATGGTCCTGCTCAACGAAGCGATCATGCCCAATCTCGTTCAGACGACCGAGGGGACCCCGGCCCTCGTCCATGCCGGCCCCTTCGCCAACATCGCCCACGGCACCAGCAGCGTGATCGCCCAGAGAATGGGTCTCGCGCTCGCCGACTACGTGGTCAACGAGACCGGATTCGGCGCCGACCTCGGCGCGGAGAAATTTCTCGACATCGTGATGCCGGCCTCCGGCTTGAAGCCCTCCGCCGCGGTCCTGGTCGCAACTGTCAGGGGAATCAAGGCGCAGGCGCCGAATGAAAAAAAGGATGCTGAAGCGCTCAAGCGCGGCCTCGAAAATCTTCAGAAGCACGTCGAGAATCTCGCCAAGTTTGGTCTCCCGACCGTGGTCGCCGTCAATCGCTTTCCCGACGACAGCGCCGAAGAACTCCGCGCCGTCGAGAGCTTCTGCGCCGGCCTCGGCGTGGGCTCAGCGCTCGCGGAGGTCTTTGAAAAAGGGAGCGCCGGCGGGCTCGATCTCGCTGAGAAGATCGTCGAGGCGGCGGATAAGGCGGATGTCGCCGCCGTGAAGCCGCTCTATCCGCCGGATCTCCCTGTAGAAGAAAAAATCAGCCGCATCGCCAGGGAGATCTACGGCGCAAGCTCGGTCTATTTCGAATCGGCGGCGCGGAGAACGCTCGCGCGATTCTCCGCCGCCGGTTTTTCCGCCCTGCCCATCTGCATGGCGAAGACGCCCGCTTCGCTGTCCGATAACCCGAAGCTGCTCGGTGCGCCGCGCGACTGGCGGCTGACGGTGACCGACGCGCACCTGGCCGGGGGCGCGGGCTTCATTGTAGTCGTGGCGGGAAATATGATGCTCATGCCCGGGCTGTCTGAAACGCCGCAGGCGATTCGGATGGACGTGGACCAAGAGGGAAAGATTATCGGGCTGGGCTGAGACGAGATTCTTTTGAACAACTTTGAACCATCTTGAACCTTTTGAACACGCGGCGTGCTTCACGCCGGCAGCGAGTCGTCGTGAGATTCGAGGTAGCGCTGCCACGCCGAGCGCGAAGGCGCGACTTTTTCGCGGAGCTTCCGCTTCTCCGCTTCGCCCATCGGCGCGAATGCGCGCGCGACCCGGACATCTTCCTCCAGCGTTTCCAGCTGATCGATACCGATGACGACGGACGCGACCGGCTGGCTCAAGTTGAAGCGCAGCAGCTCGGAACCTGACGAGCGCCCGTGGCCGCTTCCTACCAGGACGATGCCCATTTGCTTTTTGACCGCGGCCGGCAGCGCGGACCCCTCGAACGCCGGGATCGGCTGCATCTGGGGCCTGGCGTACGGGTTGGCCGACTGCGCCGCATTGAGGGCCATGAGGACCACATCGAAATCGTGCCGTCTGAGCGCTTCCGCCATGGCGGCGCCGTCGTTGTGGCTGGTGATGCCGACAAAGCGCGCCACCTTTTGATCCTTCAATTCCCGCGCGGCGGCGATCGCCCCACGCGGACCGCCCATCCGGTCGAGATCGTCGATGCCGTTCAGGCTGTGGATCTGAATCAAGTCGATGAAGTCGGTTTGCAGGGTCTTGAGGCTCTGCTCCACCGCCCGTAGCGCGCCGTCCCGGTCGCGCTCATCGAATTTGGTCGCGAGGAATATCTCTTTTCGCCGCCGCTTGGCAAATTCTCCGAGCCGCCTTTCACTGAGTCTTTCCAGCCCCCGGCGCGTGTAGGATGCTGCGGTGTCGAAGTAGGTGACACCCAGCCGCGCGGCCCGTTCCAGCAGGCGGATCGCCTGCTCCTCGTCCGTGATCGTGCAGAAGCGGCTCCCTGCGCCGAAGCCGATGATCGAGATTTTCTCTCCGGTTCGTCCTAAAACGCGGGTCGGGAGGGCGGCTGAAGGCGGGACGGCGGCGCCCGGCGCTTCGCCGGCGACGCCCAGCGCCATCAGGGCGGCGCTCTTCTTGAGAAACTCGCGACGAGACCACCGTGACTTCACAACCTCTCCTTTTCTCACCTCGGAGCGTAAAGAAATCGTCGAGCGTCAACACTACGTGATGAGACGGTCGGATGTCAATTTGATCCCCGGCCCTTTGTTTCTTACCGGCAGATGCGATATTTTCTGAGTGAGGCGGGATTCGATGGCTCTCACAGGCACTCTTTCTTTCGAGCAGGCCGCAGACGCCACGTTGGTGATCCGCTTTGGCGGCTCATGGAGTCTCCAAGGCGGCCGTCCCTCCGCGGTTGAAATCGAACAACGGGTGGCGTCCGCGTCCCGGATATCCTTCGACGCGCACGAGCTTAAAGGCTGGGACAGCAGCATCCTCACCTTCCTCACCAGGATTACCGACCTGTGCCACCAACGACAGATAGCCATGGACCGCTCCGGTCTGCCGCCCGGCATCCGCCGCCTGCTGGAGCTTGCGGAAGCCGTGCCCGAGAGAAAGGACGCGCTCAGACAGGCGACGCACCCGCCGTTCTTCGAACGCATCGGCAATGCAACCCTGGCGATGGGCGGCGGCCTGACGGCGATGCTCGGTTTTTTGGGCGAGACGACGCTGACGTTCGGCAAGCTCTCGCGCCGGCAAGCCCGCTATCGTGGATTCGATCTCTCCCTGCTGATCCAGCAGTGCGGCGCGGAGGCCTTGCCGATCGTCACCCTGATCAGCTTTTTAGTAGGCGTCATCCTGGCCTTTGTCGGCGCCGTCCAACTGAAGAAATTCGGCGGCCAGATTTACATCGCCGATCTGGTCGCCATCGGCATCATGCGCGACATGGGCGCGATGATGACGGCGATCATCATGGCCGGCCGCACGGGCGCCGCCTTTGCGGCGGAGATCGGAACCATGAAGGTCACGCAGGAGATCGACGCGCTCAGGGCCAGCGGCTTTTCCCCGATGGAGTTTCTCGTCCTGCCGCGCGTCATCGGACTGACACTCATGATGCCGCTCCTCTGTCTTTACTCCGATTTCGTCGGTATGCTCGGCGGCGCGGCCATCGGCGTCGGGATGCTCGACCTCTCCTGGACCGTCTATTTTCAGCAGAGCGCGAACGCCGTCACGCTGACCGACGTGTTCGGCGGCGTCTTTAAGAGCACTGTCTACGGCTTGCTGGTGGCGCTGTCGGGCTGTCTCCGGGGCTTGCAATGCGGCGAAAGCGCCTCCGCGGTGGGTGACGCGGCCACCTCCGCCGTGGTCACCGGCATCGTGGCGATCGTCGCCGCCTGCGGCACTTTTGCGGTCGTCTTCTACGTCCTGGGAATTTGACGCATGCGGCAAAACGGCGACGCAAACGGCGGCGGAGCGCACTTCACGGCGCGCGATCTCACCATGGCCTACGGCGATCTTGTGGTGATGCGCGATCTCAATTTCGCCGTCAAGCGTGGCGAGGTATTCATCGTCATGGGAGTGAGCGGCTGCGGCAAGAGCACGCTGCTGAGGCACATGATCGGCCTGAACGAGCCGGCCGCCGGGGAGATTTTTTACGGCGATGAAAGCTTCACCCGCGCCGATACGGAGCGCCGGCGGGAGCTGCTCAGGCGCGTCGGCGTGCTGTTTCAGGGCGGCGCCCTGTGGAGCTCGATGACGCTGGCGGAAAACGTCGGGCTGGTGCTCGAGGAATACACCGATCTCGGTCCGGCGGAGATCCGCGAGGTGGCGTCGCTCAAGCTCGCGCTCGTCGGCCTCAAGGGCTTCGAGGACTACTATCCGTCCGAGATCAGCGGCGGGATGCAGAAGCGGGCGGGGCTGGCGCGCGCCATGGCGCTCGACCCCGAGGCGCTGTTTTTCGACGAGCCTTCGGCCGGACTCGATCCGGTGAGCGCGCGGCGATTGGACGATCTGATCCTGGAGCTGCGCAACAGTCTCGGCACGACGGTGATCGTGGTCACGCACGAGGTGGCGAGCATCCTCGCCATCGGCGACGACTGCCTGTTTCTCGACGCGGACAGCAAAGCCGTCATCGCGCGCGGCCATCCCAAAGAGCTGCTCGCCCACCCGCCCGATCCCAAAGTGCGCCAGTTTTTTACGCGCGGAGAGGAAGCGAGGTCATGAACAAAAAAATCAGTCCAACTTTGATCGGCGCGTTCGTCGCCGGCGCCCTGGCCCTGGTCGTCATTACGGTGGTCTTGCTCGGATCGGGCCGCCTGTTTCGGCGGTCGACTGATTTCATCCTCTACTTCGACAGCTCGATCAACGGCCTGCGCGTCGGCGCCCCGGTCAAATTTCGCGGCGTCGAGATCGGCGCCGTAAAAGATATTCTGTTGCAGCTCGGGCCGGATCTCGAGGTCTCCCGCATCCCGGTGATCATCACCATCGACCAGAAAAAGATCACACGGCGCGGCGGCAGCGCGACCTCGCTCGACGACCCGGAGTCCGTCAAAGCCGCGATCGATCGCGGTTTGCGCGGCCAACTCCACATGGAGAGCCTCCTCACGGGCCTGCTCTATATCGAGCTGGATTTCGTTCCTGAGGCTCCGGCGGAGTTCGCTCACTCTGAGGAAAACTCGCAGCCGTATCAGGAGATCCCGACGATTCCCACCGTTCTGGAGAAGGCGCAAGACACGGCCAGCCGGTTGATCGCGAAGTTCGAAGAGATCGATTTCCACGCTCTTATCAATTCTTTGCAAAAAGCGGCGGCCGGCATCGAAGCGACGACCAATTCTCCCGCGCTCAGGACATCGCTCCAGTCCTTTGAAAAAACGATGCCTAAAGTCGAAGAGGCGGTCACCAGCATTCGAAACGTCGCGACAACTCTCGATGAGAAGATCAAAGGACTGTCGGGCGACCTGCAGCAGACCTCCGCGGAAGCACGGGCCGCGCTCAAGCAAGCGGGATCAACGATGAAACGGGCCGAGGAGACGATCTCCAGCGTTCGCGGCGTGATCGATGCTGATTCTCCGACGTTCTACGAGCTGACAAAAAGTCTCCGGGAGGTCTCCGCCGCCGCCCGCTCGCTCAGGCAGCTGGCGAACTATCTCGAAAGAAATCCCCGGGCGCTCATCTTCGGCAAGCCCGACTCTAAGGAGGAATGATGCGACGCTTCATGACACTTCCGACGGCAGTTGCTATCGCATCGCTCGCGTCGGCTGGCTGCGGCTCTTTCGCTCCGCGCCCCGATCCTTCGAGATTCTTTGCTCTGACCTCGATTACAGAGGCGGACGCAGCGAGGAAAAGCCCCGGCGCGGAGAATCTCTCTCTCGGCGTCGGTCCGATCAGGCTCCCCGGCTACCTCGACCGCGAAGAGCTGGTGACCCGGATCAGCCAGAATCGCTTTGCCGTGGCGGAAAACGACCGCTGGATCGAGCCGCTGGATGAAAATGCGGTTCGCGTGCTCATGCAAAACCTCTCCGCTCTCCTTCGGCCCCAAAGAATCGTCCGCTACCCGTGGCAAAGCAACCAGCGACCGGCATATCAGATCGAGGTCGAAATCCTCCGCTTCGAGCCCGACGCCGGCCAGGAGGTCCAGCTATCAGCGCGCTGGGCGGTGATCGACGCCGACACCAAACAGACCCAGGTCGCCAAGGAGTCCCAATTCGCGCGCCAGGTCAAAACCAAATCGAGCGAGGCCGCGGTGGCCGCGATGAGCGAGGCGTTGGGCGACTTGAGCCGCGAGATCGCCGATGCTGTGGGGGCCGTCGCCCGGGCGCAAAGGCAGTAAACGGAAGGACAAACGGATGACGATCAGGATCGACGGCGGGACGGTGGTGGGCTGGTCCGGGGAGCATCACGAGCTGATTCCCGACGGCAGCGTGCTGATCGACGGCGACACGATCGGCTACGCCGGCGCGGACCGAACCAGGCGCGCCGACAAAATCATCGACGCGTCGGGGAAGCTCGTTTGCCCCGGCTTCATCAACCTCCACGTCCACTCGCAGTTGAACGTCGGCGACTATCTGATTACCGACGCGAGCAAGCGCGACTACTGGTCGGCCAACTACCTCGTCTTCGGCGCTCCGGTCAAAGAAAAGAATGCTCCGCCTCCACCGGAGAGCGTGGCCATCGGCAGGAAGTACGCGCTCTTCAGCGCTTTGAAAAACGGCGCGACCACGGTTCTCGATCCCGGGGGCGGGCCGGGATATCTGGACGATTACGCGGAGATCGTCGGCGAGTTGGGCGCGCGCGTTTTTTTCAGCCCGCCCTTTAGGAGCCAGGACATCTTCACCGATCAGGAAGGACGCCACTATTACGAGGCGCGGGAAGACGGCGGGCGGCCCGGCTTGCAGCGGGCCGTGGATTTCATCCGCAAGTTTAACGGCGCGAAGAACGGGCGCGTGCACGGAATATTGAACCCCGCGCAGGCCGAGACCTGCGAGCCGTCGCTCTTGAAGGAAGCCGCGGCGGCGGCGAAAGAGCTGGGGGTCCCGATCCACATTCATACGGCGGGCAACATGAGAGAGTTCGTCGAGATTCTTTACCGCCACCGCAAACCGGTCATCGAGTATCTCGCCGGCACGGGCATTCTCCGAACGGGCACGATCCTCGGCCACACGGTTTTTATCGCGGGCCATTCGCAGGTGGACTATCCCTTCGGCGACGAGCTGAAGCTGCTCGCCGGGTCGGGCGCGTCGGTGGGCCACTGCCCGCACAAGTATGCGAAGATGGCGATGGCGGCGGAGTCCTTCGACCGCTACGTCGAGGCCGGGGTCAACATGGCGCTCGGAACCGACACTTATCCGCTCGATATCGTCTCCGAGATGCGCTACACGTCGTTGATCTCGCGCCTGGTGGACAGAAAGTATCACGGCGCGCGGCCCGACCGAGTCTTCAACGCCGCGACGGTGTGGGGCGCGAAGGCGCTTGGTCGGGACGACCTCGGAAAAATCGCGCCGGGAGCGAAGGCGGACATCGTCATTGTGGATTTGCGCACGACGCGCTACGGCCCTGCGCGCGACCCGATCACCGCGCTCGTGGAATACGGCAGCGGCGCGGACGTGGACACGGTGTTGGTCAACGGCGAAATGGTGATCGAAGCGGGCCGCTCGACGCGGATCGACGAGAACGAGCTTTATGCCCGCGCCGACGCGGCCGCGAAGCGCGCCTGGGACAACTGGCCCAAGCGCGACTGGGCCGGAAGATCGGTCGAGGAAATCATTCCGCCGGCTTTTCCCACGCGGCGCGCATAAGCAACCACTATGAACAAGCCCAAGGTGGGCGTGATGGGCGCCGCCGATGACGCCCTCTCGGCGACCGAGAGATCGCGCTTAGCTGCACTGGCCGAAAAATTGGGCGCGGCGCTCGCAAAACGGAATTGCGCCATTTTCACCGGCGCAACCACCGGCCTGCCGCACCTCGTCACACAAGCCGCCAGGAAACATGGAGCACTCACCGTCGGCGTTTCCCCGGCAACGAACCGTGAAGAACACCTGAAACGCTACGGAATGCCGGAAGACGGCGCGGAACTTTTGATCTACACAGGCTTCGGCTTGAAGGGACGGAACGTCGTTACCGTTCGGTCATCCGACGTGGTGTTGATCTTCGGCGGCGCGACGGGCACGCTGAACGAGTTCACCATCGCCTACGACGAGGGCAAAGTCATCGGCGTGCTCGAAGGCAGCGGCGGCATCGCGGACCACATCGAGGAGGTCCTCGCCTTCTGTAACAAGACGACTCGCGCCACGGTGATTTTTGATAAGGCGCCCGAGAGGCTGATCGATAAATGTCTGCGGACGCTTGCGGTGCAGCAGTCAGGCACCGGCAAGCAGTAGGCAGACACTCGTCCAACACTCCATCACTCCAGTACTCCAATCGGCTGATGGGCCTTTTTCAGCGCCCTGACAGCGCCGGCATGACGCGTTCGGCAAACATCCTGATATTCCTGAGCGCCAGCTCCTGCGGCATGCCGCCGAAGTGAAATGTTCCCGATAGAGTGGTCAGCCCGACCTCTTCGCGCCAGCGGAGGATCGCGTCGACGCAGCGCTGCGGGTCGCCGGCGATGGCGAAGCCTTCGGCCATTTGCGTCGGCACGTCGCGTACGGTGATCAAACTTCCCAGTTTGCGATCGGGATCGACCGCGCGGTGAACGTCGAAGTATTTCTCCAGATAGGGAGTCGCCTCGCGCACGGCCTGGTTGAAGCTCTCCGAGACGTAGATGTGAAACTTGCCGAGCACTTCCGGGCGCGTGAAATCGTGCCCGGCGTCGGCCAGCGCCTGGCGATACGTCCTGACGAAGCCCGGCAGCATGTCGGCTGTTTTGTAGAGGTAAGGCAGCGTCATCAGGTGGAATCCGTTCTCCCCCGCCCAGCGAAACGAATCTTCCGTGCGGGCGCAGCCCACCCAGATCGGCGGGTGCGGGCGCTGCACCGGCTTGGGCAGCACGCGGACGTTTTCATACTGGAAAAACTCGCCCCTAAAGTTGACCGGTTCGTCGGACCAGGCCTGGCGGAGGATTTCCGTCCCCTCTTTCATGCGGACGGTCGCTTCTTCCTGGCGCATGCCGAAGCGGCGGTATTCGATGCCCTCGCTACCTTTCCCGACGCCGAACTCCAACCGGCCGTTGGAGACGACATCCACCATCGCGTAGGCCTCGGCCACTTCCAGCGGATTGTGCAGCGGCAGCACGTTGATGGCGACGCCGAGTCGAATCCGCTTTGTGGTGCGCGCGACGGCCGACAGAAACGTCGGCGGGTGAGGTATCGTGCCGCCGTACTCGGTGAAGTGGTGCTCCGTGACCCAGAGGTGATCGAAGCCGAGCCGGTCCAGCTCTTCCATCTGCTCGAACATCCGCCGGTAAAATTCCGCCGGTGGCCCGTCGAGCTCGGGGACATACGTGGGTAGATAATGCGCGCCGAACTTCATGCCGTCTCCGTCGCTCTTGCGAGTCGGTCGCCAAGAGCAA
>JBGPGE010000086.1:0-18953 GCA_041483675.1 Binatia bacterium
CAGAGCCAACATACTTCCTTGTCTGTCCGGTGTCCCGCGCATCAACACCTCCAAAGATACAATTTCAGGTATCTTAACATGCGCAGCAATCGTCAGCATAGAAAAATTTTCAACAATAGGAGTTTTTCAGCAACCTGCTAGGGGCCCTTTCCGGTTTGTCGTGTGGTTGTGGCAGGTGACAGACGCTCTAATTGATTACTAACTGGCTCGCGAATACGACACCTGTGGCGGGGTCGCGCTTGCCTTTCCAGTGCGCCGGCATGCCTACGGCGATTTGACTAGCGTTGTTCAGCTTGAACCGGGTCTTGGCATCCCAGAGGATGAGCTTCGTTCCCACGTAAATGAAGTGGTCGCCGAAGGATGTGATCTTGCCTTTGCCCTGGTCCGGGATCGTGTAGTTCCCCGCGACAACTTGCAGCGCCGGATAGCCGGTCTGAACGAGTCCCCGCGCGTCGCTCGCCGTGACCGTCAAGGAAGTGGTTCCGAGAGCGGTTGCGATTCCTGTGACTTTGCTTCCGTTCCAGGCGAGACCGAGCGGCAGTCCGGTTGCGGTCGTGATGGTCGTAGGGGCCAAACCACCTGTGACAGTGATCGCCGCCGAGTAGGGGACGCCGAGGGTCGCGTTTGGCATCGTCGCTGGGCTGATCACGATTGGCGCCGGCGCCGGCTTCACCGTCATGCTGCTAGCATGGCACATCGGAACCGAATCCAGAGTTCCCACGTAATCCACCAACTCGCCAACTGCGAAGCCCGTTACGCCCACGAATGTGGTGCCGGCGGGAGTCGGCGTATAGACAACGTGCGTTACCGGGTCACCCGCTTTTAGGACCACGTCGAGCCACCACTTATTGACGAACGTGATCGTCGCATTGGTGGCGCTGCATACGACCGGCGGTGGCGCTACGACAGGCGCTTGCACGATAGCGGTGTAAATATCGAAATTAGTCGCCCCGTCGGGATTGTCGCCGGTGCTGTTGGAGTTGTCGGCCCAGGCCGGCACCAAACGCCCATCGACGAAAGCGTTTCCCGTGTAATCGCCGTAATCGGTTTTCTTCAGGGCCGCGATGCTGTTGGCCTGATTCGATGTGCCGGTGCTGATCTGAAAATTTGCTCCAAAGGTTGCGCCGCCGTCGGTGCTGAAGGCGCCGAAATACTGCGCGGTATTATTAGCCGCCGAATTGCGCGCATCGTACCAGGTCACGGCGATCATGCCGTTTGTTTGGTCCAGGGAGATGTGGGGCAGAAACTGGCTGTTTGTACCCGTGTCGTCATTGACTCGAACCGGAGTGCTCCAGGTCGTCCCCTGGTCATCGGAGTGTATGACAAATATGTCTGTATCAACGGAGCCTATGAAAGGCGCGTCCGTGTACACCAGGTAAACGCGGCCGCCATTGGGACCATTGCTTCGGTCATAGGCGAGTCCCGCTTCGGGGTCGATCCCCCAGTTCGGTTGAGCAGGTATACCTGTAAAACCGCCGACGTTGACAGAGACGGCGGCCGTGTAAGCAGAAAAAGGCGCTGGACCAAGACCGTCAGGATCGATATCGGTGTAGATCGTGCCACTCGAGCCGGAATTTGGACCGTAGGTGACGATCACCTCACCATTGGGCCCCACGGCGATATCGCCGAAGTTCACGCCTGCTGGCTGGGACGGCAACAGTTGTGAATTGAATGACCCCACCGCGCCGAGTCCGGAAACCCCCGCTCCCGAAACATAGATACCACCTTGACTCCAGTAGGTCACCCAAACACTGCCGGGAAATCCACCACTCCCTGGACCAACCGCTACGGTTGGCTGATCTCCGAATAGGGGCGAACTATTGGGCAAGAAGATCGATGGTCCGGTTCCGAATGGGGCGTAGAAGCTTACGCCACCGTCGGTGCTGACCGACAGGGTGACGTAAGTGGCGCTGGTCGTACTACCTTGAGAAAGATACGCCAAAAACAGGTTGCCGAAGCTGTCCCAGGCCGCACTGGCATTCCCATAAGCTCGCGGGACATCCCCGGGTGCGGGGAGGTTACTCCGGGCAATTATCTTGCTGCTCCAGGTCAAGCCGCCGTCGCTGCTGCGCGCCGTGGCCAGACCACCGAGCTCGTTTCGTCCGACGACGAAGATGTTATTATTGTTATTGGGATCGATGGCGACCGCGGTCTCATACTGGTTTCCCGCCGCCTTGCTTAGGTCGATGTTCGGTCCGATAGTTGGAGCCGCAGCAAAACTTTGCTGCGGTAGCATCATGATGTTTACAAGGCCGCCTAAAAATAAAATTCCTTTTATCCAATGTGTCAAAGTCTTCATTATTCATCTCGAATGTGTCGTGAGTTCCTGAGCTGAGTTTTTTGGCAGTACAGGAGCCGGTCATACGCATGAACAGGTATGGAACCTGCCGGGGCGACCGCGATGTCGTATCTGGCCGACACGTGATCGCCCCGCTTACACTTGCATCAATCGTCCCGCCCCCACCACGGCCACCACGGAATCACCTTCACAGTATCGGACTTCTGAGATGCGCCCAGGGTGGCCGTTACAGTCACGGTTGTGGCTACTTTTACTTTGCTCGTGGTCGCAAGAAAAGACGCCGTCGTGTGGCCGGCCGGGACAAAGACCGATGCCGGCACCCGGAGCACCGAACTTGAGCTGCCGAGCAGCACCTTGGCCCCGCCTTTGGGCGCGGGTGCGGACAGAATGACCATACCGACGGTCTTGAGTCCCCCGATCACAGGGGAGAGCACGTACAACTGCTTGAGTGAGCCGGCAGTCGGAATCGGCGCAAAGTTCGCCGTTAGAGCCCGGTTCGCGCCGGCGGTGAAGGTGTAGCCGGCCAGGGCGCTCACGGGCGCGCCGCCTTCCGTCCAGTTGACGAAGTTGTACCCGGCGTTCGCTGAGGCGAGCACGGTGACGCTATCGCCGCTGTTGTAAGTGCCGCCGCCGCTCGTGGTGCCGCCGGCAACCGGCGAGGCGCTGGTGTCGATGGTGTACGTGATGCGCACGAAGTTCGCCACCAGCGTGCGGTTCGCGCCGGCGGTGAAGGTGTAGCCGGCCAGGGCGCTCACGGCCGTGCCGCCTTCCGTCCAGTTGACGAAATTGTACCCGGCGTTCGGCGAGGCGAGCACGGTGACGCTGTCGCCGCTGTTGAAGGTGCCCCCGCCGCTGGTCGTGCCGCCGGCAACCGGCGAGGCACTGGTGCCAATGGTGTACGTAATGGGCGCGAAGTTCGCCACCAGGGTGCGGTTCGCGTCGGCGGTGAAGGTGTAGCTGGCCAGGGCGCTCACGGCCGCGCCGCCTTCCGTCCAGTTGACGAAGTTGTACCCGGCGTTCGCTGAGGCGAGCACGGTGACGCTATCGCCGCTGTTGTAAATGCCGCCGCCGCTTGTGCCGCCACCGGCAACCGGCGATGCGCTGGTGCCAATGGTGTACGTAAGCACGAAGTTCGCCACCAGCGTGCGGTTCGCGCTGACGGTAAACGGGTACACTGCGGAAGCGCTCACGGCCACGCCTCCCTCGGTCCAGTTGACGAACGCATAACCTGGGTTGTGAGATGCCACGACTGTCAGTGGTGTCCCGTCGTTATAGGTGCCATCTCCGGTTGTGGTGCCGCCGGCTAGAGGCGAGGCACTCGTCACAATCGTACTGGTGGCAGGTACGCCTGCTGGAATCGTTATCGTGTATTCTTTTGATACGAGAGCGGGCGTGGTATCCGATGCTTCGATCGTGAACGTGAACGCACCGGCGAACGTCGGTGTTCCTGACAAGACGCCCGTCACGGGATCGAATGTCAATCCATCCGGAAGTGAGCCCGACTTGACCTTCGCAAGGAACGGAGCGCCTCCGGCAACCACCACGGTGCGATCCGGGTACAACACATTGAGCTCGCCGTCCTGGAGGTGATCAATGAGGCCCAAGGCCGGGGCGACATCGAAGCCGGCCATCTGCGCGCCAAAAAAATCGCCTACCACCACCCGCGCGGAGCAGTCTACATATTGGGTAACCCCATTCGGATCGGTAACACCGACGTGGTTACCAATGCCGTGCAGGTAATTCGGGTTGGCGGGATCGGTTGTAGAATTGACCTCATCGCACATCGCCTCGCCACTTTCGGCATCGATGGTGTCGTCCCCGGCGGCGTACTTGTAGAATTCATACCGGCGGGTGATCACCTCATCGCCGCCCGGCAGGTCTTCCGGCGCGCCCTCCAAGACGCCTTTGGGATTCGCAGCGTTGGCGAATTCAGTCTGGAGAAGCTTCCACTCTATTTCCACCTCGGGGTTCTCGCCGTTTGCCCAGGGTTGGGGCTGCCCAGGGTCATCCGCGACGAGGTCTTGCAGTTGCACCTTGTTGGGATTGTGGGCTGTCGTCTTGATCTCCTTTACCCACGACGCGTCGCCGAATTGCAGCGGGGGCGGAGCCGGCGGGGGAGGAGGGACAATCACTGCCTGGACCTGTGGCAGGGGTTGGCCAAGAACCGGCGGATAGTAGGTGAACGTCGGTGTTGCGACATAGACGGGCGGCCCACGGACCAAGTTACCTGCTCCGCCATCAATCAGCCAAAAGTACTTCACCGCCGTCGGCGCGCCGTAATAGCCGGCGCCAAAATGTTCTCCCCCGAAGTTCACCGATGGATTGGTGAACTGGTGGCCGTCGGTCGGAGTAATCGGACCTGATGGAATCGCCGTGTATGCAGTCCAAGCGCTGCCGGTCCAGGTAGCAGCGTAGCGAATGAAAACCTTCGGGTGCAGGGGGTCGGTGAGGTCCTCCGTTATTTTTGGAATACCGTAATGATTGTAGTCGTAGGTGTACGTGATGTCCTTGCTGTGGACATCATCCAGCTCGATTTCAAAACCGTGCGCCTCGACCCCGGTGTCGTTGACGCAATCGAAATTGTTGAGGGTGCCGTATGCGGTGCTGGCATGCGCTGATGGGGATAAGGCGAACATCAAAAATAGCGACGCGATGACAAGCAGCGCACTCCGCGCTATAGACAAAAACTTTTTCATGACTCCATCCTCCACGGGCGCCCTTTGGTTTCCCATTTGCGTGAAGACTGGCACCCAGTTGGTCTCGCCGCATGGACTGACACTACAAATAGTAGCCCAGGAACATGAATTCTTGATGAATCCCAGATGAATAGTTATTCATCCAGCGGGAGACGATCGAGGTTACGAATCACTCAGCGGGAGACGGACTATCACCGTGGTTGTCTTGCCGGGGTCGGAGGTAAGCTGAATCGTGCCGCCGTGCGTCTGCGCGATCCACTGGGCGATGGTCGGTTCCAACCCACAGCCTTCGATGGCATGCGCGCGCTTCGTCGTTGCGGACGAACCGGTCGAACACGCGCGGCTGCAAGTCATTGATAAGAAATCGCTTCAGTGGGAGATCGCCAGCGGGAGACGGACAACGACAGCCGTGGTGCCGGGCTGGGAGGAGATCTGAATACTACCGGCGTGCGCCTGCGCAATCCATTGCGCGATGGTCAAACCGAGCCCGCAGCCGTCGATGGCTTTGGCGCGGGCTTCGTCGCCCCGCACGAACCGGTCGAAGACACGCGGCTGCAACTCCGGGGTGATACCCGCGCCGGTATTCGTGATTTTGATTTCGGCCGTGCCGTTGTTCGACCGCAACGCCAGCGTGACCTTGCCGGCGGGCTGGTTGTACTTGACGGCGTTGTCCACAAGGTTCAACAGCAACTGCCGCAACCGATGCCGGTCGCCGATCACGCTCACCTCCGCGCACTCCGACAAGCTCACTTGAACCTTGTGCGGCTCGGCGAGGATCCGGGCGTCCTCGAAACTCTCGCGCACCAATTCCCCCAGGCGGACCGGCTGGCGCTCCGACATCACCTGCCCGGCATCTGCTTTCGTCAGCAAGGTAAGCGCGTCCACGATCTTCGCAAGCCGTTCTACTTCGTCAAACAGACTATGCAGGCAATCACGTTGCTGCGGCGTGCACGACCCCGCATCGCGCAGAGCCGTCTCCAACTCGCTACGCATCACCGTCAACGGCGTCTTGAGTTCGTGCGATGCGTGCAAGGTAAACTCGTGGATTTTTTGGAACGATTGGTCAAGCCGCGCCGCCATCGTGTTAAAGGCCGCGGTGAGTCGATCAACTTCGTCCCGATTGCCGGTGCGCGGAAGCGGTTCGCGGAGATTACCCGCGTGAATCCGCTCCACCGTCTTGGCCAGATGGCTGAGCGGCGACAGAGATCGGCGCGTGACCCACCACCCGGCAACCAGAATCACAGGGATCAGCGAAAAGACGGCTATATCGAAGAGCATTCGCCGCTCAACTTCGGACTCGTCGGTTGGACTGATCAGTTTACGGAGATGCCGTTCGGTGGCCACTTCGTGATAAGTCAACCCGGTCACCAGGCTAAGCGCCACGACGACAACAGCGCCATAATGCAGTGCGAGCCGTTGCCTCAGCGTCATGACGGCTCCTTCAGCACGTAGCCGACACCGCGCACGCTGTGCAACAGCTTGGTCTCGAAACCCTCGTCAATTTTCCCGCGCAGTCGGCGCACGTACACATCCACGATGTTCGAGCCGGGATCGAAGTCGTAGTCCCACACCTTTTCGATAATCATCATCCGCCCGCAAATTCGCCCCGGAGATCGCATCAGCAATTCGAGCAACCGGTATTCGCGTGCGGTCAGTTCGATGGTTCGTTTTCCCCGCCGGGCAATACGGGTCGTGGTGTCGAGGGTCAGATCGCCCAGGCGCAGGATTGCCGACTTCGATTCGTCGCCGCGGCGCACCAACGCGCGCACGCGGGCGATCAGTTCCTCCAGCGCAAACGGCTTGGCGAGGTAATCATCGGCCCCGGCATCCAGACCTTCGACCCTTTCATTCACCTCGCCCCGCGCCGAGAGGAGCAGCACCGGCGTCCGGTTGCCGCGGGCGCGCAACTGTTGCAGCAAGCTCAGCCCATCGCGTCCGGGGAGCATGATGTCCAATACCACGGCGTCGAAAGGCGTGGCTATAAGGGTGGAGAGCGCATCGTCGCCGTTGTCCAGCACGTTGACGGCAAAGCCCTCCGGCTTGAGCGCCTTGCTGATGAATGCCGCCGTCTTCTTGTTATCCTCGACAACCAGAATGCGCACGACGGCATTATCTAATTGTCCCGGTGCGTTTGCAACTCTTTCAGCACTCTCAGGGCCGGTGACTGTCGGCCAGTCCTAGTCCCAGGGGACTACATTGACAAGCTCTGCGCCCGACCTCAGTCGTTTGCTTATCTATCGCACAGATCGGCTCCTCTCGGCAGAGGCCCAGGACTTCCTCGCGCTCTTGCGCGCTCAGAGGCCGGCGGCTGGAGTTGGCGAGCGTAGTTGTGGTAAATAAGAGGGCATGAGCGGCGATCCTTTAGTTTTCGAGAGCCGGCCGGAGCTGCGGCGGCCGGTGTTGATTCTGGCGTTCTCCGGCTGGAGCGACGCCGGGTCGTCGGCCACGACCGCCGTGCGCTATCTCACGGAGCAGTTGATGGCCAATAAGTTCGCCGCTATCGACCCGGAGGAGTTCTACGATTTCTCCGTGCAGCGCCCCCAAGTCCGCCTTGCCGATGGGCTGACGCGGGAGATTCATTGGCCGTCCTACGATTTCTACCACGGCGCTGGCATCGGCATAGAGCGCGATTTCATCCTGGGCGTCGGCGCGGAGCCGCATCTGCGCTGGCGGGGGTTCTGCGATACGCTGCTGCGCTTCACGCGCGAGTGCAAAATCGGTATGATCGTGAGCATCGGCGCGTATCTCGACGAAGTGCTCTACACCCGCCCGGTTCCGCTGACGGGATTTTCCTCGGATGCGAATTTGATGAAGGAGATGGAGCTTCTGCCGTCGAGATATCAGGGGCCGACCGGCATTCTCGGCATCCTGGGCGACGCCTGCCGCAAGAACGGCATCCCCAACATGAGCCTGTGGGCGGCGCTGCCCCACTATTTTTCAGCCGTGCCGAACCCGCGCGGCTCGCTGGCGCTGGTGCTGAAGCTCACGCAATGGCTGGGGCTCAGGGTCGACACCGGGCCGCTCGAGCGCGCCGCCGCCGAATTTCAAAGCAAGGTCAATGAAGCGGTCAACAACGATCCCAATCTCTCCGCTTTTATCCGCGATCTGAAAAAGCACGAGTTTGAGCAGTGAAGCTCTCCGTCGTGGTGCCGGTCTTCAACGAGGCGGGGACGGTGGAAGAGCTGCTTCGGCGCGTCCAGAAGGTCCGCTTTCCGAAAGAGATCGTCGTCGTCGACGACGGCTCGACCGACGGGACGCGGAAGATTCTCTCCCGGCTGGACGCGGCGGCGCGGCAGGCGACCGGCTCGGAGAATAGTTTCCAGGTTATCTATCAGCCCTACAATCGCGGCAAAGGCGCCGCCGTCAGGGCCGGCCTTGAGCGCGTGACGGGCGATGTCGTGATTATCCAGGACGCGGACCTCGAGTACGATCCGGAGGACTATGCCAAACTGCTCGAGCCGATTCTGGCGGACAAGGCGGATGTTGTCTATGGGACCAGGTTCGCCGGCGGCGGGCCGCATCGGGTGCTGTTTTTTTGGCACTCTCTCGGAAACCGCCTGCTCACACTGATCTCCAATGCTCTTACCAATCTCAACCTCTCCGACATGGAGGTGGGTTACAAAGTTTTCCGCAGTGAAGTGCTGAAGCGGATCAAACTCAAATCGGACCGGTTCGGATTCGAGCCGGAGATTACGATGAAGGTCGCCAAGCAGGGCTGCCGCATTTACGAAGTTCCCATCTCCTACCATGGGCGAACCTACGCGGAAGGAAAAAAAATCACCTGGCGCGACGGCATCGCCGCGCTGTACTGTCTTGTTCGATTCCGGCTTAGAGATTAAAAGCCTGGCTGAGAAGTTGGCAGAAGAAATCCCGAGTCTCTATCCGTCATGCCCGCCCCCGATCGGAGTCGAGGGCAGGCTCCAGCGGGCATCCAGAACCCCCACTAAATCTCCCCCTTGCTAAGGGGGAGACAAAGAGGGGGTATGGATTCCGGCTCACCCCCCGCTTTCGCGGGGGGTGGCCGGAATGACGTAAGGGAATACTCAGCGAATTTCGGAGACACCGGACTAGAGCTTTGAGTCTCAAGCCAACGCTAAGCCTTCTGGGCTAAAACCCCCGGCGCGATGCCTTCCGGGGTTCCGGCGAGCACCTGGTGGTGCTCAAGGCCGAGCGTCTTGATCCAGCGCTGTTGGCCTAAGGTGAGGGCGATGAAGAAGCCTAGCTCGACCAGCTCGGGAACGGTGAAGTGCTGGTGGAGGCGCTCCCAAAGGGCGTCGTCGGCGATCTCCGAATTCCAGATAATCGCGCTGGTGTAGGTGAGCGCCGCCTTCTCGCGGGGGCTGAACTTCTCGGAGTCGGAGAAGTTCAACAACTCGTCGTATTTCTCCTCGGTGAGTCCCTTCCGTCCAGCCTGGACGGAGCGCTGGACGCCTCAGTATTCGCAGTCGATCGACTTGGAGACGTAGACCCGGCAGAGTTCTTTGAGGCTGTGGTCGACGACGCCGTGGCGGAACGTCGCCTCCCACGCCTGCGTGAAGGCCTGGAAAACGGCGGGATTGTGCGCGCGAATCGACTGACTCTCGGGGCGCGGCGTTCCTTCGCGACGGCAACGATCGAGCTCTGCAAGCATCGCCGGATCGGTTATCGTGGCGGGGTCCGCGTAGGGGATGCGCTGCTTTTCCATAGGAGAGCCTCCTTACCTGTCCGAGCGTGCCTCAGTTCTTAACAACTTTCGAACCTTCTTGCCAACTCGTGGCCCGCGAGCAAGCGCCGATCCGGAATCCTTCTCAGGCCTGCCATATGGAGGCGCAAATTTCCAAATTCTAAGAATCGGGTCCGATGGGTGGCTTTCCGCCATCGTCCCCCACCAAGCCAACTTTGGAAGTCGGGTCCCTTAAAAAACCCCTTTAATTTAAAGGGTAATTCCCCAGCCTGGCCCGGCTCTCAGGGCGCGCTCCGACAAAAGATATCCTGGCATCCATCTTGCTCACCTTGTTCAACTAACGTTCGTTTAAACGGCTATGCTACGCGAAATCCAGCCCACCTTTCCGCGGATCGCTATAGGAGAGACGCCATGATTGAGCAATTTAAAGAGTGGTACGTCAATCGCCACGCTTACGCGAGGCAATGGAAGGAGCGGACGGGCGGCAAGGTCATCGGCACCTTCTGCACCTATGTGCCGGAGGAGATTCTGGTCGCCGCCAATATGCTTCCGGCCCGAATTCTGGGGAGCCATGAGCCCCAGGATGTTACCGAGCCGCACATCTTCGGCATGTTCTGTCCGTTCTGCCGGGATTCGTTGGCTCAGGGGCTGAAAGGCAGGTTCAATTACCTGGACGGCGTGGTGCTGGCGCATTCCTGCATCCATTTTCGCCAGACCTTCAACTCCTGGAGAATCCACCTTCCCGTCGAGTTCAGTTATTACATCCCGATGCCCAATACGGTGCAGACCGACCACGCTCGGCCCTATCATAGAGAGGAAGTGGAAAAGTTCAAAAAGGCCATCGAGGAATATATCGGTCGCCCGCTCACCGACAGCGACATCGACCGAGGAATTGCCAGCGCCGATCGCAATCGCCGTCTCCTGCGCAAGGCTTATGAGTACCGCAAACTCGACAACCCTCCGCTGACCGGCGAAGAAGCCATGTTTATGGCGACTACCAGCCAGTTTATCGACAAGGAAGAGCATAGTGACGCGGTGGAAGCCACGCTCAACAGCTTCGCCAATCGAAAGCTGCCGCGTGAGACCGGGATTCGTCTCATGGCAGTGGGGAGCGAGAACGACGACGCTGAATTCTTTAAGATGGTCGAGTCTGTCGGTAGCACGGTCGTGATCGATGAGCAGTGCGCCGGCAGCCGCTATTTCTGGAATGAGTCGACGGCCAATGGAGACCGCTTGGCAAGAATCGCGAACCGGTATCTCGACCGCCCGCCTTGTCCGGTCAAAGACTATCCGACTCACTCCCGGTTTCAGCATGTCCTGAACTTGGCCAAAGATTACCGGGCCCAAGGGGCGATCATCATGCAGGAGAAATTCTGCGATCCCCATGAAGGGGACAATCCCCGCCTGAAAAAATATCTGGAGGAGAACGGCATCCCGACCCTTTCATTGGAGTTCGACTCGACCAACCCGTTGGGTCCGTTCCGCATCCGCGTCGAGGCGTTTTTGGAAACCATCAGAGGCGAGGAGCTTTTCTGAGGAGGAAATAACGATGGCAACCCCGACCAAGTATCCGACCGCGCCGTTGAAGTGTTGGCCGAAGGCCAAAGAGATCCGCCAGCAGTACTATAAGGATTACGCCGAGGCCCATGATCGAGGCGGCATCCGCTGGAGCGGAGGGGCGTGGGCCTTCGACGCCGTTCCGATGGGCTTGGGCGACGACGTCCATGTCATGACCGGCGAGCCCTACGCGGCTTCCATCGCCTGGGACCGCAAGTTCGCCCAGGAGTGTCAGGATGCCACCGATGCGAAGGGCTGGGCTCGGGACCTCTGCTCGTACATGCGCATCTACTGGGGTTCGATGTATCTCAACCGTTTTTTCTTCGGCGGGGAATTCCCCAAGCCGGATTTTTATTACCAGAGCCAAATCTGCTGCAGCCACTCCAAGTGGGACCAGGAAGCCTCTCTCCATGAGAAAGTCCCCTATTTCTGCGTCGATGTCTGCGTCGGTCCCTATGAGACGCTGGACGAGAGCCGGCTCAATTACGTGGTCAAGCAGTTGCACGATTCCATCGCCGGGATGGAGAAGGCGACCGGGAGAAAGTACGACGACGAGAAGCTCATCGCCGCGGTGCACAACGAATGCCGCAGCACGTCCCTGTGGGCGGAGATCTGCACGCTCAACAAGGCCGTTCCGGCGCCGCTGGACGAAAAGACCATGTTCTCGCTCTACGTGCTGGCCACTCTCCAGCGCTCTTCCAAGCAGGTCGCCGACTATTACGAAGAGCTGCGCGACGAGGTCAAGGACCGGGTGGCGCGCGGGATCGCCGCCGTGCCTTACGAGCGCTGCCGGATCATCACCGACACGCAGCCGCCGTGGGGCTTTCTCAAGATCTACCGCTACATGGAGCAATTCGGAGTCGTCTCCGTGGGCTCGGTCTATACGTTCGGCCTCGAAGGGATCTTCGCCGAGCAGGAAGATGGAAGCTGGGGGCCGCGCAAGACGCCCCAGCAACTGGGCATCAAAATCAAGACCCGCGACGAAGCTTTGAGAGTCACCGCCGACTGGAACCTCTCGCGACCCTGTTGGCAGCATTTCTACGATCCGCGGATCAAAACCCGCATGATGCTCAAAATGGTCAAGGAGTGGAAGATCAACGGAGTGATCCTTCATCTCAATCGCGGCTGCGAGGGGCTGACGCTGGGGAGCATGGAGAATCGCCTGGGCCTGATCGAGGCGGGCGTGCCCGTCATGACCTACGAGGGCAACATGGCCGATGAGAAGGAATTCGACGAGCGGCGCACCACTTCCCGCATCGAGTCATTTATGGAAACCTTGGGGCTGAAACAGATTCCCGAGGCCGCGGTCGCACACGCGGCGTAACAATACGCTGCAAACTATCCGCCGGAAGAAAGGGGGAAAGTCTTGATTACCACCGGAATAGACGTTGGCGCCAAAACCGTAAAAGTGGTGCTCATGGAGGATGGAAAGATCAGGGGTAAGGCCAAGGTCCTCAGCGGATTCGATCAGGAAGAATCGGCCAGGGAAGCCTTAGAGCAGGCGTTGAAGGAGGCCGGTCTTGCGCGTGAGGCTATCGGGAGTATCGTCACCACCGGCAACGGGAGAAAGGCGATCTCGTTTGCAAAAGGCGACGTCACCGAGGCGCGGGCTGCCGCACTTGGGGCCGTTTTTCTTTATCCCACAGCCAGAACGGTTATCGATGTGGGAGCCGAAGAGTCAAGGGCGATCAAATGCGACGCGACTGGCAAGGTCCTCGATTTCGCCGTCAATGAAAAATGTGCCGCTGGATCAGGCGCGTTCACGGAGGCCATGGCGCGAGCCCTGGAGGTCCCGTTGGAGGAGTTGGGTCCTCTCTCCCTCAAGGCAACCCAGACCATTCCGATGAACGCGCAGTGCGCCGTATTTGCCGAGTCGGAGGTGATCTCGCTTATTCATTCCAAGACGGAAAAGGCCGATATCGCCCGGGCCGTGCACGATGGGTTGAGCAGCCGGGTCGTCGCCATGGTGCGGCGCGTGGGACTGGACTCCGAGCTCGTGCTGATTGGAGGAGTGGCCCACAACCCCGGCTTCGTCGAATCGTTCAAGAGGACCGTCGGGCTCGACGACGTTCGCACGGCGGCGGAGCCTGATTTTGTCGGAGCGATCGGGGCAGCCTTGGCGGCGGCCGAGTAGGAGGAAAGGAGTTGATATGGCGGAATTGCAGGAATTCTGGAGATGGACGGAATACACTTGGAATAATCCCGATGTTGACTGGCGTAAGGCGAAGAGGATCGCTGCGGGCATCGATGTCGGCTCGGTGAGCTCTCAAGCTTTGATTCTCGCGGACGGGGAGATTTATGCCTTCAGCAATCTCCGCACCGGAAGCAACAGCCCCGACAGCGCCCACAAAGCTGTCAATGGTGCCATGAAAGACACGGGGATGGAGTTGAGCAATATCAAATACACGGTGGGCACGGGCTACGGCCGCGTCAATATTCCGTTCGCCAACCGGGCGATCACCGAGATCGCCTGCCACGCGCGCGGCGCCAACTTCATGGCCGGCCCGAAGATCCGCACCGTTCTTGATATGGGGGGCCAGGACTGCAAGGCGATCCATTGCGATGAGCGGGGAAAAGTTTCCAACTTTTTGATGAACGATAAGTGCGCCGCGGGGACGGGCAGGGGAATGGAAGTCATGGCTGACCTCCTGTCCATTCCCATCAAGGAAATCGGGGAGCTTTCCTATCAGGTGGATACAGAGCCTGCGCCGGTAAGCAGCACATGCGTGGTCTTCGCCAAGTCGGAAGCCCTCGGCCTGATGCGCTCCGGCTGGTCCAAAAATATGGTTCTGGCGGCCTACTGCTCGGCGATGGCGCACCGGGTTAGCTTGCTCCTAGGTAGAATCGGGGTTGAAGATCAGTTTTTTATCACCGGCGGGATCGCCAAGAACCCCGGTATCGTGAAGCGATTGGAAAAAGAGCTCGGCATCGAGTCGGTCAAAACTAAATACGATAGCCAAATCGCCGGCGCTCTGGGAGCGGCGCTGTTTGCCGACACGCTGTTGCAAAAGGGCGGCGCATAGTGATCGCCAATTACGGCTACAAGGACGGCTCCGGCGAATTTTTCATCGCCATCGACACCGACAAGTGCAACGGCTGCGGCGACTGCGTGCCGGTCTGTCCGGCGAAGCTTTTGGCGATGGCCGACGATGAATACGATCCGTTATCGGAAAAAACAGTCGTGACCGTGATCGAAGAGGAGCGAAAAAAAATCAAGTACAGTTGCGCTCCTTGCAAGCCGGCGAGCGGACGCGGGCCGCTGCCTTGCGTGGCTGCCTGCGAGCCTGGCGCCATCGCGCATTCATGGTGAGGAGATGCTCTAGTGCGGCATCTCAGAAATTCGTCATCCATTCTTTCCGTCATTCCGGCCGAGTCAGCCTAGGCTGACGAGAGCCGGAATCCAGGAGAATCGGATGCTTCTGGATGCCCGCTTTCGCGGGCATGACAAGGGGGGCCGGACGCTTCCGGGGTGATCGATGACCCAGGTTGCCTTAACCATCGACGGCGCCCAGGTGACGGCGCGGTCGGGTGTCTCTCTTCTCGAGGCGGCTCGCAGCGCGGGCCTCTACATTCCCGGTCTTTGCTCCCATCCCAGTCTTCCTCCGGCACGCGGAAAAGCCGGCATCCCCGCCGTCTGGCGGGACGGTCAGGCGATTAACGGTAGCGCGGCGGAATTTTCCGGCTGCGGCTTGTGTTCGGTGGAATTGGACGGGAAAGTAGTCCCGGCCTGCTCTACTCCCGTAGAGGAAGGGCTCCGTGTCCGGAGCGCGTCGGTCGAAGTGAAAGCCGCACGGCAAGACCGCCTGGCGGAAATTCTCGCCGATCATCCGCATACCTGCTTAACTTGTGCCAATAGAGAAGGCTGCGACCGCATCGCCTGTTCCTTTAACGTCCCCGTGCCCGAGCGCTGTTGCACGAAGTTTTCCAATTGCGAGCTGCGCAAAGTCGCCGATTACATCGGCATCAAGCCGGACACTCCGCGCTACGTTTTCCGCGATCTCCCGAACATTCAAGACGACCCGCTCTTTACGCGCAACTACAACCTCTGCATCGGCTGCACCCGCTGCGTGCGGGTTTGCGACGACGTCCGAGGGGTCGAAGCTTTGGGATTTACCATTGCCGACGGCCGTGTGGTGGTGGGAACCACGGCGTCTTCTCTGCCTGAGTCGGAATGTAGATTTTGCACCGCTTGTGTCCAAGTCTGTCCGACCGGCGCGTTGATGGACAAACCCGCGGGCATGGCGGCGGCGTTTTCTAGAGAACAGGCTTTGATTCCCTGCCGGGCCGGCTGTCCGGCCGGCATCGACATTCCACGCTACGTTCGTTTTATCGCCCAGCAGAAGTACGATGAAGCCCTTGCCGTGATCCGGGAGAAAGTTCCGTTTCCGGCGGTTCTCGGCTATGTCTGCTTCCATCCCTGCGAGAGCGTTTGCCGGCGCGGCAGCGTGAGTGAGCCGGTGTCGATCTGTCGACTCAAACGCTTTGCGGCGGAGCATGGCAGCATGCAAAATGAAGCGACTGCAGCCGTGGCGAAGACGGGGAAAAAAGTCGCCATCGTCGGTTCCGGTCCGGCGGGACTCACCGCGGCTTACTATCTACAGTTGAAGGGCCACAGTGTGACGATTTTCGAAGCGGCCGCCGAGCCTGGCGGGATGCTGCTGCAAAGCATTCCGCGGTTCCGCGTGCCCCGCGAAGTCGTCCAGCGCGAGATCGACCGGATTCTGGCCCGCGGTATCGAGCTAAGAACCAACACGCCGGTGGGTCCGGCCTCTGGTTTGTCCCTGTCGGGGCTGCAGAGCGAATACGACGCCGTCTTTCTGGCGGTCGGCGCCGGTTTGAGCAAAAAGATCAGGCTTGAGGGGAGCGATCATCCGGGTGTTCTCTGGGGGTTGGACTTTTTGCGCGAGGTCAATCTTGGCTCATGGCCCGGCACAGCACTCGGCCGCGTCGTCGTGATCGGCGGCGGCAACGTCGCGATGGACGTTGCGCTGACAGCCCTACGCTTGGGCGCAACCGAGCTGCAGGTCGCTTGCCTGGAATCGCGCCCGGAGATGCCGGCCTTCGACTCGGAAATCGAGCAGGTTTTGGAAGAGGGCGGCGTGCTCCAGCCATCATGGGGACCAAAGAAAATCTTGTGCAGCCCCACGGGCACGCCCGTGGGGCGGAATCCTGAGCAAGAGCCCCCGGCCAAAGCGGGGGCTCGCGTCGAAGGGGCGAACGGGAAAGTGAACGGCATCGAGCTGGTGCGCTGCACCCGTGTGTTCGACGAGTCGCGGCGCTTCAACCCCTCATTCGACCCTTCGGTGACAACCGTGATCGAGGCGGATACCGTGATCCTTGCCATCGGTCAGAGCACGGATCTCTCCTTTTTGGCCGAAGCCGACCGGCCGCTGGTGACAGAGCGAGGGACGATCCGCGTCGATGACACGAACTTGGCGACGCCGGTTGCCGGCGTCCTCGCCGGCGGTGAAGCGGTGAGCGGGCCATCCTCGGTAATTCAGGCGATTGCCACCGGCAGGAAGGCGGCAATCTCCATCGACCGGCAGCTTGGCGGCGACGGGGTTATCGATGAGGTCTTGGCGCCGGCGTCGGAGAACGATCCATGGCTCGGCCACGACGACGGGTTTGCCTCTCGAGCGCGAGAACCTATGCCGTATCGTTCGCTTGCCGAGCGCCGGACGAACTTCGACACGATCGAGCTTGGCTTCGACGAGTCCACGGCTTTGCGAGAAGCGAGACGCTGCCTCAGGTGCGACCTGCGTCTCCAGCTCGGCGCGCCCATGATGCCGCCGGAGTCATGGTTGGAATTCGATCAGGCCCATGTCGCAACCGTCTCCGCATCGGAAGGCGTCTTCCAACTTCTCGACGAGGGCAAACAGGTTTTGCGGATCGCGGGGACACCCGACCTTCGTCAGGCTCTTGAGGAGCAGCTGAGCAGCAATCCCAAGGCGCGCTACTTTATTTATGAAGAAGCGCCGATGTACACCCAGCGCGAGAGCGAACTGTTGCAGCACTTTCTGCAGCAATATGGTCGCCTTCCGGCCGGCAACGACCTGGGAGACGATCTGTTTTGAGACGCGATGAATGCTCCCGCTCCCATAGAGAACGCGCGCGGCGAAGAGAAACTGGTGAAACAGGGCTGGATTAGACAGTTTCTTGCCGGCGGTTCGAGGCTACAGGAGGCATGTGCGTCTTATGCGTCGATCGGCTTGGAAGTGCATCTGGAACCCGCGCAAGCCAAAGATCTCGCGTGTTCCGAATGCCAACCCCCGCAACCATCTGCCACCGTCGAGGGTTGGTACGTCATCTACACGAGGCCACGCCGCGGGGAGGGGGGTGGCCCGACGCAGGACGACGAGCTATGGTGAAAAGATCGTCGATCTTTCTTACGCAGGCGACTTTTTGGGAAGATGTCTCACCGGGAAACTTTGCTGCTGTAATATTCCCAGGCCCTGCCGTAAACATCGTACTCGGGCATGTTCCAGTAAATTTCGTTTCTCCGGTTCACCTCTGCGGCGGAAAGATAGGTGGGAGTCCCGATCAGGGAGGCTTTGTATTGAATCCTCGCCGATTCCTCGAAGAACATCGCCCTGACGCAGGCGTCGATGACGTTCCCGCCGAACATCGCCGCGCCGTTGCCGCGAAAAATGACGCCCCAGCTATCCGTGATAAGTTTGCCCATTTTCTCGGTCACCTCCGGCGTGTGACGGATATCGGAGGAATCCAGGACCTCAACCTCGGGGCCCAGAACATAACCTAACGCATGGATTACTTTTACGCTGCGCTTCAATGCGCCGAAGACGGAAGCCATCTCCGAGTGAAAGCGGCAAATCGCGCCGACGTCGGGCCGCTTGCGGTAGATGCCTAAGTGCATGGCGATTTCGCCGAGGGGTGTCGCGGTGCCGGCCACTGTTTTACCGTCCATATCGATGACGACCAGCTCTTCTTTCTTGGCCAGTCCCGGCGCCTTTTTCGGGGTGACGAGAATATGGGCGGTGCCTGGAATGCGCGAGGTGACGTGGCCGAAGCCCTGGATCAAGCCGAAATGGTCCATGATGCGGCATGCCGTGAACATCGCCTCTTTGATTTCCTCCAGGCTCTTTAACTCTTTTCTGATGGCTACGATCGGTCTTTTCATCCGGTCGGGTTTAATCATGTTGGGCTCTCCTTGCTCGTTTCACTTTCCGGTTACCTGAACGACGATGCAAACAGCATACCAGAACGAAGGAGGCAACAGCGGATGATTATCGACTGGGAACACCATTATCTCCCCGAAGAGTTGTTGCTTAAAAAAGGCGGCAAAAAAGGCGAAAAGGCGATCTTTTACGAATACGGCAAGCCGCGCGGCGATCTCAATCCGGAGCTTTGCGACATCGAGGAGCATCTGAGAGTCATGGACGCCGTTGGCATCGATGTCGCGGTGCTTTCCATGGCCGTGACGAGCGACGATACCAAGATCGCCCTGGAAGAAAGCAGAGTCTGGGACGACAGAGCGGCCGAGGTCGTCAGGCGCTATCCGAAAAGATTCGTCGCCCTGGCGCCGGTTCCTCCGCTTGGCGGCGAAAAAGCCTTTGACGAGCTGAAGCGGGCCATCGAGACGCTGGGACTCAAGGGCGTCGTAGTCCGATCGCAGGCCAACGGTCTTTCCATGGATGCCAGGGAACTCTATCCCTTCTATGAGAGAGCGTCCGCCTTGCGCGTGCCGATCTTCATTCATCCGAGCGGCGTACAGCAGGGC
>JBGPGE010000087.1:0-18520 GCA_041483675.1 Binatia bacterium
ACTGGGCGCACGTGGCAGTTACAAGGAACGGCAGCACCTATAAACTATATGTAAACGGGTCGGAGAGCGCATCTGTTACGCACAACGGCAATCTTGAAACGTCGACGACTTCACTGAGGATCGGCACTGTTTATGAGGATTCTTCATTCTTCAACGGCCTCATCGACGAAGTCGAGATCTTCGACCGCGCCCTGACCGACACTGAAATCGCCGCGCTTGCCAACGCAGGCAGTGCGGGAAAGTGCAGGTGCGTTTCACCCCCGTCAGGCCTCGTCACCTGGTGGGGGGGTGATGGGAACGCATTTGACATTATCGGCGCGAATGACGGCACGCTGGTGAACGGCGCGACGTTCGCTCCCGGCAAGGTCGGGCAGGGATTCAGCTTTGATGGAAACAGCTCTGTTTTTGTCGGCAGTCCTGCATCCCTCAAACTCACGACCGGCGTAACCGTGGACGCGTGGGTGAATCCCGCTAGTCTCCCAGGAAACGGCGCGCTGGTAGGGGTGCTGACGAAATGGGCACAAAACTTCGGCCTAGGCGCGAATTCGGATTCATTCGCTCTCTGGCTACAAAACAATGGCGGCACGCTTCAGGTCTTCAGTGGAGTTCACCTCGCCGATGGATCCGAACCGATTCTGACGGGAGGCTCGGTGCCGCTCAACACTTTCACTCATGTGGCGATGAGTTATGACGGCGCTTCGGGCTCATTCGTCATCTACGTTAACGGCGTAGCGGTCAACTCTACGACCGTGACTCCGCAGAATCTCATCGGAGTGGACACCGACATCGCTATCGGACGCGAGCAGACAGGTCAGACTAGGTTCTTTACTGGAGTGATAGATGAAGTGGAAATCTTCAACCGCGCCCTTTCTGCCGAGGAGATCGCCGCGATTTACCACGCCGGCAGCGCCGGGAAGTGCAGGTCTTGCGTCACAGCGCCGTCAGGCATGATTAGTTGGTGGGACGGTGAGGGCGATGCCGATGACAGTATCGGCGCGAATCACGGCACCCTGGTGAACGGTGCGACGTTCGCTCCCGGCATGGTCGGCCAGGCGTTCAGTTTTGACGGGATTGATGACTATATTAGCGCTAATCTTGTTTCCACGGCCACCGATAACATTACCATGGACGCTTGGGTCAACTGGGGCGGGACTAACGCCGGCAACACCTTCCAGCGGATTTTTTTCAACGGCAATTCCGGACCAGACGGTTACGGCATATACCTTGCGTCTTCGAGTCAAAACGGAAAACCTGACGGAACTCTGACGGTGCTCATGGGAACTGTTGGATGGAACTACACGAATACACAACTGACTCAAGGCGTTTGGCAACACGTCGCCCTCGTCCGCGAAAACGGAATATGGAAGTTCTATCTGGATGGAATGGAATTAAGCGTGGACCCGAATACTTCGCCGAATACGCCAACAGGCGATACTTCTATAGGTGGCAGCCCGTCTGGGCTTGATATGTTTAAGGGCCGTATTGACGAGGTGGAATTTTTCAACCGCGCGCTCAGCGCCGAGGAGATCGCCGCGATCGCCAACGCGCGCTGCGCGGGCAAGTGCCGCGACGCGAGTCCGCCGCCGACACCGACGGCGGATCTTGCGGTGACCAAGAGCGACGCTCCCGACCCCGTGAAGGTGGGCAGCACACTTACCTACACGGTGACCGTCAGCAACAACGGGCCGGATGAGGCGACCGGCGTGAGGCTCACGGACACGCTGCCGGGAAGCGTGGCGTTCGTTTCCGCGACGCCGCCCTGCGGACATTCGTCGGGCATCGTCAGGTGCGATTTGGGAAGCCTGGCCAACGGCGCCGGCGCCACGATCACGATCAACGTCATCCCGGAGTCGCCTGGCCGGGCTACGAACCGAGCTGCCGTGACCGGCAACGAGATTGATCCTGACACCGCCAACAACAGCGCCCGGACGACTACCCTAGTGCAACCGCCGAGTTGTGTCGGCACCGGGCCATATGGATTGGCGGGGCGGGTCAACATGAAAAAAGGGTCTGATCCCGCAGGCGTGACGATGACGCTACTTGGTCCACGCGGCTGCGTCGACAAGGTAGTCACCGGCGCCGGACGAGGGCGGGATAACAGCTCGGAATATTACTGGGAGGCACTAAGAGCGGGAACTTACATGGTGATGGTCGGCAAACCCGGATGCGTCTTCAACCCAACCTCGCGGACAGTAAACATTAAGAAAGGCAATGCCAAGGTCGGCGCGTTCACCGGACAATGCCGGTAACGGAGAGGCGGCCGAGCGGCGCATGCTCGGCCGCCGCAGCTTCACCGGCAACGTCTGGTCCCCTTCGAAGTATTTTCCCGAATCCCTCAGGCCGGAGAAGAAATAGCTCCCGATGCCCGAACAGTACCTCTGATTTGGTTGGCGGTAGCCTCAGATAAAACAAGATCCTATCGGGTGCTCTACACAAAAAAGGCGCTAGCGAGTCACTTTGCTGTGATTGCTTGAGGGTCTCGAACGCGGGCCGGCACAGGCTCCCAGAGGGAATTTTTTGGCTCTGAGTGGCATGACTCGGAAGCAAGTTCCTATTATTTCATTCAGAGGTCAGGGATCATTCCTGGCGGAGTGGGCTTAGATCTCTTTCATCCAAGTAACCAGAAAGGAATTCGTGCGCCCTTGGGGCTTTTGACAAGGAGCGACCAGGTGTGTAGGCGTTGAGGGGGGGGGCAGATGGTTAGTCTATGAGGCGAGAGACCGAGCAAAGGAGGCGGGAAGGAAAAGGCATATGGATTGGAAAGGGCGGAAGGTTTTAGTTACGGGTGGGGCATCTTTTATTGGCTCTCAGCTAGTCGATGCTCTGATGGCTCGGGACGCGCGCGTTCGAGTCGTGGATGATTTGAGTAGTGGAAAGGCTGAGAATATCGAGAAGCACGTAAGAGGCGACGGGATCGAATTCTTAAAGCAAGATCTGACCAAGCCAGGAGTTATACGGAAGGCGATGGCCGGTGTGGAGATTGTTTTTCATTTAGCCGCTGACCATGGGGGACGGGGGTACGTTGACCTGCATCAGGTGGAGTGCTCCACGAATTTAATTCTAGACGGAATGATTTTCAAAACCGCACATGAGCTGGCGGTGGAAAAAGTCGTCTACGCATCGTCGGGTTGTGTCTATCCGAATCATGTTCAGATGAATCCTGCTGAAGAGATCTATCTTACGGAAGACATGGTCGGTCCACCCTACGACGCCGATAATATGTACGGTTGGAGCAAGCTCATGGGAGAGCTCACGCTCAAGGCATACTACAAACAGTTTGGCCTGAAATCGGCGAGCTGCCGTTACTTTACCGTATACGGCCCGCGCGGTGTGGAGAATCACGCCGTGATCGCCATGATAGCCCGGGCCTTTATCGGTGAGGATCCCTTTGAAGTTTGGGGCACGGGCGAGCAAGTGCGCAACTGGACTTATATCGAGGATGTCGTGGAGGGTACGATTCTGGCCGCAGAAAGGATCGACGACGCCACCGCCGTCAACTTGGGGACGATGGAGCGTATTCGGGTGCTGGATGCCGTGAATGAAATCCTCCGCTATACCGGACATAAAGCGAAGATCGCGACCCGGCCGGAGATGCCTACCGGCCCACTCAACCGGGTTGCGGATAACAGGCTTGCTAAGAAACTTCTCGGATGGCAACCGAAGGTGGGCTTCACAGAAGGATTGCGCCGCACTATCGATTGGTACTTTGGCAATAAAGACCGCGAGGAAGTGAGATCGATTCTGGGTAGGATGCTCACCGAGCGATGAGCTTTTTCCCCAGCTACCTGTTTTTGAGCGTCGCTGTCGCTTTTGTGGTCGTCCGATCTCGCCGCGTTTTTTGAGATTGCTCCACCGCCGATATCCAAGGAATTAGAGCGACGCTGCCTTACTTCATGGAACACGGGAAGCTCTGCTTGTAAACTCTGCCTCAAATTGACATAAAACCATCTTGTGAAATACTCTCCGGCCAAAAAAGGCGCTGGCGTGTCGGTCGGCTCTCTCGGGTGGCCGCTAGAGGCTCTCGAACGCGGGCCGGGACAGGCTCTCAGAGGGAATTCTTAGGTTCTGATTGGCATGGCTCAAAAGCAGGCTCCTAAAGGCGAGACGGGTAGCCGGCTCGCAGTGACCATTGCTCCGGACTTTGACTGGCGGGCAACCGTCATCCGACATGGCCCTATCCTGCTGTTGCTCGTCTTCTTCGGCGTCGTGTATGCGATGACATTGAACTCTAACGGCATGTTTATGTGGGATGAAGCTGAGTATGCCTCGCTGGGACGGTCGGTTGTGCGGGGAGAAGGATTTGCCATTAGCGGAAAGCCTAATTCTCTGCGGCCGCCGGTGCTCCCACTCGCCGCCGCCGCAAGCATGCTGCTGTGCCGCAGCAGCCAGGATGCGGTCGTCAAACTGCCTCACCTCGCCTTTAGCCTGCTGGCGCTCTACATCGTCTATTACTGTGCCATGACTGCGTACGATCGGACGACCGGTCTCGTTGCTGCGACTTTTCTAGGAGTGTCCCCAACATTCTGGACCTCCACTCCGCTCTTCCTGACGGAGATCCCTTTCATGGCCTTCTTCACCGGCGCGGTGATGTTTTTCTATTTTGGTCTGTATCGGCATGAGCGCTATTTCCCTTGGAGCTGGCTCTGCTGGGGATTGGCATTTTTGACTCGTTACACGGCGCTCCTGTTCGGCCCCATCGTCGTGCTGTTCCTGATCCTCGCGCTCTGTACCCGGAACCAAGACGTGTGGCGGAGAATACGGGGTCCAAGTTTCTTCCTCAGTCCTTTCTTGGGATTAGCGGTCGTGTTTCCCTGGATGCTCCGACAGCAGTTCACTTTTGGCAACGCGCTGGTCGGCGTGAAGCAGTCGTCAACGCAGCTCCAGGTCTATATGCCTAACGTGTCGATGCCCTGGAACTTCTACGTTGCGCAGCTACCGGAGATGCTTTCGCCGAGCCTGGCTCTTTTGCTCCTGATCGGGGTCGTCTGGACGGCGTGGAAACGGGAGCGGTGCGGCCTCCACTGCCTGGTGATCTGTGCGGGGATCCTCGTCTGGTTCAGTTTCTACCGATACAAAGAGGTGCGTCAGATCACCTCTATCCTGCCGTTTATGGCGGTTCTGGCCGCCGTAGGTTTGGTGAAATCGCTCTTCCCCGTGCGGCTTTTATGGCGATCAGTTGCGGTTCTAACATTGTTGCTCGCAGGTATTTTTGCTATGAACTTCAGGCTCACCCGGCCGACCTTCCAGTATCGAGCGACGCTGGGCTATCCCTCGTTCCTCGAAGCGATGGAGTTCTTACGCGAGCACTCCTCGCCGGACGCGTTGGTTATCGGCGCAAACTATCCGCAGATCCATTGGTATGCCGATCGACGCGCGTTGGACTTACCGCACGAGAATAGACTGAAGGAGATATTGGGGAGTTCCGAGTGGGTTATCCTCACCAACTTTGAACGCGGCCAGAAGAGCTACGCGCACGAGCTCGTCAAAAAAGTCTCCCAGGCCGATGTGCAAGAAGAAAGCGTTGCCGTCTTTCGCGACTCGCAATTCACGACCTTCCTGATTCGGTCAAGCTTGTTGCGCGAGCGGTTGTGATGGACCGTGGACCGCGATCACTCGGCAAGGCACACGGGCCCGGCGACACGGGACGGCAGCGGCTGATTTCGACGAGACCAGCGCGAGTTCCGCCACCGGCCGCTGCCGGCGGAAAAATTTGAAAACCGCTCCAGAGAAAGGGGCGCGCCTCGACCCGTGAAGCCCGGCTCAACAACATTGGTGTTGCTTTCCTACGATGAGCGAGCCGCCTTGGAAAAACTTGTCCCGCTTATCCCTTTTGACCTCTTCGACCGCGTACTGGCCATCGACGCCGGCTCGACGGATGGGACGTTAGATATCTACCAGGCGCATGCAATCCCGTATCTCTTGCAATCCGTCCCGGGACGAGGAAACGCATTCCTGCAAGCACAGGATAAGATGGAAACCGAGCGAGTCGTGTTTTTCAGCACGGATGGGAACGAGGACCCAAGCGACCTCCCGAGAATGCTTGCGTATCTTGACGAAGGCTACGACCTTGTCATTGCCGGTCGTTTCATCCTCGCCGGCTCCTGCAGTGACGATAGCGATGATCCCTGTCGTATTCGTAAGTTGGGGAGCATCGCCTACAGTTTGATCGTACGGGCCATCTGGAGATCCGGAGTGTGGGATTCTTGCAATGGCTACCGTGGGTTCAAGCTGGCTTCTATGAAGCAGATGAAGCTGGATGCCCCCCTACACGAGATCGAACTGCAAAGCACAATCCGGGCGACGAAGTTAGGGATGAGGATCAAGGAGTTCCCGACTCGGGAATTACGTCGGATGGGTGGACCGCGCAAGCCGACCGCGGCAACTCTGACATTGGCTTGGCGAACCGGTTTCTTTTTGCTGCGAGAGATTTTCCTCGGTAAGCGGCGGTTGGTGGTTCATTAATTTATCCGCTACCCGAAGGAAAGGTCCATTTCTCCCTTTAAACTCAGCATCAGGCGAACACGACTCGTCGTTATCGGATACTCGCCGTCCCAAAAAGACGCTAGCAGGTCAATCTGCTTGCTCCGGTGGCTGCGTGAGGCTCTCGATAGTGGGGGCTGGCACAGAGTCGCGGAGGAGAGTTTTAGATTCTCAGCGACGAACGTCAGCGTGGTTTTCTCTTGCCGCCCTTGATGAGAGAAAGACGCGTGGTTTTCCTGCCGTTGCTTTCGTTCAGGAGACATTCCCAGTCGATCAGAGTCAGATAATCCTCCGCCGGGCTCGACTCACAATCGTAGGCTCTTAGGAACCTGGCGTAGTTTCCGTGTTTTTTTTCGTAAGCCCGAACCTTTTTCTGAATTTCCTTGAGCGAGAGAGCGGAATAATCCACCTCCCGCTCCCCTTCGTCTCCCTTGATCGCTAAAATCCGACTCATCGAGCAATCTCCTTTATCCTCGGCAGAATTTCGTCAATCATCCGGTTCAGCTCGGCTTCGCCTTCCTTTGGGTCCTTAAATGGAGTCGCAAGCTTCATGTGCAGGTGGGGCGCGAGGCTCTTCCGGCCTTTGCGGATTTCGTGGCTATCGTACCGGACCTCGTCGTACCAGCCATTAGTTTTCCGGTAGAAATGGATTTTGTATTCGATGACGGCGCGAGATTCTTTGTCGCTAACGGTAACATTAAGGCACTTCCAATTTTCCTGCGCCACCGGGCCAGTATTTCAAAGTTCAGAAAAAGCTGCAACTTGATCGGCCTCACATGGCGCCGTACGGCCAGACTTCCCTCAGCCGGAGAATGAAGATCCCCTGGTTCTTCTCGCTGATGTAGATGCAGCCGCGATGATCTACCAGAACGTCTTCGACTTGCGCGACTAATTTGCTCGGCTTGGTTCCGATCCTCTCCTTCGGATCAGGCGGGATGAAGTAGGCGATCTCTTTGGGCGCGCGCGGGTCGCGGATGTCGTAAACGCGAAGGCCGGCGTTGAAGTAGGTGAGGTAGGCGATGTCGTCGCGATCTTCGAGGCAGGGTTGGTGATTGGGATGGTGTTGATTGTGCGGGCCGAAGCGGCCGCCTTTGTTAAAGAGATTTTTCAAGCCGCTCTCCGGCGGCGGCACCGGCTGCGGGAACAGAGAGATTAAGCGCGGTTGCTTTTCGTCGGCGATATCGACAATGCCGGCCAGATTTAAGTTTTCATCGCCGTTTTCGGCGATCGCTTCGTCATTGATCAGGGCAAGCTTGCGTCGCGGCAATGGCAGGTAGGTGTGAATCCCCTGGCGGCTGCAGAGTCCCTGGAACGCGAGCCGGCTTACCAGGCGCGGCTGGTGAATATCGGAAATGTCCAGGATGATCCCGCCGCCGTCGCCATACGAAAGATACGCGCGGTCGCCTTCGACATGGGCCGGCCCGTGCAGGGAAAACTTGGCGCCTCCTCGCGCCGCGTTCCCTTTTTGCTCCGACAGCCAGAAGCTTGATATTTGTTTCGGCTTCGCCGGGTCCGAAATATCCACGATCTGGTAAATCTTGCCGTCGAAGCCGGGCGCGCCGCCTGCCGCATGGACCAGCGATCCGCCGTCGTAAAAGTTGCGATGCGTGCCGGTGCTGTCGGTCCGGTAATGGCCCAGCTGCCTCCCTTTTTTCGGGTCTGAGACATCGAAAATCAGCAAGCCCTCGGAGTATGGCTTGCCGTCATCGCCGCCCCAGCCGGGAGCGATCCGCTCCAGCGCGGCGATCATCTTCCCTTCCGCGACTTGAATCTGAATCGTCCAGGTGTTGTCGGGGCCGGGAATGAAGCTTACATATTCCGGCGCGGTGGGATCGGTGACATCGAGAATGCTCCACCCCCGGTGCCACAGATGCGCCAGGTAAAGATACCAGCGGCCATTGACTTCCTGCATCGCCAGCTTGAAGGCCGGCTTGCCGCCGAGGTCGTGGTAACCCAGGAGATCGACGTTGTGGGAAAAAGAGTCTGAATTTGTCTGGGTCATATTTGAACGGTCTTCCAATCTGGTGTTTCAGAAGTCCGTTATCTAATTCTGACCGTCATTCCGGCCGAGTCAGCCTGAGGCTGACGAGAGTCGGAATCCAGGAAAGCAAAAGGACCTAGATTCCCGCTTCCGCGGGAATGACGCGGGTGGCACTGCGACTCTTTCGTCGAAAGTCTGAAATCCATCTGCTACCGGCTTATCGTAACTCCGACTCGGGCGCAATATTTTTTCACCAGGCACGTGCTGCAGATCGGCGAGATCGGGCGACAGAGGTGCTGGCCGAAGGTGACAAGCAGGTCGTTGTATTCGATCCAGTACTGCTTCGGCAGCTTTGCGCGCAGAGCGAACTCGGTCTCCTTCGGATTCTTCGTCCGCAGGTAGCCCCAGCGGTTCGAGATGCGGTGGACGTGAGTGTCGACGCAGATGCCGGGCTTGCGGTAGCCGAGCGTGACGACGAGGTTCGCCGTCTTTCGTCCCACGCCCTTGAGCTTTAGCAGCTCGTCGATCTCGTCGGGCACTTTGCCGGAATATTCCTTGATCAGCGTCCGGCAGATGTCGCGGATGACTTTGGCCTTTGTGTGATAGAATCCCACCGGGAATATCGCCGTTTCGATCTTCTGAATCGAGAGGCGACCCATCGTCTCCGGCACGTCGGCCAGGGCGAACAGCCGCCGGCTCGCCTGGGCCGTGGTCGTGTCCTGCGTGCGCAGGCTCAAAATGCAGGAAATCAGCACCTGGAACGGGCTTTCAGAATTCTCCGCCACCAGAGTCACGATGGGTGTCTGCCACTTCGGCACTTCGCGCCGGAGAATGCGGATCGCTTGGTGAATTTCAGCCGGCTTCATCGTTATGGTGTTTTGCGCGCCGCTCGGATAAATTAGAAGAAGCTATTAGCACAGAGTCCATTGGAGTGAAAACCCGTCATGGCCGCCGACAGAATAGGCCGGATACTGCAAGACCGTACGCCGGCGTTTTTAAGCGGTGAGTATGCCAAGCCGGCAGCGGTCCTGGTGCCGATCCAGGAGCGGGAGGACGGGGAGCATCTCGTCCTCACGCAGCGAACGGAGCTGCTCAACTCCCACAAAGGCCAGGTCGCTTTTCCGGGAGGCCAGATCGATCCGCGCGACGCGGGGCCGCTGGCGGCGGCGCTCCGCGAAAGCGAAGAGGAGATCGGACTTGCCCCTGCCGATGTGCGCGTCTTGGGACAGCTCGACCAGGTGACCGCCGCGGCGAACTATCTGGTGACGCCTTTCGTCGGCCTCATCCCGCATCCCTATGAGTTTCGCTTGAACGAGCTTGAGACCGCCGCCGTATTTTCCGTCCCTGTACCCGCTCTCTTAGAGCCCGGATGCTTCAAGGTCGAGCCCCGGCTCTACCCGCCGGAGAGGCGCGACCCGATCTATCATTTCTACTATCAAGGCCGGGACATCTGGGGCGCGACGGCGCGGATCATCATCCAGCTGTTACAGCTGGCCTACGGATTTGACGCGGGGACGGTTCGTTAAGCGTTGCGGCATCACCCCGACGATGACAGCCGCCACCCGCTCTCCGAGCCCGCGCAATGGGTAGCTGCTTAATCCCACCGCCGGTATCGGATGCGCGGGCTCTACGACCGGGCGGCGGCTGTCATTGGGTCGCTCGTCCCGGCATCGCGAAGGCAATTCCCTTCTTCCCAAGCTCGGCTCGGTAAATCCGCGAAATCTCCGGGTCTTCATCCTCGTATTCGATCAGCGTGCCGCCCTCTTTCACCGAAGTGTAGACTCCCGCGCGGATCGCCGCGACGCGGATGCCCAGAGGATGGTGGAGACTTCCGCAGCGCAGCGCCAACTGGAGCGCCTGCTCCGCGCCGGTGTTGAAATGCTGATGGAACCAGCCTGTCGGCGGGCTAAAAATGCTTCCCGGAACCCAGTCCACTCGCACCACCTGATCGCCGTAGCCTCTTTCATAGGGCCTCGGTCCCCACTCGTTCGGCCACATGAGCGAATAGCCCTCGGAGCGGAGGATGACGAGGACAGCGCCGCCGCCGTGGTGATGCGCTTTGTGGTAGCAGCCGACCGGCCACTCGGCCAGATGGCCGATCAGCGTGTTGCCGGAGATCTCGAACTGCGTCAGATTGACACCCGCTCCTTTTTGCGTCTGAGGATCGACGACCGCGGCGCGAGCGTCGGGAATCAGGTTGGTCTCCCAGATCATCTGCTTCTGGTTGCCGCTCAGGTAGCGGTTTTCTCCCGGCTTGAAGTAATCCGGCTCGGCGTTGTAGCGGTCGGAGAAGACGAAATCGCTGTTCAAGATAAACCGCTCGTTGTGAAAGTGATCGAAGATCATCGGCGCCGTGGTCACGGCGACAAAGAGCGCCGGATTATTTCCCGTGTTGATCAGCCGGTGCCAGGTGTTGAGCGGCGGAGAAAAGAGGCTGCCTTCCCGCCATTCGATCTCCTGGCGCCGGCTGCCGATCTGTTGGATCTCGGCTTTTCCGCTGCCGGCGACGATGTAGATGACCTCTTCGAACAGATGGCGCTCTCCCTCAAGCGCCGAGCCGGGACCGATCTCGGCGACGTAGACGCCGGTGATGCCCTCAAGCCCTTTCATCTGGACGTAGGCGCCGCTGCCGCCGAGCCGCTTCCACGGTCCCAACGTAAGCTGACGCACGTCTCTGACCCCGTATCCCTCGACCACGGGAATGGCTTCCTGCTCGATCCATCTTTCGTAACCCGTGCGTCTTTGTTCGCCTTTCATGCTCCCCTCTCCTCTAAAGCGAGTCCTCGCAGTGAAGGCCGCCACCCGCTCTCCAAGCCCGCGCAATGGGTAGCTGCTAAATCCAACCGCCTGTATCGGATGCGCGGGCTTTCCGAACGGGCGGCGGCCTTCATGGCCAAGGATGATCTATAGTCAGTGAACTTCCCTCAGAACCCGTACTCCTTCCATCTGCGCTTGAGCGTCTCCTCCATTTTCGGCGAGATGGAGGTTCCGAGCGGCGGATAGCGGTGGCCGCCGTACTGCTCCTGCGGCTCAAGCTCCCAGTTGATCGTCGCGTCCACCAGGACGCGCGTCCATCGGCCGTGGCCGTATTTCACCGAGTCGCGCTCTTCGATCGGCACGCTCGGATCGAGCATCGAGCCGGAGGTGCCGGGAAAAAATGAAATGTCACCCATCCCGGCGTTCACTCTGTAGGCCAGCGCCCACTCGATCGCTTCGCCGTCGAAGATGTCGATATCTTCATCGACCACGATGAGATGTTTGGCGGTGTAGTTGGAGAGGTGCGAACCCCACAGTGCGTTGGCCACCTGCTGGGCATGGCCGCGGTGCGTTTTTCGTATCTGCACGCGCATCACCTCCGGCCACTTTCCCCGCCAAACGGCCAGCACGTTCGCCACGCCCGCCTGTTCGAGGTAGTGCCAGGCGACAGCCGAATAGCAGGCCGGCGTCCACATTGTACACTCGTTGGTCCTGCCGGGACTCGCTCCGGTCAGGCAGCCGGTGAAGATAGGATCGTTCCGATAGGTGATGCACTCGACGCGGATGGTATGCTTGGGACTCTTCCGGCCGCCGTAGTAGCCCGGATACTCGCTGAACGGCCCTTCGGCCTCGAAGCTTTTCGGATCGGGCGAGATCTTCCCCTCGATCACAATCTCGGCGTTGGCCGGCACCAAAAGATCACTGGTCTCGCATTTAACCAATTCCACCGGCGCGCCTCTCAATGACCCGGCCATCTCGTATTCCGGATGGCTCACCGGCGTCGAGGCGGCGATAAAGAGGGTGGGGTCCTGGCCCAGGACCACGGCCACCGGCATCTCCTCGCGGCGCCTTCGATATTTCGTGAAGTGCTCTCCCCAACCTTGAGTCGTCGCGAGCAGCACGCTGATCGTCTTTTTCGACGAGATCATCCCGCGATAGGTGCCGGCGTTGTGCCGGCCCGTTTCCGGGTCGATTGTCACCGTGCTCGCGGAGGTCATGATATAGCGGCCGCCGTCGAGCGGATTCCACTTGGGCACCGGCAGTTGATAGAGATCGACGGCGTCTCCCTTGACGATGTTTTCTTTAACCGGGCCGCTCTTTACTTGGATAGGTTTGACCGGACGCGAGAAGCGCTCTTTGAGAACGGGAACCAGCTCGCGATAGGAGGTCTCTTCGGAAATACCGAGCAGCCGGCAGACCCGTTCCCGGCTGCCGGTCAAGTTGGTGAAAAGCCTGCGGCAGAGCGTGTTGCGATGGTCCTTGATCGTCTCAAACAGCAGCGCCGGCCCGTACGCGCTCGACACCTCGCGCGTGATCGCGCCCAACTCCTCGTCCCAATCCACTTCGGCCTTGATGCGCTTCAAGTCGCGCTTCTCTTCGAGAATGTCGATCCACTCGCGTAAATCTTTTACAGCCATTTCATCAACTCCAATCGATTAAACAGTCGCCCGCCTGGGGGTCTCTCGGAGGGACGACGCGTGGGACGAGTGGTGTCAATCGTACCTCCCGGCTACTCTCATCTCGCAGGAGCAGCGCAACACCGACGTATCGCGTCGGCCCGGAGAGAGATTCCCGGGCGGGCGGACTGTTTTCACCGGTCTGCTACATTGCGTCCAGCAGCTTCTTTGCCATCGCCGCCCCAGGATCGCGCACGCTGTAAACTTTCTCCTCCGATTGATTCTCCATCTTGTAGTATTGCTCCAGAGTCAGGCCGTCCTTCGCCGCGAGAACGCCGAACTCCTGCATCCACTTCGTATCGACATCGAGCCGCCGCGTCGCCTCGCCCATCGCCCGGGTAAAGATCTCCTGGCCCTCCTTGCCGAGCAGCCAATTGACGAAGACTTTCGTTGCGTTCGGATTAGGACCGTTCTTGAGAATGACGAGCGCGCCATAGCCGGCCGTTGCGTAAAGACCCTCCTTGGGAATCGGCAGCGTCTTGACCGGGAATCCGGCTTTGATAAACGGGGCGAATTCGGTGTAGCCGATGCCGATCGTGTGGCTGACCCGCCCCTTGACGAGGCTTTCGGCCAACAGTCTCAGGTCGCGGCCGAGAAACAACTTCTGCGCGACCAGTTTTTTCAAATACGCTTCGCCTTTGACCTGCAGAATAAACGACCACACCGAGGCGCCGGAGCCGGGCACGCGCGGGTCGCTGAAGCCGATCTTGCCCTGCCATTTGGGGTTCAAGTAATCGTCGAAGGAGCGAATCTCTTCGGGCTTCGCGAGATCCGCATTGTAGTTGAGAGTTTGAGTCTGATACGCGGCGAAGGAATAGACCAGGCGCTTCGCGTTGTCGACCCAGATGTGGCCGCCCCACCAGTTTTTCGGATCTTTCACCTCCGGCAGCGCCATCCAGGGTTCGATAGGATCGAGAATATTTTCCGGCAGCAGCGCCTTGACCGTGGACTCCGTGCCGCCGAAATGGAGGTCGAAATAGCGGATGCCCGCCTTGGCCTCGCTGACGATCCGCGTGATGACCGCGGCGCCCCGTCCCGGCACGCTTTCCACCGTGATGCCGAAGCGTTTTTGAAAAGTCTCCTCGATGCCCTTTCTGAGCTCGGCATTAGGCGGGATGGAGGCGACGACTTTTCCCTCTTTTCGCGCCGCTTCGAGAACCTTCTCCCATTCCGCCGCGGGCTTACCGGTCTGCGCCGATGCGGCGCAGATAAAAAGCGCCAGGCTGGCGCCCGCGAAGACAATTCCAAGTTTCGCTCCCATGTCCGTCCTCCTTCAGGCCGTCCATTTACCGCTTCAGAAAATGGCCGTACTTTGTCAGCACCTTCTCCTTGAGCTCTTTGCTCGCGCCCGAGACCGGAGGGAAGTCCTTCAGCCATTCATAGGGCCGGCAGGCGTCGATAATCGCGCGCGAGCTCAAGCCCTTCTCCGCCCTGGGGATGATCGGGTCGAGCGGCCCGCTCCAGGCGCGGCGGATGATGTCGATCGAGTTTGCCGGATCGACCCGCGTGCACATCGCCCAGAGCACGTCGTTGAAATCGGCGACGTCGATATCTTCGTCGACCACCATCACGAATCGGCTGAGATATGCCCCGGTCTGGCACTGGTTGGCGATGATCGCCGCCTGCTTGGCGTGGCCGGGATAGCGCTGCTTGATCGAGACCGCAGTGAAAAAGCGGTTCTGGTAACAGGCGACGCCTCTCACATCAGGCACGCCGGCCTTCTCGAGCGAGTCCCAGATAAAGGCGGCGCGGATCAGCGACGAGCAGTCGTCGGCCCCCGCCAGGGGACGGAACGGCGGGGCGCCGGTAATGATCGGATTGTTGCGGTGCATGAGAGAGTGGATCTGCAAGACCGGCTCTTTTCTCTCGCCGCTCGCGTAGTAGCCCGTCCATTCGCCGAACGGCCCTTCCTCTCTCATCTCGTCCGGCGAGACCTCTCCCTCGATCGCCACTTCCGCGAACGCGGGAATCGGCAGGCCGGTGAACTCGCCGCGGATCACGTCGATAGGCGCGCCCTTGATGCCGCCCGCGTACTCCAGCTCCTGCGCGCCCCAGGGGAGCGCGCGCGAGGCGATCATGAAAAGCAGCGGGTCCTGCCCGAAGGAGATCGCGACCTTGAGCGGCTTGCCGGCGTCGAACGATTTTTGCCGGTGAATGCGGCCGTGCTTGCCGGGAGAGATGTAGAGCGCGAGCTTGTCGCGATCGTGGACCATCACACGGTAGACGCCCATGTTGATCCAACCCTCCTCGGGGTCTTGCGTGAAGACCACATGGGCCGTCCCAATGTATCTGCCGCCGTCGCGGTCGTGCCACCTGGGGACGGGCATCTTGAGGATGTCGATCTGCTTGCCCGTAAAAACATTTTCCATCACCGGGCCGCTATCGACGTAGCGCGGCGGAATCAGCGTGGGATGGTTGAGCCGCTCTTTCCAGGCGGCGATGAAGTCGTTGCGGCCGATATCGGGGGGCAGATTGGTCGTCACCGCCGCGCGCTTGAGCGACTCGATCATCCCGACCAGGACGCGATGGCCCGCGGGATAGTCTTTGATGTGGTCGAACAGCACGGCCGGCGACGGCGAGCTGAACTCGGCCACCTCGGTCAGGGCGCCGATCTCCAAATCCCAGTCCGCGCCGTCGATGCGCGCCAGCTCGCCGATCTCGTCCGTCTTTTGAATCCATTCCCGCAAATCCGTGTAGCTCATGTTTTCTCCTGTGGTTGGTGTAGGGGCAGGCCCCTGTGCCTGCCCGCATATCGGGCGACCGGCCGGTCGCCCCTACAAATTGTTAGTCCAACAATTTCCGCGCCAGCTCCGCGCCCGGCTCGCGCAACTCGTTAACTTTTTTCTCCGACTGATTCTCCAACTTGTAATACTGCTCCAGCGTGATCGTGTCCTTCGCCGCCGTCACGCCGAATTCCTTCAAGCCGTGCGTGTCCACATCCAAGCGCCGTGTGGCCTGGCCGAGCGCTTTGGAAAAAGTTTCCTGCCCTTCCTTGCTCAAGAGCCAGTTGGTGAAAACTCTGGTCGCGTTCGGGTGCGGCGGATTCTTGATGATCGTGAGATGGCCGCTGCCGCCGCTCACGTACATTCCTTCACGGGGAGTGGGAAGCGGCTTGACCGGAAGCCCCGCCTTCAGGAAAGGGACGGTCGAGTAATAAGTGAGGCCTATGACGAGGCCGGTTTTTCCTTTGGCGAGATTTTCCGCGAGCAGCCGCTGGTCCCGGCCGACCTGCATTTTCTGCGCGACGAGCCTTTTCAAATAATCCTCGCCCTTGATCTCGCGCAGATACGACCACATCGAGGCGCCCGAGCCGGGCGTGCGCGGATCGAGGATGGCGATTTTTCCCTGCCATTTGGAATTCAGCAGATCGTCGAAAGAGCGGATCTCTTCCGGCTTCACGAGTTCGCTGTTATACCACACGCTTTCGGTCTGATAGGCCTGGAAAGCATAGATGAAGCGCTTTGCGTTGTCGATCCAGATATGACCGCCCCACCAGTTCTTTGGGTCCTTGACCTCCGGGAGAATGAACCACGGCTCGATCGGCTCGAGAATTTTTTCCGGCAACATGCCCGTGACGATCGACTCGCTGCCGCCGATGTGAATGTCGAAGTAACTGATGCCGGCTTTGCTCTCGTCGACGATCTTCCTCACCACCGACGTGCCGCGGGCCGGGACCGACTCTATGACGAACCCGAAGCGCCGTTTGAAGCCCTCCTCCAGCGCCGGGCGAAGTTCAGCCGATGCCGGGATCGAGATGACGACTTTGCCTTCCTTCTTTGCCAACTCGACCGCTCTGTTCCATTCTACTTGCCAGGCGGGCTTTGCGGCCTGCGCAAAAACCGGGGCCGTTGACGTCAATTCCAGCGCGACGAAAAACGCCGTCAGAAGATAAAATAGTTTAGTCACGAGAGGTTTGTCTTCCTGGTGTCCCGTCTCAGAAGTTTACTGAAAAAATCGGTGACCCACGTTCGTCATTCCCGCGGAAGCGGGAATCCAGCTCCCTCACCCCTCCTGGATTCCGGCTCTCGCCAGCCTCAGGCTGACTCGGCCGGAATGACGTGAGAATTAGGCAACACATTTCTGATACACCACACTAAATCCCCGCGTAAACCACCGGCGGCATCTCCATGGAGACGGCGGTGGTACTGAGCGCCGCCTCGTAGTCGCGGCGGATCTGCGGATCTTCGTCCTCATATTCGAGCAGCGTCCCGCCTTCGCGCGTGTTGGTGCGCACGCCCTCGCGATTCAATGCTTTGCCGATGCCGAGCAGATACTTGCCCGACTGCCCGCTGTAGCGAAACGCGAGCTGCCGCGCCTGTTCGCTCCCGGTGTTGAAATGCTGGTGAAACCAGCCGGTCGGCGGACTCAAGACGCTGCCTTCGCGCCAATCGACTCTGACAACCTGGCTCCCGCGTTTTGTCAGGTACGGCCGCTCGCCCGCCTCCTGCGGCCACATCAGCGTGTAGCCCTCCGAGCGCAGGATCAAGAGGATCGCCCCGCCTTGATGAAAGTGAGCCTTGTGATAACGGCCCACCGGCCATTCGGCAATGTGGCCTACGAGCGTGCTCCCGCCCATGTCGAAGGCCGTGATGCGCACGCCCGCGCCTTTGGCTTCCGAGGGATCGACCAGGGCGCTGCGCGCGTCGGCGATGAAGTTGGTCTCCCAGGAGACAAAACCGCCGCGCTCTTCTCTCTTGTCGGCGGTGACGAAGTAGTCCGCCCGCCCGTCGAAGCGCTGGTCGAAGGCGTGATTACAGCCGAAGACAAACTCAACGTCGTGGAGCAGGTCGATCATCATCGGCGCGCTGGTGACGGCCAGAAAGAGCGCCGGCTGGCGGCTGCCGTTGTAGAGCCGATGCCAGCTGTTGAGCGGAACGGCGAATAGACTCCCTTTCTGCCACTCGAAATGGACCTTCCCTTTGCCGTTCTCTCCCGACCAGACCTCCGTCGCGCCGTGGCCTTCGAGAATGTAGATCAGCTCTTCGTAAAGATGCCGCTCGGGATTGAGCGCCTCGCCGGGCGGTATCTCGCCCACGTACATGCCGGTGAAACCCTCCATCCCCCGGAGTTGAATAAACGCGCCACTTCCTCCGGTCCGCGCCCACGGCGCGCGGGCAAGCGCGGTCACATCTTCAACGCCGTAGGCCTCGACGGTCGGAATGCCTTCCGCTTTGATCCACTCTTCGTAGCTGGTCTCCCGCTTCATCGATGCTTCCCTTCGTCGTTCTTCTTTACGCTTGTCCCAAAATAATCGCCCTTCGTTATCGCTTCCGCTTGCGCGTCGTCCTCGGCGGTCCACATTCCCAGCGTGTAGCCGTGCCACGGAGTTCTAAGTTTCAGCTCAGGCAATCCTTCCTGTTGCCAAATTTCCAACGCGCGCTCCATGAAACGTTTTTTCGGCAAACCGACCGGAGGGTAGGGACCCTTGCGCGTGGCGTCGATCAACATGCCCGAGCAGCCGATCGGCGGCGGAAAGCTGCGATCCTCCGGCTTTGTCATCAACGCGTGGGCCGACGGGTCCAGCAGGGGAGAGCGTCCCGTGGTGATCTGGACGTCGCGATGGGGCTGCATGGCGAAACTCATCGCCCACATGACCATCTCGGGATCTTTGGGATCGATGTCTTCG
>JBGPGE010000088.1:0-18137 GCA_041483675.1 Binatia bacterium
CGATTAAAACATTCGGGGGTGACCCATTCGACTTTACTCAGGGTCATGGTGAGGAGGATCGAACCATGACAACTTGGGGAAAAGTCATCCGAGGGCCTCTTGATACCCCGCAGCTTGCTGCGGGGTTATTCCTGATCCAGTACTCCATTACTCCAAAGCCCTGCTCGTAGTTTGTTTGCCTCAGTTGGCTCTTGCTCGCAGATGTTTTTCGATTGTCGTCTGGAAGCGGTAGGGAGGGGTCGGCTTCACGAGAAAGTCAGCAATCCCAGCCTGGGTCCCTTTGGTTCTAAACTCCTCTTCGTTCCAGACCGTGTGCGCGATGACGGGAATGTGGGCCGTGAGCGGATCCTGCTTGATCCTGTGGGTAGCCTCGATGCCGTTCATGCCCGGTAGCCCGAGATCCATCAAGACGAGTTCGGGGAGCTGGGATTTCGCCTTTTCGATCCCTTCTTCGGCCGTGGCTGCGGCGATCACTTCATAGCCGAGGAACTGCAGTTGCAGAACCAGAAGTTCGCGGGAATCGAGATGATCTTCGACGATGAGTATCTTTACAGCCACGGTTGGTCTCCTAGCAATAATTCCTTGTTCGTTAGACGTGCCGGGGACGGTTACCTTCTCCGGGCCGCCCAAACCTGGTCTCTTTTGTCCGGTTTTGGACGAAATTGTCATGCCTCGAAGGCTTTTCAGCCTCTCAGGGGCGTTTTGCTTGCGCGTCAGGGAGTTTGAGCAAGCGCTATGCCAGCACGGTTGCTCGGTGCGGATTCGAAAGGGCGTTCAGCGCGGCGCGAGGAGCCAAGTGGAGCGTCCACGCCGGATTTGAAGCGATCCATTTTTCATGCTATAGACTTCTTTCAGAGGTTAACATGAAACAAGGCATCCATCCGGAATACAAAGCGGCGACGATCACCTGCGCGTGCGGCCATGTGGCCGAAACCCGCTCAACGGCAAAGAGCCTCCACGTGGACATTTGCTCCCATTGCCACCCTTTCTTTACTGGCAACCAGAAGTTGATCGATTCAGCGGGCCGGATCGAGAGATTCAGGCGCAAGTACGGAATGAAGAACTGAGCCTGGCAGAGGTCGTAAGACTGAATGTGATTTCTTAGGGACTTCCGGTAGAGAAAGGGCAAAGGGCAGTTAGACTCCCTTTGCCCTTTCTCATTTTAGGAACCTTTGCGAAGATTCGATAGCAGTAGCGGATAAACCATGCTGGACAAACTTGCTGAAGTTGAAAAGCGCTACACCCATTTGGAAGGTCTCATGAACGATCCGGCGTTTATGGGCGGGCAGAGAGAATATGCCAAAGTCGCCAAGGAGCGCTCCGAGCTGGAAGAGATCGTCATTTGCTACCGGGACTGGAAAAAGACCGAGCAGGACATCCAGGCAAACCGGGAGCTGCTCAACGAAGAAGACGACGCGATGCGCGAGCTGGCCAAAGAGGAGTTGACGCTGCTGCGCGAGCGCAAGGAGCAGCTCGAGGCCCGGCTCAAGTGGCTGCTGCTTCCCAAGGACCCCAACGACAGCAAGAACGTGATCTTCGAGATCCGCGCCGGCACGGGCGGAGAAGAGGCGGCGCTCTTTGCCGCCGAGCTTTCGCGCATGTATACGCGCTACGCCGAGGGCAGGGGATGGAGAGTCGAGATCATGAGCTCGAACCCCACGGGCATCGGCGGCTTGAAGGAAATTATCCTGTTGGTCGAGGGGCAAGGCGCCTACAGCCGGCTCAAATTCGAGGGCGGCGTTCACCGGGTGCAGCGCATTCCGGTGACCGAAGGCTCGGGCCGCATCCATACTTCGACCGTCACCGTGGCCGTGCTTGCCGAGGCCGACGAAGTCGAAGTGGGGATCGAGGCCAAGGATCTCAAGGTCGATGTCTTCCGCGCCTCCGGACCCGGCGGGCAGAGCGTCAATACCACGGACTCCGCGGTGCGGATGACGCATATTCCCACGGGACTGGTGGTTTCGTGCCAGGACGAAAAGTCGCAGCATAAAAACCGGGCCAAGGCGCTGAAGATTTTGAGCGCGCGGCTGCTGGAAAAGAAACAGGAGGAACAGCGTTCGGAGATCGCCGCCACGCGCAAGCTCATGGTGGGCAGCGGCGACCGCAGCGAGCGCATCCGGACCTATAACTTCCCGCAAGGACGGATGACCGATCATCGGATCAACTTCACCCTCTATAAGCTGGAGCGGATACTCGAGGGAGAAATAGAAGAGCTGCTCGACGCGCTGAACACGCACTATCAGGCCGAGGCGCTCCAAGGGACGACTTAAAACCAGATGAACGGAGAACCCGAAATACAATCCGCCTTCGGCAGGCGGCCGGCCGCGCTCCGGCGCGCGCTCGAGCAGGCGGCCGGCGCGCTGTCGCACGCCGGCATCCAGAGCGCCAGGCTTGACGCGGAGGTGCTGTTGGCCGACGCCCTGGGCGTTACGAGAGAGCGGCTCTATCTCGACTACGACGCGCCGCTGGCTGCCGACCGGCAGGAGCGCTTTCACTCGCTAATCGCGCGGCGCTGCCGGCGCGAGCCGGTGGCCTACCTCACCGGCCGGCGCGAGTTCTGGTCGCTCGATTTTCTCGTTACGCCGGCGGTGCTCGTGCCGCGGCCCGAGACGGAGCTGTTGGTGGAGACGGCCGTGGGAATGATCGGAGAGGCGCCGACTTTGGATCTCGGTTTCAGGATTTTGGAATTAGGGACGGGGAGCGGAGCGATAGCGGTAAGCTTGGCGAGAGAAAAGCCCGCTGCGGAGCTATGGGCGACCGATATTTCGCCGGAGGCGATTGAAGTCGCGCGGGCGAACGCTTCGCGTCATGGCGTGGCGCACAAGATTCATCTTTGCGCGGGCGATCTTTTCGAGCCGGTGCACGACCGGCGGGGATTTTTCCAGATGATCGTCTCGAACCCGCCCTACGTTCGCAGCGACGAGTTCGATCGGCTGCCACGCGACGTGCGCGACTTCGAGCCCCGCGCCGCGCTCGACGGCGGCCCGGACGGATTGGATTTTTATCGCCGCATCGTTCGCGCGGGCCGGCTCTATCTCGCGTCGAGCGGGCTTGTGCTCTTCGAGATCGGCGAGGATATGGCCGATGAGGTCGTGCGTCTGTTCGCCGACGCCGGCTGTTTTACGCTGGCCCGCGTTTACCAGGATTATTCGGGCAGAGATCGCGTCATAAGCGCGCGCAAGCTCACGTGAGCATGGAGCATGTTAGTGCGGATTATTGACGCTCTCGGGGACGAGCCTCTCCGGTCGAGGGCAATAGAAAAAAATAAGGTGGCTCGCCCCCTCGATCGACACTGTGTTATGGTTTTTTTAGCACCATGAATAATGCGGGTTAGGAGGCGGTTTCGGTGGACAAGATTCTAGTGTCTGGCGGCCGGCGTCTCGAGGGCGAGGTCGGGGTGAGCGGCTCGAAGAATGCCGCGTTGCCGATCCTCATCTCGTCGCTGTTGACGGCGGAGCCGTGCAGCTACGAGAGCATCCCGGACCTGATGGACATCCAGACCGTCTTGAAGCTTCTTAAAGGGCTGGGCGTCAAGGTTGACGGCGAGCTGAAATCGAACCGGGTGACGCTCGCAGCGGGCCGCGTCGACAAACTCGAAGCACCTTACGACCTGGTCAAGACGATGCGCGCCTCCTTCTTGGTCCTGGGGCCGCTGCTTGCCCGCTTCGGCGAGGCGCGTGTCTCCACGCCCGGCGGCTGCGCGATCGGCGCGCGACCGGTGAACCTCCATCTCAAAGGGCTGGCGGAGATGGGCGCCGAAATTCGGACGGCTCATGGCTATGTCGAGGCGCGCGCCCAGCGGCTTCGCGGAGCGAAAATCTATCTCGACCTGCCGTCGGTCGGCGCGACGGAAAATCTCATGATGGCCGCTGCTCTCGCCGAAGGCTCGACGGTGATCGAGAACGCGGCGAAGGAGCCTGAGATAGAGGATCTCGCTGCTGCGCTCAGCCGGATGGGCGCGCACGTGCAAGGGGCCGGGAGCGACATCGTTAGGGTCGAAGGCACGCGCGAACTGCACGGCCTGTCGCATCGCGTGATCCCCGACCGGATCGAAGCCGGCAGCTTCATGGTGGCGAGCGCGCTGACGCGCGGTGATATTCTCGTGCGGGATGTTCGACCGGATCATCTCGAGGCATTTCTCCTCAAGCTCCGGGAAGCCGGCGTCGAGTGCTCGGTGGAGCCGGATAAGGTCCGAATCAAGGGCAACGGGCGAGTCAAGGGCGTCGATATCACGACGCTGCCTTATCCCGGCTTTCCGACGGACCTGCAGGCGCAGATGATGGTGCTGATGGCGGTGGCGGACGGCGTCAGCGTGATTACGGAGAATATTTTCGAGAACCGGTTCATGCACGCGCAGGAGCTGGACCGGATGGGCGCGGATATCCGTCTCGAAGGCAATCGCGCGGTGGTGCGCGGCGTGGCGAGTCTCTCCGGCGCGCCGGTGATGGCGACCGATTTGCGCGCCAGCGTCTCGCTTATTTTGGCGGGCCTTGTTGCGAACGGCACGACGGAGATTTCCAGAGTTTATCACCTCGATCGAGGCTACGAGCATATCGAGAAGAAGCTTTCAGCGTTGGGGGCGGAGATCAAAAGGATTAAGGGATCATGATAATTTTCGATTTTAGATTTTGGATTTTAGATTAATCGGAAATCGGCAATCGAAAATCTAAAATGGAGCGGGGATGAAGATTCGGCTAATCAAGACAAGCGATCCGGGCTTCCAGTTCGTCCTGAAGCGGATCGTTCAACGCAGAGACCGAGGTGGAGGCGGAGTCGAGCGGACCGTCGCGGAGATTATCGCGGCGGTCAGGCGCAAGGGAGATCGCGCGCTGTTCCACTACACGCGGCTCTACGACGGCATCAAACTCAATCACCGCACGGTCGAGGTGACAAAGCGCGAAGTGGATCGGGCGATCGACAATGTTCCCGAGCGCAATCTCAGAACGCTCCGGCTCGCGGCGAAGCGAATCGCGACTTTTCATCGCCGGCAGATGGAGCGGAGCTGGGGCTATCGCGATCCGCTCGGCCTCTACCTGGGGCAGAGGATCACGCCGCTTGAACGCGTGGGGGTTTACGTGCCCGGTGGGAAGGCGGCCTATCCTTCGACGGTTTTGATGAATGCGATCCCGGCCAAGGTCGCCGGCGTTAAAGAAGTGGTGATGACCTCTCCCGTCAGAGCAGACGGCGATCTCATCCTGACGGCGGCGCGCATCGCCGGCGTGGACCGGATCTTTCGGGTCGGGGGATCGCAGGCTATCGCCGCGATGGCGTTCGGTACGGAGTCGATCCCGAAGGTCGATAAGATCGTCGGCCCGGGAAATATTTATGTCGCGACGGCCAAGCGGCTGGTCTTCGGCGCGGTGGATATCGATTCCATCGCCGGGCCGAGCGAGATCCTCTTGCTGGCGGACGCGACGGCGGACCCGGATTATATCGCGGCCGACATGCTGTCGCAGGCCGAGCACGACGAGCTGGCGGCGGCGCTCTGCGTCACGCCGTCGCTCGCGTTGGCCCGGCGGGTTCGCGAAGCATTAACGCGGCAGCTCCGTGAGACCAGGCGCCGGGCGATTACGCTCAAGGCGTTAGAAAATTACGGGGCGATCATCGTCAGCCGCAACTTCACGGAAGCGGTGGACATCGCCAACGCGATCGCGCCGGAGCACGTCGCGCTGATCGTGAAACAGCCGGAGCAGTGGACCAATCGGGTGCGCAACGCGGGGGCGCTGTTCATCGGTCCTTACTCCACGCCGCCGCTCGGCGACTATATGGCCGGGCCGAACCACGTTTTGCCCACGGGCGGCAGCGCGCGGTTTTTCTCGCCGCTCGGGACGTACGATTTCCTCAAGCGGACGAGCGTCATCCACGCGAGTAAGAAGGCGCTCAGCGCGCTCGCGCCGGAGATTACTCACCTGGCGCGCCTCGAAGGGTTGGACGATCACGCGCGGGCGGTTGAAGTGAGGTTTAAGCATAAGGAGGGGTGACGATGGGACGCACTGCGAAAACGGAGCGGAAAACGAAAGAGACCGAGATCGCCATCGAGCTCGATCTCGACGGCAGCGGCAACGCCGAGATCGAGACCGGCATGCCCTTTTTCAATCACATGCTGGAGATCTTCGCCCGCCACGGCCTGTTCGATCTCAAGGTCAAGGCCAAAGGCGATATTCAGGTCGACTACCACCACACGGTGGAGGATATCGGTCTCACGCTCGGGCAGGCCTTCAAGCAGGCGCTCGGCGACAAGGCCGGTATCAGCCGCTTCGGCGAGGCCACGATCCCGCTGGACGAGGCGCTGACCCAGGTCGTGGTCGATCTGAGCGGCCGGCCCTATCTCGCCTACAACGTCAAGATCCGACCCGGCCGCGTGGGAGATTTCGATACCGATCTGCCGCACGAGTTTTTCCAGGCCTTCGCCAATCAGCTTGGGATGAATCTCCACATCAACGTGAGCCAGGGAGAGAATCCGCACCACATCATCGAGGCCAGCTTCAAGGCGCTGGCGCGGGCGATGGAAAGGGCGACGCGCGTCGATCAACGCATCAAGGGGGTTTTGTCCACCAAAGGGAGCCTATGATCGCGATCGTCGACTACGGCATGGGAAATCTCCGTAGCGTGCAGAAGGGATTCGAGCACGTCGGCGCCAAGGCGGAGATCACGCGGGACGCGCAGACGATTCTCGCCGCCGACGGCGTCGTGCTCCCCGGCGTCGGGGCGTTCAACGCCTGCATGGACAATCTCAGGCGCTTCGGCCTGGTCGAGCCGATTCGCGAGGTCGTACGCGGGAAGAAGCCCTTCCTCGGCATCTGCCTGGGGTTCCAGCTCCTGTTCACCGAGAGCGAGGAGTTCGGGCTGCAGCAGGGTCTCGATATTTTTCCCGGACGCGTCGTCGGCTTCCGCTCGGAGAACGGCCTTAAAGTGCCTCACATGGGCTGGAACGTCGTCGAGAAAAAAAAGCCGTCGCCGTTTTTAGACGGCGTTGCCGACGGGGATTATCTCTACTTCGTCCACTCTTTTTACGTCGTGCCTGAGGACGCTGCGCTGGTCGCCACGACGACCTCTTACGGCGAGTCGTTTGCCTCGAGCGTGGCGACCGACCATCTGTTCGCCTGCCAGTTTCACCCGGAGAAGAGCCAGAAGGTCGGGCTGCGCATCCTCGCCAACTTCGCCCGCTTTGCCAGGAGCTAAGGCAGTGCTCATCGTTCCGGCGATCGACATCAAAGACGGCCAGTGCGTTCGCCTCTACCAGGGGGAGATGGACAAAGAGACGGTCTATTTCGCGAGCCCCGTGGAGGCGGCAAAGCACTGGGTGGCGCAGGGCGCCGAATGGCTCCACGTCGTCGATCTGAACGGCGCAGTCGAAGGCCGCCCCGTGCATAAGCAGGCGGTGGCGGCGATTTGCATGGGGTTCGGCGTCTCGGTCCAACTGGGCGGCGGCCTGCGCTCCCTCGAAGCGGTCGAAGAGGCGCTCGCGCTCGGCATCGCGCGCGTCATTTTAGGCACTGCGGCTTATGAGAATCGTGCTTTTCTCAAGCAGGCCTGCACGAAATTCCCCGGAAAGATCGTCGTCGGCATCGACGCGCGCGCGGGACGGGTCGCGGTCAAGGGCTGGAAAGAGAACACGTCGATGGACGCCGTGGAGTTGGCGGTCCGCTGCGAAGCGGACGGCGCCTCGACCATCATCTACACCGATATCGGTCGCGATGGGACGCGCGAGGGAGTCAACGTTCAGGAGACGCTGCGCGTCGCGCGCGCGGTTAAGATTCCGATTCTCGCCTCCGGCGGCGTGGCCACGCTGGAAGACATCCGCCGGCTCAAAGAGGTCGAGCATGAAGGCGTCGCCGGCGTCATCGTCGGCCGCGCGCTCTATGCCGGATCGTTTACGCTGAGGGAAGCGCTGGAAGCCGGTGCCCAGCACTGACAGGAACCTTAGCGCGCCGCCCCCAGCTCTTTTCTCGCCTTGTCCACGAAGCTGTAATCGACCACCTGCGCGACAGTCACCGGTCGCGCGACCTTCGCGCTTTCACGCTGGAGGTCTATCAATACCTGAACGGACTCCGGTTTGACGTCCGCGTCCTTTGTCAGCACGCGCCTGGCGTGGCGCACCATTTCCGCCGCCATGCTGCGATTGTTGATCTTCCACTGCTTCATCACGATATCGAGAACCGACTCCTGGTTTTTCGGGTCCCAGACATACATGAGCCCGCGCAGCGTGGCGCGCACCATGCGGTAGACCTCGTCCGGATTCTCGCGGATTTTTTTTTCCGACGTGCCGAAACCGTTTTGCGGAAACTCCACGACATCGCCCACAAAAATAAGCTCGTTGTAGCCTCTCTCCTGCGCGACGATGTTCTCGGGCGCGGAGAGGAGTGAAGCGTCCACGACTCCGGACTCCAGGACGGCGAAGCGGCTGGCGGCGCTGCCGGCCATCGGTAGGACGGAGACGTCCCGCCCGGGTTCGAGGCCGAAATGTTTCAGCGCTTGATGCGCCAGCAGCGTGGCTGAGCCTCCGGGAGAGCTGCCGGCAACCTTTTTCCCCTTGAGTTGGGCTGGTTCTTTAATCTCCTTCTTGCTCATGAGGAAGAGCAGCGGCCGGGCGACGGTGAAGAGCAGGACCTTTACCGGGCGGCCTTGAACCGCCGCGCCGATCACTCCGGTGACGGCGCCGTTGTAGTCGATGTCGCCCGTCAGCACGGCGGTGCTGGCCAGCAGCGCCGGCATAAAGATGATTTCGAGATCGATCCCCTCCTCCCGAAAGAAGCCCCGGTGCTGAGCCGCGTAGATCGCCAGGAAGGAGACGTTCGTGGATGAGCTCCCCATGCGGATTTTTTTGAGCGCCGTCTGGGCCGCGGCATCCAGCGAGGAGGAAAAGAAAACGACCAGGGAACTTCCAAGTAAAAGCCAGAGTCTCAGCCAGCGTTTCATTTCGGTCCCCTCCTTTTAATCTCTGCGGGTCAAATTCTCCGCACCTTGCTGCGTAGAATTTATTTCCTTTACGAAGTCCGTCATTCCCGCATGCTTTTAGCGGGAATCCAGGCGAAGTTAGGACTGGACCCCCGATAAAAACATTCGGGGGTGACGCCTTTGGGATAAATTCTCGTCAATGTTTTCTGATACCCCGTCCGCTTGCTGCGGGGTAGTTCATTCCGCCGCCGCCCAGAGCACGCGGTCCGCCGGAAGCTGAATCGGCAGCTCCTGCCAGCTTTCCCCCCTATCGCGAGTTACCAAAAGTTGTCCCGCCCCTCCCGTGCCGGAGGCATGCCCGCGGGCTACCAGGCCCAAACCCGCAAAGACCGTGTTCGGGTCGTGTGGGTGATGCACCAGCGCCCAGACCATCGAATTGAGATCGTCCGGCACGCCGCGCGTCACGCGCTGCCACGACCTCGCGCAGTCGTCGCTGCGGAAGATCGCCGCCCGTGCGCCGCGATTCTCGCGCCGCCAGAAGCCCGGCGATTTATCGCCCGTGGCGATCAGCATCGTCGGATTCTCGCCGGGGCGCGCTGGCGGCAAAAAAATAAAATCGTGGAAGTAATCGCGCGTGAAGCCGTTCTCGGATCGGGTCCAGCCGCCGGAAGGCTCCTCGCTGCTAAAAAAGCCGCGCGCCGAAGCGACGTAGTAGGGGCTGAACTTGCCGGGCAAACTGGCGATGACATGAATATCGAGATAGTCGATCCCGCGGCTCACGTCGTCCCATCTCTCGCCGCGGTCGAAGCTGCGGAGAACGCCACCGTGCTCGATGCAGAGGTAAATGATCTTCGGATTGTCCGGATGAATAAAAATATTTCGGATATGGCCCTGGTGCGGCGGCTGCGGGAAGGTCCAGTTTTTCCGCACTTCCTCCGGCAGCTTCAGCAGCGCAGGCAGCTCCTTCCATCTCGCGCCGCGATCTTCGCTGCGAAACAGATGCACCGGCTCCGTCCCGCTATAGATCACATCGTCATTGGTCGGATCGACAGCGACCGAGCGGATATCGCCGTCGAGTACTTTCGTCCACTGCTTTCCTCCATCTTGGGTCCGGTAAAGGCCGTCGTGCGTAACGCCCAGAAAGACGCATTCCGGCCGCTGGTGGCAGCCTGCAATCGAATCGATGATGCCGTCGCGAAAGCCGCGGCTGACTTCCTCCCAGCCGCCATTGTTCGATCTCCAGACGATCAGCCCGTGCTGCGTGCCGGCGTAAAGACGAACTCTTTCATTCATAAAAAATGGCCCGGGGTTAGGAATTCGGGGTTGGGAATTGGAGGCCGGAATCTTTCTCTTATCCTCGCCCAATTCCTAATTCCCAACCCCTAATCCCTGATTCCAATCCCTACGGGAAGAGTTCCATCCTTCCCGTACCCGGTTGCCGGTCCCAGCGCGCCTCGAGATGGGAAAAATAGTCCCATGCCCGCTGCGCGCGGCGGTCCAATTCAATCTCCGCCCCGAATGCCCGGGACTCTTCCGGGTTGACAAAGCCCAGCTCGCCCAATGTCGCTGCCTGCAAACTCTTTTTGGAATCGTCTTCCAAAATCAGCGAGGCGTATAGGACTTCAGCCAGATTTTTCCCTGCGACGACGATGCCGTGGGCGCGCAGCAAACTTGCGCGCCGGTTGCCGATCGCTGCCACCAGCCGCTTCCCGCGCTCCGCCGTCGTGATGAGATGCGCTTCGTTGTAGAGCGGCACGCCGTCGTTGAAGATCGCCCCTTGCAGCGTGACGGGTTGAAACTTGCGCTTGGCGATGGCGAACAGGGTCGCGTAGGGTGAGTGAAGGTGCGCCACGGCGAGCGCGTCCTTGCGAGCGGCGTGAAGCGCCGTGTGGATCGGCCACTCCACCGGCGGCCGGCCGTCGCCTTCGATCACTTTGCCGTCGAGATCCATGACGACCATCTCAGGGGCGCGGAGCTTCGCCTTGTCGGAACCCATGCCCGGCGTGATAAAAATCTTTCCGGCCTCTGGATCGTAGGCGCTCACGTGGCCGAAGAGGCCGAGCATCCCCTGCATGGCGTAAATGCGCGCACAGGCGGCAAGGTTCTCTCTCAAGTCGTTCTCGCCGGCCATTGTTCCCTCAATCCAGTTGCGCCCACTCCTTGAACTCCTCAAGGCCGAGCTTTTTGAGCGTGTCCATGTAAGGGCGGCCGGTTCTTTCATGCCTACCCATCAAACGGTGGTACTCGTAGACCATTTCGGGCAGCCACTTGGCGATGGTGAAGCCTTTGTGTTTCCCGTCCGGCACCGGATCGAGAAAGCGCTGCCCGACGTCTTTCCAATCGTGCTCGGCGATCCAGCCGCGCTGCGTGCCGAAGATACTCTGGAGCATCGCGCTCCGATGGCCGGCCTCCAGCGCCCGGTCGATGTCGAAGTCCCAGCCGGTCGTCGCGTTGAAGGAATCGACGATGCTTTTTATGCCGTCCGGCTTCATGTGCATCTGCGCGAACCAGCAGCCGCCGATCACGCCACAGAACTGGCGGTACTGCTCGGAGAGCGCGTTCGACCAGGACCAGCCGGCGGGATTGTCCCGATCGAGCGGCCCCCATTTCTCGCGGTACTTGAGATCCGGCGGCGGGTTGACCGACCCGCCGCCCTGGGGCTTCATGCCGCCGCTTGAGACGATCTCGCGGATCATCTGCCCGAAGTGCGGCCGCCAGTCGTGCAGCGCCGGCGTGCCTTTTTTGGTATGGACGATCCACTTGGGCGCGTCGCCGCCGATCGCGTCGGCGACCTCGACCGGTCCCTCGGCCAGGAGATTTCCCCAGTAGCCTTCGCGCCGCGCCGCCATGTCGAGCAGGCGATCGACGACCGCGACGTTGCCCCACTCGAATTTCAGCCCGCCGGTCTTCTCCGCGTCGAGCAAGCCCTTTTCCCAGGCCTCGAACGCGACGCCGACGCCGCATGAGAAATGGCTGCACTCGATGCCGAGATCGTTGATCCGTTGGGCGAGATAGAGGGCGTCGTTGCCGCGCACGCCGAGATTATAGAAAGTGTCGAGCCACTCGCTGCCGGCGTTGAAGTGGCCGACCGTGCCGCTGTGATTTCCCGCTTTCAGCTCGACGTCCCAGGGGCAGAGCCGCTGGCACTGAAAACAGGGCCGGAGCGTAACGCGGTTTTTGTCGAAGCCTTCGATGTGGCTCTCTTCGATGACGGTGCTGCGGAAGTTGAAATTCGGCGCGGCGCCAAGATCGACGGCGTGGCCCGCGGTCCTTTTTTCCGCTTCGTGCCGCACCATCAGCGTCTTTCTCCACCTGAGCCCGGCCTCGATCAACGCCTCCCGGTCGTGGAGCGGCGGCCGCGCCGTGCCGTAGACGACGATCGCTTTCAGTTTCTTCGAGCCGAAGATCGCGCCGCCGCTGTGGGCGGCGTTGTGGTTGTAGTCGTTGCAGAGCATCGCCGCGTGGACGAGGTTCTCTCCGGCCGGGCCGATGCACATCACCTTGGCGTCTTTAATTCCGACTTCCGCTCGCAGCAGATCTTCGGTCTCGTTGGTTCCCTTGCCCCAGACCCGGCTCGCGTCGCGCAACTCCGCCTTGCCTTCGTTGATAAATAGATAGGTCGGCTTTGCCGCCGCGCCCTCGACGATGATGCCGTCGTAGCCCGCCGCTTTGAGATAGACCGCCCAAAAACCGCTCGCCGCGCCGCGCCCCAGCGTGTGGTTCGTCAAAGGGCTCAAATAAACGGCGGTGACTTTCGTCCCGCCCGGCGTGAAGCCGGTGCCGGTGATCGGCCCGGTGAACATCACCACTTTGTTCTCCGGGCCGTAGGGCCTGGCGTCGAGCGGAATCTCCTTGAGCAGAATATAGCTCGCCAGCGCCTGGCCGCCGATGAATTTTTTGAGCAGTGGCTCTTCGGGGAGATTTTCATCTTTCAGCGAGCCGGTGGTGAGATCGACGCGCAACATCCGGCCCATATAGCCGCCGGGTAATCGCGTCGCGCGCTGTTTGGGGAAAATCTCAGTGGTGTTCGCCATGCTGGAGATCCTTTCTAATCGGCTCTTCTCCACGGCCAGTAGCGGTAAATGAGACGGCCCGGATGAATGAGCGCGAAGTAGAGCGCGCGGAGTTTGCCGGAGACCCCGCAGCGCAGCGTGAACAGATCCTTCAACATCAAGCCCACAGGGATTTTGTGCCGAGGATACTTTTGCGGTCCGATGGCGCGGACGCCGTAGCTTTCTTTTTTCTCCTTCAGCACGTAAAGGACTTGCGTTCCGCCCGCTTCTTTGTCGCCGTAAACGTAGCCGTTCGCCGCCTCCGCCCGCGTTTTGGCTTTGGCGGACATCTCTTCTTGCAAGCCGAAGTCGAGCGCGTCGACGGGGCAGGCCTGAACGCAGAAAGGTTTTTTGTCCTCGCTCACGCGGTCGCTGCACATCGTGCACTTGGCCGCTTTGTGCGTAAGGTCGTTCTTGGAGATGACGCCCCACGGGCAGGCGTAGACGCAGTACTCGCAGCCGATGCAGAGGTCTTGATTGATGACGACCGGCCCCTCTTCGTACTTCGTGATCGCTTCCACCGGGCAGACCGCGGCGCAGGCCGGAAACTCGCAGTGCATGCAGCTGTTGCGCGCCCAGAGAGGGGAGAGGCCTTCGAGGACCGGCGGCTCCATCGTGATCCAGTTGGTCGCGGAGATTTCGTAAACCGAGGTGCGCGGGTGATCGTGCCAATCCTTGCAGGCATGAACGCACTGGCGGCAGCCGATGCATTTCACCGCGTCAAAGAGAATCGTTCTGGGTTTGCCGTCGAGCAATCTGCCGGTCGGAAACAAGTTGCCGTATTTTTCGCTCATCGGATGGACTCCATTCTATGCGCTTAAAAGGTGGTGAGGCCTGATATTAGTGTCAGCTCTCTGAAGCTGTCAAGCCTTTTCCAGACCGGGTTTGCTCCACGGAACCCCGGAGCGCCGCGCGCCTCTATCGCACCTGCCGCCGGACTATTGTAAAAATCGCCTTGTCATAATACGGCCAAATCGAGTAGGATCGGCGGACAACGTGGCGCCCCTTAGAGGATAGTTGGCGACTGAGAAGACCGGGATTTATGACGCTCAGGAAAAAATACATCAATTATCTCCGGGAGCTTCAGGAATCTCAGAGGCAAGGCCGTAAGCCGCCCGAAGATCCAGATGAGAAAGAGAACAGGAGGAAGATAGAGAAAGAACTGCTTAAGTCGTTACGATCACTCGAAACTGAACAGGAAGTGCGGGCGGTTCTTATCGACTTCGGGCTACAAGCCGGATCGAAGCAGCTTGAGATGACCGTCCAGGCTTGGAGGCTTTGGAAGCGGACGCTTTAGCGAGACGTATGCGTCTAAGGGTCTTTAATCCCTTATCTAAATGTTTCTGCCGCTCACGGGGAGACAGAGTTTTTAGGTGCTCCCAGATATTAGCGGACATAATCTTCGCTACTTGCTTGAGAGTTAATTTCTTTTTGCCATTGTTAACCACGGCATCACTATAGGGAAACACGTCGAATCTGTCAAGTTTCCAGAACCTCTGAAAAACTCATCAGGTTTTGTTTCAGGTAGCGGTTGCATTCTCCCGAGCGACGCTAAACTTTTTCCAGCAGCGCCACCGTTTCCACGTCGGCCGTTTGGGGAAACATGTCGAAGGGCTGGACGGCTTTCACCTGATAACCGTTGCCGGCAAACTTGTTGAGATCCCGGGCGAGGGTGGCGGGCTCGCAGGAGACATAGATGATCCGTGGCGGCTGCAAGGAAAAAAGCGTGGCCAGGGCGTCGGGCTGTACTCCCTTGCGCGGCGGGTTCAAGACAACCAGGTCGACTTGAGGAAACAGCTCTTTGGCCTCTGTCACTTTTGCCGCGACGCCGGCGTCGAAGAAGCGGCAGTTGGCAATTCCGTTCATCCGGGCGTTTTGCTTGGCCGTTGCGATCGAGAGGGAGCTTTCATCGACGCCCCAGATCAGCTGCGCCGCCGGCGCCAGGTAGAGAGAGATCGGCCCGACGCCGCAATAGAGATCGAGGACGATCTCCTTGCCGGTCAACGCCGCAAAGGCGTGAACCTTCTCGTAGAGCTTGCGGGCGACCGGCGGATTGGCCTGGGAGAAAACGCCGACGGGCAGCATGATTTTCAAGGGACCGATCCGTTCGATAACCGTATCCCGTCCGGCGAGCGCGCGTGAGCGCGCCCCCCAGATGACGTTGCCGGGATCTTCGTTGATATTCTGCGCGACTCCGGCAAGGAAAGAAAAGCGTTTTCGAAGAGCGCGCGCAAGATCGTTGGCATGAGGAAAGGTCGCGTGGCGTGTGACCAGAGTGAGGACCAGTTGCCGGGACCAGAAACTATAGCGGATATCCAGGTAGCGCAGTTCGCCGCTGTCGTTCGCTTCGTCGTAAGGCGCGATGCCCAGCCTTTGAATCTCCTGCTTGAGCTGTTGAACCACGCGGTTGACCGGCTCCGGATGAACCGGGCAGGAGGAGATGTCCACGACGCGATGGCTCCGGGGCAGGTAGAGACCGGCCAGGATCTGACCCTTCGACCGGCGCACGACGAGTTTCACGCGCGCGCGGTAGCCCAGCCGCTGGGGCGAAGCGATGACGGCAGGGACGTTCAGCTGGCGCAGCGACGGGTAATCGCCCAACGCCTGAGCTACGAGTTGCTGTTTTCGTTTCAACTGCTCCGGATAGGGCAGGTTGATAAACGGGCAGCCGATACAATCGGGATAGTGAGGGCAGCGCGCGACGTACTCGCCGCGATGAGGTTGAGGCGCTCCTTTTCGGCGGCAAGGAAAAGCTCCGTCTCGTTGAAAAGCCACGGACAAGAAATATAGGCTGGAACAGGCGGGGTCAACTGACCTTTATTAAGGCAGGCCCGTCGTTCCCATGAGATAGCGATCGCATTCTCTCGCGGCGCCGCGGCCTTCGTTGATCGCCCAGACGACGAGGCTCTGCCCGCGCCGGCAGTCGCCGGCGGCGACCACCGCTACGGTTCCAGTTGGAATCGCCTCCCGGGAGGAGCCCCCGCCTCGTATTTCAATACTTTCATGCGCGGGACGGAGACGTCGCCGCAAACCTTCTTGATCTTGATCAACTCGGTGGGCGCGTGCCAGTCGCTCTTCGACTCGCAGGCGACTTGCGTGCAGGTGATCATCTTCAGCCAGGAGCACACGTTCACGTCGCGGCCGGCCGCGTCCACCAGCTCGGTCAGATACGACGTGTTGGGTTTGTCCTTGCCATCTTCCAAATGCACGCCTTGCACCAGCGTGTAGAAGCCGCCGCCCACCTCCAGCAACCTCAGCGCCCTTTCCACGAACCCGGACAAGTCTTCGGTGTAGGAGAAGCCGCCGTACACGTCGGTAATGATCTGGAATTCTCCAAGCTCCTCGCGCGAATAGTCCCGCAGGCGCTTGCCGGAGAGATACCGCATCCGGCCGTCGCCGAGGCGCGCGGCCTGCCGCTGCCACGCGTTGGTCCGGCGGTCCTCGATGGACATCGCGACCGCGCACACCTTGCCTCCGGCCCCCGAGCACCTTAGACCCGGCGCCGAGTCATCTTGGGGGGCGTAGTAGTCCAGTATGGCCTGCCCGGCGCCCGCTCCGATATCGAGCCATCGGTCCGAGCTGCCCAGAGTGCCGAGCGCGTCGCAGAAGCCGGAGGGAAGAAGTTGCAGGTAGCTCGAGAACGTTCGACCGGTGATGTAGCCGTCGGGAACGTCGGCGCCCCGGCTGCGGTAGATTTCTTCCTGCTTTGTGATTTCCTTCTCGATCCGCGGTTGAGCGGGTTCCTGTGGCCAGGCAGCTTGCACCCCAACCGCCTGCAGGACGATGACGATCAGAAAGGCCAGGGGCGTTTCCGCGGCCTTCCATTCTTTCACTGAAGATTTGACTGGATGCATGACAATTACTTCCTCCTCGCGTTGAAAAAAATACCTTTCTTAAAAGCGTTTTCAAAGCTGTTCCAGGCATAGTCTATGCCGCTGGTGGCCGCAAGGCCGAAGGCGGAGGCGGTGAGTGCGCTGACGAAAGCGATCTGCGCTTCCTCCGTATCGTCGGGGCTGTCCTGAAACGCGCGCAGCGTGCGCTCGTTCGGATACTGTGCATCTTGGTGGACCGTGTCCCGTATCGAGATCTCTCCGACAGCGGCCGGAATGAACCGGTAAAATTGCCCGCGGTTGCGGGTGGGCCAGATGTCCTCGTCGGCACCGATCACCATCATCGGGACGGTGATCCGCCGGAGCAACTGCGGCAATTCCCGGCCGATGCCGGCCGGATCGAGCAGGACGCCGCCCAACGCGGGGGCGCCTTCCCCCAACGCGGCGGCGGCGGCAGTCGCGCCGAATGAGTGGCCCACGAGAATGATCTTGTCCGCGTCTATGCGGCCGTCGAGGAGCTGCGGCGTCCGATGAATGGCATCGGCGAGCCTGGCGAGAATTCTGCCGTTGGCGATCCACGGGCCGCGTTTGGGCAAGTCGAGGGCCAGGCTATGCATGCCCCAGGAGGCCAAGTGCATCGCTTGGAAGGCATGGTCCTCCTTGGACTTGTCGAGACCGTGCAACACGATGACCAAGGGGGCCTTGCCGGCCGCCGCGCACAGGTATAAGTCCGCTTCCACCGTGAGACCGGCAGCCAGCGGGATTTCCAGGTCTCTGCGCTCGACGACGGCAAAGGGCCCGCGCAACCTGAACTGCGCTACGTCGGGTTTGCGCGACAGTAGATAGCGCTGGAGCTCGGCGGGGTTTGCAGTCTTTATCGGCGTGACTTCAGTCGCCGGAAACCGGCGCGCGCAGCCGACCGAATGTGCCATGAGGGCGATCAGCAGAAGGGCGGCAATACGAAAACCTGATCGGCCGATCACGGATACGGTTCCTGGCACTTTAGTCCCGAGAACACTGCAAGGCACAGCGAGATACTTGTGCTTCTCGGCAACCGCGTGGGTCTGCGCAACTCGACTAGGCCGTCTTGGCAAACCCTTCATTCACTTCCTTCTCGTAGGCGAACAGCTTCTTGACGCTCGGGCGGTCCTGCATACGCTTGAAATGCGCCACGACGTTGGGGAAGCCTGAAAGGTCTACCTCCAACTGGGTGGCGCGGCGGCAACACCAAAAGAAATGCGCGTCGGGGGCGGTGAAATGATCGAAAAAATACTCGCACCCGGCCAGCAAATCGTCGCCGATCCGGAAGTTCTCGAACAGAGCTTCCGTGGCGAACTTAATGACGCTGTCGGACGCG
>JBGPGE010000089.1:0-17781 GCA_041483675.1 Binatia bacterium
AACAGAGCCAGTTAGATGTCGAAGTCATATTCATCGCCGGCGGTACTCTGTCCATGCAAGCTTTGATCGGCAAGAGCTTGGATTTTCTTTGCACAGGCGGCACGCCCTTCATCGTTGCCTATCTTGAAGGCGCACAGGGAAGGATTATCGGCGGGGTCAACAATCGATTGCCCTATGGATTCGTTACTCGCGCAAGCATAACCTCTCCCGCACAGCTTAAGGGCAAGAGAATCGGCATCAGCCGTTTTGGCAGCAACACCGACTTTGTCGTGAAGCTCGCGCTCACGGAGATGGGACTCCAGCCCAAAAAGGATGTGCAGATCATTCAGGCCGGTGGTTCGGACGCGCGCATGGTGGCGCTCAAGACGGGCGCCATCGACGCCACGGTCCTGACACCGGAACTGGCGATGATCACGCACAAATTCGGCTCCCGAACGCTGCTCGACTTCGTTGAAAAGGGAATGGAGTATCAGCACATCGCGCTCATGGGCCGGTCGGATTTTTTGAAATCGCAGGCCGAGCCGGTGAAACGGTTCATGCGCGGATATCTCGAATCGATCCAATACTATTTCACGCATCGCGACGAAGCGATAAAAAAGGGGTTACAGTTAATCAAATCGGACGACCGCCAGGTCGGCGAATTCAGTTACGATTACCGGGTGAAGATACTCCCCAGGGACGGCAAGCCCACGATCAAGGGCATGCAGCTCGTTCTCGATGCCGCCGCCGAAGACGATCCGAAAGCCAAGAGCCTCACCCCGCAACAGCTCATCGATCTGAGCTTTCTGCCGTGATTAAAGCCGATCTCGCATGCATAGCGGGGTCGATAAGGGGTCATTGTCTGCCTTAGATCCATGCGGCACCGCGCCTAAAAGGAGCAATGACGCCGACCTCTCGATTTATTTTGCGAAACACCTTGTAGGGCGGACGCGCAACTTGGTATAAGAGATGAGATTCGAATGGACCGCTTTTTTTTCGCCGCAGGATCGAGCTCCGCGTTTCTGGCCGTCGCGCTGGGCGCGTTTGCCGCGCATGGGTTAAAAGGCAAGCTCGAGCCGGAGATGTTCGCCATCTTCGAGGTCGGCGCGCGCTATCATATGTATCACGCGCTCGCGCTGCTGGCCGTCGCGTGGGCGTCGAGCCGCTGGCCCGGGCCGGCCGTCACCGCCGCCGGCTGGCTGTTTATCGCCGGCACGATCGTCTTCTCCGGCACTCTTTACCTGCTGAGCGTCACCGGCCTGCGCTGGCTCGGAATGATTACTCCCATCGGCGGCCTCGCCTTCCTTCTCGGCTGGATGCTTCTCGCCTGGGCAGTCTGGCGCTGACCTGACCGCCGATAAAATAAAAGTGTGGCTCACCACAGAGGCGCAGAGGGCGCGGAGTAAAGAGTTTTTGAATGAATCACCCCGCAGCAAGCTGCTGGGTATCAAGAGGCCCTCGGATGACTTTTTCCCAAGTTGTCACCCCCGAATGTTTTAATCGGGGGTCCAGTCCGAAATTCGCCTGGATTCCCGCTAAAAGCATGCGGGAATGACGGACTCTGGCAGTGCTACCAACCACCACTACGCAGCAAGCTGCCGGGAATTGACCCCAAAGAGATTAAAAAATACTCCGAACTCTGCGAACTCTGTGCCTCCGTGGTGAATACTCCTCCACACTAAACCCAGAAGGCCCATAAAAATAAAACGCTCAGATTGTTGCGATTGTGGACATAACCCGCCCTGTAGATTAGACTGGCAAATCAGCGATGATTATCGGCGTTCCCAAAGAGATCAAAGAAGAGGAAAAGCGCGTCGCGATCACCACGACCGGCGTTTCGGCGTTTATCTCTCACGGCCACAAGGTGCTGGTGCAAAAAGGCGCGGGAGCGGCGAGCGGCATTCTCGACCGGGCCTACGAGTACTCCGGCGCGCAGCTTTTAGAATCCGCCGAGGAGATCTGGCGCGGCGCGGACCTCGTGATGAAAGTCAAAGAGCCGCAGCCGTCGGAGTTCGACTATCTGCGCAGCGGTCTCATTGTTTACACGTACTTCCATCTCGCCGCGAGCGAAGAATTGACCAAGCTCCTCTGCAAGAAGAAAGTTACGTCGGTCGCCTACGAAACCATACAACTCGACGACGGCTCTTTGCCATTGCTGATCCCGATGAGCGAGATCGCCGGCCGCCTGTCGCTTCAGGTGGGCGCCTGGTGCCTCCAGGCGGAAAACGGCGGCCGGGGAATCCTGCTCGGCGGCGCTTCAGGCGTGCGCCCGGGAAAAGTGGTCGTCCTCGGCGCGGGCGCGGCCGGCTCCGCCGCCTGCCAGGTGGCCACGGGCATGGGCGCCTACGTCAGCGTGCTCGACGTCATTCCGTCGAAGCTCCGCTACATCCACGATATCCTGGGCGGCCACGTGACGACGCTCATGTCGAACCGCGCCAACGTCGAAGAAGAGGTCGTCGACGCCGACCTGGTGATCGGCTCGGTGCTGATCCCCGGGGCCAAGGCGCCGAAGCTGATCCCCCGCTCATTGGTGCGGATCATGAAACCCGGCGCGGCCATCGTGGACATCGCCATTGACCAGGGAGGCTGCGCCGAGACCTCTCGCCCCACGTCGCACCACCACCCGATTTTCGTGGAAGAAGACGTTGTCCATTACTGCGTCACCAACATGCCCGCCATCGTCCCGTACACGTCCACGTATGCGCTGACCAATGCGACGCTCTCTTACGGTTTGGAGATCGCCGACAAAGGATTCCCCGGGGCATTCAAAGACAATCGCGCGCTCGCCAAGGGGCTGAATACTTACGACGGAAAAATCACGCACGAAGGCGTCGCGGCGGCCTTCGGTCTCGCGGCGACGCCGCTCAACGAGGTGATCGGCCGATGAGACTGGTCACGCGGGCGGATTTCGACGGGCTGGTCTGCGGCGCGCTCGTCACGCTGATGGAGGATGCCGTCGATTCTTTTCTCTTCGTCGAGCCGAAATTCATGCAGGACGGCGCGGTGGAGATTCATCCCGGCGATATCATCGCCAATCTCCCCTACCATCCGAACTGCACGCTGTGGTTCGATCACCACATCACCAACGCGCCGGCATGGGAAAAACACATAAGAGTTCCGGGTTCCGAGTTCCGGGTTCCGAGTTCCCAATCCCCAACTCCCAATTCCCAATTCCCGGTAATTGTGCCAGGCAAAGGGGGCTTTCGCATCGCGCCCAGCGCCGCGCGCGTAGTCTACGAGTACTACACGACGGTAGCCGGAGTCCCCTCTCAGCAATCCAAAATCCAAAATCCAAAATCCAAAATTTTAGCGGGAGCCGAAGTTCTCGATACGGAGCGGATGAAATTTCTGTTGGACGAGACCGACAAGATCGACGCCGCGCTGCTCACTCAGGAAGACGTTCTCAACCCTCAAGGCTACGTGCTGATCTCGATGACGATCGACGGAAAGCGGCCGGAGGACGAGCCTTACTGGATGAAGCAGATCGAGCTCTTGCGCGAAGCATCGTTGGAAGAGACGCTCGCGGATCCCGAGATTAAAAGCCGCTGCCAAAGGATTCTGGACGATCAGGAAAAGCTTAAAAAAATCCTGCTCGCGCGCACGACGGTGAGAGGCAACGTGGTCGTGACCGACCTGCGCGGCGTCAAAGATCTGCCCGACGGCAACCGCTTTTTGCTCTACACGCTCTTCCCAAGCGGCAACATCTCGCTTAAGATCGGCGACGATTCGCAGCGGGCGAATGCCACGGCGATCTCCGTCGGCTACAATATCTTCAACACAACCTCCAAAGTGAACGTCGGGGCGTTGATGGAAAAGCACGGCGGCGGCGGCCACCACGTCGTTGGCTCCTGCCGCGTGCCGAAACGCGAAGCGGAGAAGCACATCCGGGATATCTTCGAAGCGATTAAAGAATAGGCAGGAGGCAAGAGGCAAAAGGCAGGAGTCCCCTCCATTCCCCGCCTCTTTCCAACTTCTGCCTTCTGCCTGGGGTGGAGATGAAGGTTGTCACGATCCAGCAGACGCTGAAACGCCTCAAAAAGCTCAACGAAGAGATCCGCTACGCGAGCGTGGCGGAGGGGCGGGGGTTCAGCGCCGGCCTGATCTCGTTCAGTCCGAGCAAGCAGCGCGACCCGAAGCAGATCAAACATCGGGACAAAGACGTGCTCTGCCAGGTGCTGAAAGGCGCCGGGCGACTCAGGATCGATGGCCGCAGGATTTCGTTACGCCGGGGAACCATCTGCCATATTCCGAAGGGCACGCCGCACGATTTCGCCGCCGGCAAAAACAACGAACTGGTGCTGTTTTACTCGCTGATTAAAACAGGATAGAGGCGCGGTCGAGTCATTCCGGCGCGGCATCCGTGCCGTCGCCCGGCGGAGGCGCGGATCGAGACGGCCACAAATAGCACGCCGCCAGCGCGGCGCTATAGATCATCGCCACGAGCGAAGCCGCCAGACTCAGCGTTCGCGCCCGTGGAATGGAGAACGCCTCGACCGCGTAAGCCGCATAAAAAGGAAGCATCACCAGGACGAAGACCAGCAGGCTCCACAGTTGCGCGCGCGCATTGCGCCAGTGGGGAAATATCAACGCGTAGAAAAAGTAGAACGCGTTGCCGACAAAAATCCAACCCAACAGCACGGAAGAAAATCCGGCGCGCAAGCGCCAGGGCAAGATGCCCGACACTCGCATGATGAGCGCCATGCCGGCGAAAGACAGGAGGACGACGAAGACGCCGTAGGAGATAAGGACGGGGGGCGGGGTCGGGGACGAATCGCTCTCGGGGGGCCGGCGCTGGGACCAAACGAAGAGCAGCGCGCCGATCAGCGCGATCGAAAGAGCCGCCCACGCATGGAGTCGAACGTCCGGCTGGCTTTTGTGAACGGGCATTTGAAATAAAAAATAAGCTGCGCCGGTCGCGGTCATAACGACGCTGAGCGCTCCGGCGGCCAGCCCGCCCCATTCCGCGGCAACGCCGACCCGGCCAAGGCCGGCGGCCGTGGCCGCAACGATGGACCCGAGGAGAACATAGGTCAACTCGCGCTCCGCCCAGGGCCACAGACTAAGCGCCCAGGGTTCCTGCAACACAAACCCGGCTGCGGGGGCGAGCAGAAGGAGACCGAGAACCATGATCCCGTACTGAACCGGGCTTGCCTTGAATCGGAGCACGTTCATAAGATGCGCTATTTATCATCACTGGGCGCGGTAATACAAGAAGAATTTCTTCCGGTCTGTCTCTTCGCTTGACTTAATCAGAGACTTCGGAAAAAATCGCCTTGAACCGGCCGCAACCCGGGTTTGCGACGTTGTGTCCGGCTCCATCGAGGTCACCGTGCCATCAAGCAGGCCCCCCAACGAAAAAAACTTGAACTCGACACCCGACACCCGACACTCGACACTCTGCCCGGCGCTGTGGCTCCTGGCGGGGCTCGTACTTAGCGCCTGTTCCACCCGCATCACCTCCGAGCCCCAGTATGTCCCCGCCACCAATCTAATGGACATCGTAAAGGACTTCCAACGCGCGTCGCGCGACGACCTCTACCGCTTTCCCATCGCCAAAGACGTGACCGGCGTAAACGTGATGAAGGCGACGCTGGTTCGCCTCGACGACTACGAGAAAAAAAATCCCCGGCAGTTTCCCGATATCGTCGGGTTCAGCAAAGCGACCGCGTACGAGAGGCTGAGAGATTACGACCAGGCGCTCGTCCACTACCGCAAGGTCGCCGGCCTGGAGGGGCAGCTCGGCGCGCAAGCGGCCAAGAACGTCGAAGCGCTGGAAGCCTTCAAGCAGATCCTCGACCAGCCGGTCTCCGCCCAGGACCCCTTTGAATACATCAAGGCGCTCGATGACCGGGTCGAGGCCTGGAACACGCTGATCCGCAAGTACCAGGGCACGCCGTACGAATACCTGGCGCGCGTCGAGGAGGAGAGAATCGACCGCGCCAAGGTCATGTTCGTCGAGTTCAACCGCTACCGCTTGCGAGAGGGCAATCAGCTCGGCATTCTGGGTTACAGCCAGCTTGTCACCAAACACCGCCAGAGCAAAAACTATTACCGCTACCTGTTGGACTTCGGCGATTTCTACGTCGTCCTGGCGCGGGAGTACGCGGCGCAGAACGACCCCGAAGGGCTGTCGTTCGACCTGGGCGCCTTCGAGCAACTTGCAAAGTCGGCGCTAAGGCTTTATACGGAGGTAGCGCAAGTGGACGGGGTCGTAGAGAAAATCGAGGCCCAGGGAAAGATCGAGGGGCTGCGCGGGCTGAGCGAAAAGATGAGGAGGCTTAGCCGGTGACCGGCAAGCGAAAACTACCGCTGCTGCTTCTTTTCTTGACCGCGTGTCTCGGGCCGGTGGCGGGCGCTGCCGCCCAAGACGCCGCGGAGCAGCTTGAAAGAATTCTCAATCCGCTGCCCGAATACGATCCGTTCGACCAGCCACCCCCCGCCCCGCAGTATTTTCCGGACGACGTCGACAAGCGGGCCCGCGCCGCGATGATCGATGCGCTCACACGAAACGATGGAGAGCTGGCCGGCCATGTTCGCTTTTTTGCCGAGCGGGACGCCCAGTTGAAGAAAGAACGCGGCGGCTCTACCGGCCTCACAGGATACGTCCTCGATCTACAGAACAACACGATCCCCGACCGGGAAGCCTACCTGGAGGCGCAGCGCAAAGCCCTCTCCTTCTCGCTCGCGCCCGGCCACCGCCAGGTCGTGGAAGCGAGGATCAAGAACGACGACCTGACCCGGGCCAACGATCTCCTCAAAACCAGCGCGACCAACCGTTGGGGCAACGCGGTCAACCGCGTGCTCAGCTCCGTCGATCTGATGAGCGTGTTGACGGGCAACTACGCGGGCGCCGCCGCCGACAGCGCGGTGCAGCAGTTGATGGCGCTCGGTTCCTCGGACATGCCCAGCGAAGAGAGACGGGCTCTCGCCCTGTTCCAGGAGCATCTCAAGCGCTACCCCGACGACCCCAAGAATCCGGAGATCCGGAAACAGATCGATGCCCTGGAAAAGAAGAAGCGGCGCGCCCTGGCGCAGCAGCAGGTGGAAAAAGCCGATGAGGCGGTCGACAAAGACGAGTGGACCAAGGCGGCGTTTCACTACGAGTCGGCTTCACTGACCGATCCCTCTTCGCGCGAGGCCGAGAGCGGCGCCGAACAGCTGAACAAACGATTGCAACAGCGGGAAGAGAAGACGCAGCGGGCGTTGACCGTCGTTCCGCCCGCGGCGCAAGACGCGAGCGCGCCGGCTCCGGCGGAAGTCGGGGAGTTGCTCGCCGCGCTCGCGCTGAGGGACGCCGAGCAGATCGAAGCCCGCGCCCGCGCGCTGGTCGAGCCCGGCCGGACAGGCCCGCTGGCGGCATCGGCCCGCGACGCGGAGGCCGTCGCGCTCGAGATCAAAGGCAAACATGAGGAGGCCAAACAAATCCTCCGCCAAGTCACGCGCGCCGCCAACGCCCCGCATGAGAGAAGCCGGGCCGAGGCGCTGCTCTCGAGCGCGGAGTACAACCTGCTCGGATCGTTCGAACAGGCGCGCACGGACCATCGGCTCAAAACCGTCAAATACGTCCTCCTGGGAGACGACTTTCTCAGAAAAAATCTGATGATGGCCACGGGAACGCTCGTCACCGGCGGTCCGGTCGCCGGCCCTTCGATCGCGGCCGCGAACATGATCATCATCGGCACCAACCTGTTCCAGGTCCTCACCAACAACCCGATTTCCTACGAGACGGTGATCGATCGCGGCGTGGAATACATCCGCAACCACCCGGAGTCCGAGAGCGCAACGGAGGTCTACAGCGTGCTGGCGGACGCCTACGCCGACAAGGGAATGTATGAGAAGGCGATCGAATATCATCAACTGTCCGGCCAGCCCGCCGAGAAAAAAATCGCCGATCTGAAAGACAAGGCGGCGAAGAGCCTGCTTCAGACGGCGGCCAAGAGCGGCGATCGGAGCGCGCAGGAGCTGTACTTAAAGGCGATCCTCGACGAATATCCGGAGAGCGAAGCGGCCAAGGAGGCGACGCAGCGGCTCGCCCGTCTGACCAAGGTCGAAAACCAGGGGCTGCGCATGAGCAAGCAGTTTTTGATGGAGAACCCGGAGCTGTTCGGCCCCCAGGGACTCAGGCTCAAACCCTCGCTCTTCGACGGCAACTTGAACAACATGGAACTGGCGGATCGCGGGATCAGCCTGCTCGGCCAGGATGAGATTTTACTCCACCTCCAGACCCCGTGGGGGGTTCGCAGCCAAACTTATCCCATGCAGCCGGAAACGGGCGAGCGTTTTCAAATGGCGCTGAGATCGAGAAACTACGACCTGGCGATGGCGAGCGTCGATACGCGGGCGAAGGGCAGTCAGGGAGGAATTAAAAACCTGCCTTCGTCGATCGCCGGCGGGCAACTGGCGAAGAAGCCCGCAGACAAGGGAACCGGCGAGACGACCTTCACTTTGGTGCGGGAAGCCGGCGGCTCCACCACCGCCTACCCGAAGATCCTCGACCATCAACTCATGACCGAGACCGAAAGAAACCCGGCTTCAAGAAACAAACTGCCGCCGATTCAGGGCAGCATCTCGGCGAGCGGCGTCAATCTTAGCGGAGGCCTCCCCGTCGGGCTATGGGGAGACAAGTTCACCTTCGGCACCGATGCCAAGAGCCCGTTTGGAGGGCTTCAGCTCCCCATTCCCCTGCTCCAGGGCTTCATCCCGGTGGATTTTATGGTGCAAGGGCGGCCCGGACGATTTTCCCTCTCCCCCAAGATTCACCTGTCCCAAGACAAGGGTGAAGACCCGGAACTCTACCGCTAGCGGAGAGAAGGAACCGCGTTTGCTTAGCAAAGAGCTCCGCCGCGGCCTGCTCTCGATTCTCGCCGGGCTCGCGCTGTGGGAGCTGTTAACTCGCCTGCTGCTGGAGAACGAGCTCCTCATTCCGCCGCCGAGCAGCGTCCTCCGCACGCTATGGGAGCTGAGCGCGACCGGCCAGCTTAACAAGCATCTCTCTGCGACTCTTTTCGAATTCGTCTGCGGCTTCAGCACCGCCTGCGTCATCGGCATTCTGCTCGGCTACTTCATGGGCCGTTATAAATGGTTCGACGACGTGATGGATCCGTGGATCGCGACACTCTACTCGATTCCCGTTGTCGCCTTCGTGCCTTTCATCATCATCTGGTTCGGCATCGGCATGCTTTCCAAGGTGATCGTCGTGTTCAAGATCACCGCGGTCGCCATCATGCTGAATACCGCCGCGGGGATCAAAAACATCGACCCCACATGGCTCGAGCTCTCCGACTCGCTGCGTCTCAGTCCCTGGCAAACCACCGTTAAGATTCGCTTCCCCGCGGCGCTCCCCTACATCGTCACGGGAATGCGGCTGGGAGTCGGCCGGGCGATGCTCGGAGTGATCGTCGCCGAGCTGATGGCCGCCAACGCCGGATTGGGCTACCTCCTGCGGGACGCATCGGAAACCTGGGACAGCCCCAAGCTCTTTATGACGGTGCTCCTTCTCGCGGGAATGGGGATGGGAAGCTTCGCGCTGATCAAAAAGGCGGAACAGAGGCTCGCTCCCTGGCGCGAGACCGCTGAGTGGTGACCCGGTATGTTGAAGCTCATCTCCGTCCTTAGCGGCCTTGCCCTGTGGCACGCGCTCGCAACCTATATCGTCAACGACGCGGCGCTGCTGGTTTCCCCGCTGGTCGTGATCGCCAAAGCCTATGAGATGCTGTTCGTCACGGGCGATCTTTATCCTCATCTTTACGCCAGCTCATGGATTTTCCTTCAGGGCATGGTTCTCGCCACCGTGGTCGGGGTGCCGATCGGTTTTCTGATGGCGCTCAGTCCGGTGGTGAGAGACTACGTCAATCCCTGGATGACCGCGCTTTACACGACCCCGCGCATCGCCTTCGCCCCCGTCATCCTGCTCTGGTTGGGCATCGATCTCACGGCGAAAGTCATTATCGTCTTCCTGGGCTGCGTCTTTCCCATTCTCATCAACTCGTTCTACGGCATGCGGGTGGTGAGCCGGGACTTCGTGGAGGTGGGCCGCTCTTTCCGGCTCTCGCGCCGCAGCCTGTTCTTGAAAATTCTCCTGCCCGCCTCGGTTCCCTTCATCCTGGCCGGCCTGAGACTGGCGGTGGGCCGGGGGCTCACCGGCGTGGCGATCGCCGAGTGGTTCGGCGCGACGGAGGGCCTGGGTTATCTGATATTTTTTGCGGGCCAAACACTGAATCTTCCCATTTTGTTTGTCGGCGTGGCCGTCTTCGCCCTTCTCGGCATTCTCGGCTTTCAACTGCTTAGAGTCGTCGAAGGTCTGGCCAGCCCCTGGAGAAAGGAGCTTCCGGTAAAATAACTTATGGCCGGACCCGTGCTCGAACTCAGAAATCTTACGAAAGAAGTCTCCACTGGAGGCCAGGAGCCGTTCGTCATCTTCAACAACGTCAACCTGAGCGTCAAAGAGGGGGAATTCGTCAGCATCGTCGGGCCGAGCGGCTGCGGAAAAACCACCCTGCTCCGCGTCGTCAACGGCCTCATGCCGCCCTCGTCGGGCCAGATCTTCCTCGACGGCAAGGAGCAGTCCGGCGCCGACAACGATCTTGTCATGGGCTTTGTTTTCCAAGGGGCCTCGCTCCTGCCCTGGCGCACGAGCTTGAAAAACGTCCTGCTGGGTCTGGAAGGACGAAAATCCTCCAAGGAGGCGGAAGAGGCCGCGCGCCATTATTTGAATCTCGTCGGGCTTTCCGGCTTCGAAAACCATTACCCCCATCAGCTCTCCGGCGGCATGCAGCAGCGCATCAACCTGGCGCGCGCCCTGGCGGTAAATCCGAGAATTCTTTTGATGGACGAACCCTTCGCCGCCCTGGACGCTCAGACGCGCATCTTCATGCAGCTCGAATTGCTGCGCATCTGGTCGCAAACGAAAAAAACGGTTATTTTCATCACCCACATGATTTCAGAGGCGATCCTGCTTTCCGACCGCGTGATCGTCTTCAGCCATCGGCCGGGACGCGTGCGCTCGGAATTCCCGGTCCCGCTTGCGCGCCCTAGAAATCTCGATATAAAGTCGGACCATCGTTTCGTGGAGCTGGAGAACGTGGTCTGGAAGCAGATCGAGGAAGAGGTTAAGGCCGCCGGCGGATTCGCCAGGCTGTAGCGAGGAACGGAGTGACGGAGTACTGGAGTGTTGGAGTAGTGGAAACGGAGGTTCTATGCACTATCGCCGGATAACGCTTGCGGTGTTTGTCTTTTTGTTGCCTACTGCCTTCTGCCTACTGCCTACTTTCCTCTTTGCCGCGGACACGAAACCGAGCAAGGTCCGCTTCGTCCAGAGCGGCCACACGGCTTCGAGCTGGCCGGTCTACGTGGCGCAACAACGAAAGATGCTGGAGAAAAACGGCATCGACCTGGAGGTCATCATCATCCAGGGCGCGACCAATACCACCCGCGCCGTGCTGAGCGAGACCGTTCCTCTGGGACGGATCAATCCGGACTACGTCATCGGCGGCATCGAGCGCGGCGCCAACGTCAGGATCATCAGCGGCAACATGGAAAAGATACCTTACGACTTCGTCGCCCGTCCCGAGATCAAAAGCGGCGCCGATCTGAAAGGCAAAATCATCGGCGTCAGCACCTTGACCGGCGGCACGACGAATATGATCGAAGAGGTCCTGCTCAAGGCCTATCAACTGAAAGAGGGCGATTATAGATATCTGGTGGTCGGCACCTCCCCGGAACGATACGCCGCGTTAAAGGGCGGCTCGGTCCACGCCACCTTTATGGGACCGCCCTTCAACTTCATGGCGTTGCAGGACGGCTTCAATAAACTGATTACCTTTCACGAGATTCTGGGACCGATCCAGTTTACCGTCGACTTCGCGCACATGAACTACGTGAAGTCCCACCGCAGCGAAGTTGTGCGTTATTTGAAATCCATGATCGAGGCGACCCAATGGCTCTACGACCGCAAAAATAAAGAGGACGCGATCGCGATCCATATGAAGGTGCTGAAGAGCAAACGGGACAGCGCCGAGCAGGATTACAAGTACCTGGTCGAAGAGTTCCAGCCGTTCCCCCGCGGCGGCGCGGTCAGCAAAGTCGCCATGGAAAAAACCATCGAGCTGCGCGCGAAGGAGGGAACGTACAAGGGCAAGAAGGTGCCGGCCTACACTGAATTCGTGGACAATTCGCTGATCGAAGAGGCGCAGAAGTTGGCCGGATTCAAATAAGCTGTTAAAATAACGTTTTTGCGAGACTCAATATCAACCCAACGAGAGGTGGTTCAACATGAAAACGTTTTTGAGAATTACCATGCTAAGCCTGCTCATGCAGTTTGGTTTTTTCGGCGAGCTGCCCGCCCAGGAGCTTAAGAAAATCCGCATCGGCTATCCGTCGCTCAGCTTCCGGCAGAGCAACGTTTGGGTCGCCAGGGAGATGGGGCTGTTCAAAAAGTACGGCCTCGAGGTGGAGCCGATTTTTCTTCGCGGCGGGACGGTGGCCACGATGGCCCTGGCCGCGGGCGACCCGCCCATCGTGAACATCGGCACGGTCGTGCAGGCCAATTTGTCCGGCTACAACCTGGTGCTGGTCGCGGCCGTGGAGACGAAGTACGACCAGATTGTCTTCGCCCGCCAGGGAATCACCAAGCTGGAGCAGCTCAAAGGAACGAAATTCGGCATCAGCGGGTTCGGCGCGGCGACACACCACGCTACCAATATGCTGCTTAAGCACCTCAATCTGGAGCCCAATAAGGACGTCGTGCTGGTTCCCGGAGGGCCCGACGCGGAACGACTCGCGGCGCTCATGGCCGGCAAAATCGACGCCACCATGTTTACTTCGTCGTCGTCCGCCCCGGCCAGAAAGGCCGGTTTCAACGAGCTGTTCCAGATCGCCGATCTTGGCGTCGAGGTGCAGGGAAACGGTTTCGCGACCTCTCGGGCTTATATCGCCGGCAACCGGGAGACGGTGAAGTCCGCTGTCAAAGGATTCGTCGAGGCGATCTATTTTATCTACGCGAACAAGAAAGAGGCGCAGAAGGTCTTTGCAAAATACATGCGCACGAACGACCCCGACGTCCTCGAAGAATCGTACCAGGGCTATGTAAAGATGATTCCCAAGAAACCCTATCCAACGCTCAAGGGAATCCAGTATATGCTCGACCTTTTGGCGCCGACGATGCCTCAGGCGAAGAACGCCAAGCCGGAGCAGTTCGTCGACCTGAGTTTCCTTCAAGACCTTGAGAAGGAAGGCTTCTTCAACGAGATGGCGAAGAGGTATCCGACAAAGTAATGACTCACAGGCATGCCATGAAAAAAACATTGCTCCTGTTCCTCCTACTGGCTCTATGGCAATACGGTCGGGCAACAGCCGCCGACCCCCAAACGCTCAAGCGAATCAAGATCGGCTATCCCTCGCTCAGCTTTCGCCAGAGCAACGTGTGGATCGCCAGGGAAACGGGCATCTTCAATAGGTACGGGTTGGAAGTGGAGCCGATTCTTTTTCGCGGCGGGCAGGTGGCCACTCAGGCGCTGGTCAGCGGCGATCCGCCGATCGTCAACATCGGCACCGTGGTTCAAGCAACCATCCAGGGCCACAACATAGTGCTCGTCGCAGCGGTCGAAAATAAATACGATTTCATCATCTTCACCCGGCCCGGCATCACCCAGTTGGAACAACTCCGAGGCAAACGATTGGGCATTACCGGTTTTAATTCATCGACGCACTATGCCGCTATCATTGTAGCGCGCCATTTGAACGCCGATTTGAAGGAATTTACCCTCCTTCCAGCCGGGCTCGATCCTGAGCGCATCGCCGCGGTCACTTCAGGCTATGTCGATGCCACGTTCCTGGCGACCTCCGCGGCGCCCCTGGCGCGCAAAGCGGGGCTCAGCGAACTCGTGCAAGTGGGCGATCTCGGCGTAGAAGTGCAGGGCAACGGCCTTGCCACCTCCACCGCTTATATCGCCGCTAACCGTGAGGTCGTGAAGTCGGCGCTTAAGGGATTTGTCGAAGCGATCTACTTCGCTTACGCCAACAAAAAAGAAACCCAGCGGGTTTTCGCCAAGTACATGCGCACCAGCGATCCCAACGTCCTCGAAGATTCTTACAACGCCTATATCAAGTCGATTCCCAAAAAACCCTACCCGACGCTGAAGGGGATTCAGTTCATGCTCGACGTGCTCGCGCCGCAGCTGCCCAAGGCGAAGAACTTCAAACCGGAGCAGTTTGTCGATTTGACTTTTCTTCAGGAACTGGAGAAAGAGGGCTTCTTCAACGAGATGGCAAAGAGGTATCCCACGAAATAAATTTTGGATTTTCGATTTTGGATTTTGGATTAAATCAAAGATCGAAACAGGAAGGAAATACGATGGCCACAAGAGTGATCCAGCCCAAGGCGTTGTCCGATCCAAGACCGAGATACTCTCAGGGAATTCTCGCCGACGGCGGCAAGCTCCTTTTCATCGCCGGGCAGACCGCTTCCGACAAAGACGGCAACGTCGTCGGCAAGGGCGATATCGAAGCGCAGACGCGCCAAGTCTATACGAACATCATCGCAGTGTTGGAGGAAGCCGGCGGCTCGCTCGACGACCTGGTGATGACGACGACGTACATCACCGACAGGAAAAACCGCGAGGGCTACAATCGCGTCCGTATGGGATACTACAACAAGCTCAAGAATGCTCCTACGAGCACGCTCGTCATCATCACCGGCCTCGCGCACCCGGATTACCTGATCGAGATCAACGGGATCGCGGTGCTTTAGAAAAAAACGTGTTCGTGATCGTGGTTCGTGTCCGTCACGAGCACGAGCAACGAGCGCGAGCCACGATATGAAAGTCACCGTCCTCGACGATTACCAGCGAGCCTTCGAAGCTTCGCCCGCGATCGCGCGGCTCCGCGAGAAAGCCGAAGTTCGAATCCGCACGGAAAAATTCTCGTCCAATGAGCAATTGATTCAGGCGCTGCGCGGATCGCAGGCGATCATCCCGATCCGCGAGCGAACAAAGTTTCCCGCGCCGCTGCTCAGCGCCCTGACCGACCTCGAACTCATCGCCCAGACGGGCAATCACGCCTACCACATAGATATGGAAGCGGCGACCGCCGCCGGAATCGTCGTCACGCTGGCGCCGGGCGGCAACAGCGTCACCGAGCTCACCTTCGGTCTCATGATCGCCGTCATGCGGCGTATCCCCGAGAGCGACGCGGCCATGCGGCGCGGCGAATGGCCGCTGGTCCTGGGCTACGTTCTCAAGGGAAAAACGCTCGGCATCCTGGGGCTCGGCAAGATCGGCGCGGAAGTGGCCCAGATCGCCCGCGCCTTCGGCATGAAGGTCGTCGCGTGGGGACCGACGCTGACGCCGGAGCGAGCGGAGAAATCCGGCGCGACTTACATGACACTCGAAGACGTATTGCGCGGCAGCGACGTGGTCTCCGTGCATCTGAAGCTTTCCGATCAAAGCAAGGGGCTTGTCGATGAGAGCCGTCTGCGTCTGATGAAAAAAAGCGCCTATCTCATCAACACGGCGCGCGGCGCGATCGTCGATGAAAATGCGCTCGCCGAAATTTTACAGGAGAAAGCGATCGCCGGTGCGGCGCTCGACGTCTTTGTCGAAGAGCCGCTGCCGAAAACAAGCCCGTTAACGAAGCTCGACAACGTCGTCCTCGCGCCCCACCTCGGCTGGCCGACCGACGCCGGCTTTCGCGGCTTTGCCGAAAACGCCGTGGAGAATATTTTGAGCTACATGGAAGGAAAACTCATCCGCGCCATCAACCCCGAAGCGATCGAGCGCCGACAAAAACCCTCGCCCCTTCCCTCTCCCTCTGGGAGAGGCCTGTCCTGAGCGAAGTCGAAGGAGCGAGGGTGAGGGAATCCGCATTCGCTGAACGTTGATCGCTCACACCGCGTCGATCGTGCTTTTGTAAAGACTTTCATTTTTCTCATCGAGGATTTCCACCAGCATCCGAGGCGGCGATGACGTGGGGTCGATGGTGATCATGCCGTAGTTAAACGCTTTATTCGAGAAAAATTCGGACCTGGTGGAGTAGCCTATCCCAAAAGCGTTCAACGGCGCGGCGAGAGGTCCGGTCCCAATCTCTTTCAGTCTCCGAAGGTCACGGATTCGCGTCACGGCCGCGGAATGGAGGTCGGCGCTGATAAACACGACGCCTTTGATATTTTTCTCCTTGATCCATCTCAATACTTCCGCTCGCTCGCGCGGATAGCCGTCCCACCGGTCCCGGCCTCCGCCATAAAAAGGCACGCCCGTCCCAATGATTTTGAAAATGGCGGATGAAGCCGCGAGGGAGTCAAAAAGCCATTCCTTCTGTTGGGCCCCGAGCATTGTCCCCTGCGCGTGGTCGCGGTATTGCCTGGTGTCGAGAAGAAAAAACTCAAGCGCCTTTCCCCAGCGAAACGAACGATAGATTCGATCCGGCTCGGCGGCGTTGCGCCGCACCGGCCAGTAATCAAAGAAGGCTCTCCACCCGATCGCCGCCAGCGGATGATGCCCTTCATAGTTATCCTCGACTTCATGGTCGTCCCAGATTACGTAGACGCTGGTTTCCGCAAACAGCCTTTGGCTCGCCGCGTCGTCGCGGTTGCCGCGATACTTCGCCCAGAACTCGGAGAGTTCGGAGGCCGCACCGCCGCGGTCGGCGTAAATGGTATCGCCCAGATGAATGAAGAAATCCGGCTGTTTGACGCGCACCGCGTCCATGATGGTAAACGGCTTGTAACTTTCGCGTGTGTCGCCGCCGAAACAAAACTTCACGACTGCGAGATCGTCCGGTGCCGGCGCCGTGAGAAATCGCGCGATCGGCCCCGGCCTTTTCCCGGCGACCGCGGCGCGATAGTAGTAAGTCGTGGCGGGATCGAGTCCGCTCAGCACAATTCTCGCCGTATAATCGGACTCGCTCGCGACCCATGCCGACTCGGTCGAAGCGAAGGAATCAGGATTCGGCTCCCTGCCGTATTGAAGCGAGACCGCGTCGCCCGCTTCGGCGCGGAGCCAGACGACCGCGCCGTCCGGCGTCACATCGCCCGCTACGCATCCAAGCCATAGACCCGTATCGGCGTCGAAGCCGCGTGCGATTTGCATCGCGCAGCCGAACGGGCCGAGGGCAAACGGAACGGCAAGGCCGGCTTGGCCGGCTAATTTAAGGAAGGCGCGTCGTGTGAGGTGCATCGAACTTTGGACGTCTATGCGCGACGCCGTTCAAAGCGCCTGCCTCGCCGCCGCCGGACCGAAGTGCCGCAGCACCTCTTCGAGGTGCATGACGTCAGCGTATTTGTGGTGCAGGTCGAACAGGCAGACTTTATGCGAGAGCAGGCTGCGATCAAAAACGCACTCTTCCGCCACGACCGTGTGGAAGCCGTTCGAGTAGGCATCGACCACGCTCGCGCGCACGCAGCCGCTCGTCGTCTCGCCGCAGACGATGAGGCTATCGACGCCGAGCATCGTCAGGTGCGCCGACAGCGGTGTGCCGAAGAAACCGCTCGCGCGTTCCTTGTAAATAATCAAATCGCCCGGCTCCGGCTTGAAGGCGTCGTAGATCTCGTACGCGCGCGGATCGACCTTGGCAACCTTCCGGTTGGTAGCGTGCACTCGGGCGGGCTTGGCCGCCTGGCGCGTCTCCGTCGTCGTGTAGATGACGGGCAGGCCGGCGGAGCGCGCCGCGGCGAATAATTCTTGAATCGGCCCGATCGCGTTCCACGCGTGAACGCCGCACGCGCTGGGAAATTCCTTGACGACCTCGCGCACCGGGCGCGCCCCTCCTTCGAAAACCAGATTGTACAAGTCGATCGCCAAAAGCGCCGGC
>JBGPGE010000090.1:0-17671 GCA_041483675.1 Binatia bacterium
AACGCCTACGGCGCGGCGGAGAGCTTGCTGGCTAAAGACCGGGCTTTCGTGCGCGACGTGGCGATCGCCTTGATCGAGGCCAACCGCGCGATCTACACGCAGAAGGAGAAGGTCATTCCGATCATGGTCGACGCGACCAAGAAACCGGCGGAGGCGGTCAGCTTCTCTTACGACTACCTGCTCAAGAATTGCGTCTGGAGCGTCAATACCGGTTTTTCCAAGGACCGAACCGAGTGGTCGATACAGAACGGCATCGAGAACGGCGACATTCAGGCGGACAAGCGGCCGACCTACGAGCAGGTGGTCGATATCTCGCTCGGCGAGGAAGCGTTGAAAGCAGCGGGCGGAGCGACCAAGATCGGGAGCTGCGCGGACTGATATAAAGTTTTTAATTTTGAGTTTTTAGTTTTGAGTTTTCGATTCTCGGACTTTTGTTTCGAGACTTGGCACTCGAAGCTGTATTGCGGTGCTTCGACAAGGAGACCACCCCATGCTTGCCAAACATCCCGATCCGACCGTCGATCACGTTCTCCAGACATGGGCGCCGCGGATGGTCGTCCAGGGAATCGACTACAACGACCTGGTCACCACCAGCGCGCGGATTCGCGTCTGGAAGGACTGGTGCCGTGAGTGGTCGGTGACGGCGGCGGGGCACGAGGAGTTCGCGCGCGAGCAGGAAGCCAAGGGCAACCGCGAGAGCGCGACCGACGCCTACGTCCTCGCGGCCATGGCCTATCATTTCGCGTGCAACAACTCACCCGACGACATGGAGCAGTACGTGCCGGCGCACAAGAAGAGAGTGGAATGCTACGCGAAGGCCGCGCCTTATCTCAACCCGCCGGCCGAGCGTCACGAAGTGCGGTTCGATCATTTTCGCTTGCCCGCTTACCTGCGCGTGCCGGCGACGGCGAAGAAGCCGCCGGTCGTCGTGATCATCTCCGGCCTCGAATCGACCAAAGAAGAAGCGCGGACGATGGAAGATGTTTTTATTCGGCGGGGTCTGGCGACGTTTACCTTCGACGGTCCGGGTCAGGGTGAGAGCTGGTTTCAAGGCGGCATCATCGTCGAATTCGAGCGCGCGACCTCGGCGGTGATCGACTATTTGGGAAAACTACCGCAAGTGGACGCGAAGCGGCTCGGTGTCTTCGGCCCGAGCATGGGCGGCTATCTCGGACCGCGCTCGGCCGCGTGCGACGAGCGGATCAAGGCCTGCACGCTCTCGGGCGGCATGTACGACCGCACGCGCTCGCTCAACCGCTTCGACGATCCGTTCGAGTTCGCCCGTATCGCGCACATCTGGAAGATCTACGATAAAAAGGAGCTTGCCGATTTGCACCGTCGCTGCACGCTCGAAGGGCTGGCGCCGAAGATCCGCTGCCCGCTGTTGATCGTTCACGGGACCAAAGATTTCGTCCCGCTCGACCAGCCCAAGCGAATTTACGCCGAGGCCTCAGGGCTGAAGGAGATGGTCGTGCTCGAAGGCGGCAACCACGTCTGCAACAACATGCCGTTCCGCTATCGGCCGCTGATCGCGGACTTCCTCGCCAAGCACTTGGCAGACCGCTGAAAAAGGCCTATCTACCGTCAGCCCGCCAGGGAATCTCTCTCCGGGCCGACGCGATACGTCGATGTTACGCTGCTCCCAGGAACTGAGAGTATCTCTGAGCTACGCTTGCCTCTCCTCGTCCCACGCGTCGGCCCTACTACGAGAGACCCCCAGGCGGGCGGTGCTGTCTCTTAGGCTTCCGAGGCGTCTGACCGCTACCGCCCCACTTCCGCCGTCAGCGTGACGGTGGAGCGGAGCTGGACAGTGCCGATTTCGATCGGCGTTTGAGCTTGCATCTCTGCCGCGCGCGCCCGCGACGTCTCGAGCATGACCGGGCGGAAACTTCGCTCGCCTTCCGTGACGGAAAGCACTCTCACGACCTTAAGCCCAAGCGCGCGCGCGACTTCTTCCGCTTTGGCCTTCGCTTTCGTCGTCGCAATCCGCAGGGCTTCCCGTTGCGCGCCCTCCTCGTCTCTCAGCGTAAAGAGCAGCCGCTGCATCTGGTTGGCGCCGGCTTGCATGGCGGCGTCGATGAATTTGCTCACGCTTGGCAGCGAGCCGGTGGTCACGCGCACAATATTCGTCGCGGTGTAACCCGTGACCTCCGGGCTGCCGCCTTCTCGCGGGTAGCGATAATTGGGGCTGAGAGAGTAGCCGGTGGTCTTAAGCTCGTCGCCGGGACCAAGGAGCTTTTTGAGTTCGGCGACCACCTTGGAGAGCCTCGCCGCGTTCTCCTGTCCCGCCGCGGGCGCCGTCTTCGCCTGGGTGACGACGCCGATGTCGATCTCCGCCTGATTCGGTTCGACGGAAACCAAAGCCTCTCCGTTTACCGTCACCGATGGAGGCCTGGTCTTTCCGTCCGCGTCCTGGGCGGGAGCGCGCAACGGCAGCATTAACATCACAAAGAGCGCGAAAATGAATTGAGCCATAGTCGTGAACCTCTCCATTTTGACAACCAGCGTACTCCGAAAGTTCCACGGGCTGCAATACCATGCGGCCGGTTCAGATTGTTCAAGAGGTTCAAAGGGTTCAAGGCGTTCTTGTCAAATTCGCTCGGGTTGACAAACAAGCGCGGATGCCGTTCGATTAGCTGGACTTAACGATATAACGCGCCGGGAGGGCCGCGCCATGAAGACAACGCTTCCTCTTCTTCCCACTTCAGTTGTCGGAAGCCACGCGAAGATGAGCTGGTGGTATCTCGTGCGGCAGGAGGCGGAGGCCAAGAAGCTGGGCCAAAGGGACGTCGACGAGGCGCTGGATACGGCGACGGATATCGCGATACTGGATCAAGAGCGCGCGGGTGTCGACGTCATCACCGACGGCGAGATGCGGCGCTTGGGTTCGTTCTTTCGGACCTACTTGAGGCGAATCAACGGGATCGACATGCTGCCGCCGGAGCGAAGTTTGGGGGACCAGGGCTACGACACGCGTGAGAGTTACGAAGTCGTGGGAAAAATCTCAGCGCCGCAAGGACTGGGCGTGGTCGATGAGTTCCGCTATCTCAAGACTCACGCGACCGGGGCGATCAAGGCGACCTTTACCGGCCCGACGACGTTTGCCTCCGGCGTGCGGATCAAGAGCGGCTACAGAGACCAGAGGGAGCTCGCGTGGGACTTCGTCGGCCTGATCAACAAGGAGCTGAAAGCGCTCGCCGCGGCCGGAGCGGATTTTATTCAGGTCGATGAACCGGCCTTCAGCGAGCTTCACAAAGACGGCAAAGAGATGGCGCAAATCTTCAACGCCACGGTGGACGGCGTGAAAGCCAAAATCGCCATGCACATCTGCTTCGGCAATCACCGGGGCCGTCCCCTGGTGAAGCGGACGTACCGCGGTCTTTTCCCCGATCTCCTGGCGGCCAAGGCCGACCAGTTCGTCCTGGAATTCGCCAACCGGGAGATGGCGGAGATCGAGTTGTGCAAGGAGATCGGCGCCGATCGCGAGTTGGGCGCCGGGCTGATCGACCAGAAGTCTTTTTACATCGAGACGCCGGAAGATGTGGCCGGGCGGATCCGCGCTGCGCTCAAATATGTCCCGGCGGAAAAGCTCTGGATCAATCCCGACTGCGGTTTTAATCCCACGCCGCGCTGGGTCGCGCTTCCGAAGCTGAAGGCTATGGTCGATGGGGCAAAAATCGTGCGCCGCGAGCTGGGCTTCAAAGAGTAGGCGGTACGTTATCTATGGCATCTGCAATTATCGGAGTCGTCGGTATCGTGGCAACCGGCGTAGGGGTGTTCTATCTGCAAGCGAAGAAGCCCGAATGCAAGCCGCAGCAGTACTGGCTCCTGGGAATCGCGGGACTGTTTCCGGCGTGGCTGGTCGCGTTTCTTTCTCTGCTTCCATCCGCTACTGCGCCGGGCGCCGACACACCGCTGCCGCCGCGCGCGCTGTTTTCTTCGGTGGCGGGCCTGCTGGGAGTCATCGCCACGGATTATCTGCTGCGACGATTGCAGCGGGCCGGCCGCGAGCTTCGGCCTATCAACTATTGGCTCATCGGCTGGGCTGGCTTGCTGCCCGCGTGTTTGATAGCGTGGGTGAGTCTCTGACGGGGGAAAAATTCCGATGGAAGACAAGCGCGTCATAATTCGGCACGCGCCAATATCGGCTCACGATAAAAAGGAAAACCGGCCTCGGCGGCGCCGCCGTCCGAGGTCGGTTTTTTTCCTCGCGTTGCTCTTCAGCCTGCCGCTCAGCGGCCCTCTGCTCTCGGCCGCCGAAAAAGTCACGGTGGTGCACAGCGCCCTCAACGTCCTCACCGCTCCTCTATGGGTTGCCAAGGAGAGGGGTTTTTTTCTCAAGCACGGCCTGGACGTCGAGACGATCTACATTCCCAGCGGGACCCTCGGGATGCAGGCGCTGCTGGGCGGCGAAACCAAGATCCTCGTCGCCGACGGCAGCTCCGTCCTCAACGCGAGACTCAGAGGCGCGCCGGTGAAGATATTCCTCGGCATGGTCAACTACTATCCGAATCCCTTTTTTTCCACGCCTGATCTCAAGAGTCCGATGGACCTCAGGGGAAAGAGAATCGCCGTGACCCGGATCGGCTCCTCTTCTTACACCGCGACGGTGATGCTGCTCGGCAAGCTGGGGCTGGAAGAGGGAAGGGACTACACCATCATGCAGCTTGGCAGCACGCAAAACCGGTTGGCGGCGCTGACCAAGGGATTGATCCAGGGAACGACGCTCTCCGCTCCGGAAAGCATCATGGCAAGGAACGCCGGCATGAAGACACTGATTCCCGCGAGCGAGATCATCAAGCTCGGCGTCACCATCCAACACCAGGCCGGCGACGTGATGGAAAGCTCGTTGCGCAACGAGTCCCGGCCCTTGCTGAAGGCCTTTACGATGGGTTACCTCGAAGGCGTTCGAGAGCTCTATCGCAGCAAGGAAGAGACGATGAAGGCGCTCAGCAAATATACCCGGATCACGGACCCGCAGGTGCTCTCCGCCAGCTATGACGAGGCCTACCAGGCGATTGAGAAAGAAGGCAGCCCGGCCGAAGCGGGAATCCAAGTCATGCTGAACGAACTGGCCAAAACCGACGCGCGCGCTCGCCAGGCCCGCCCGTCCGATTTCTTCGACAACAGCATTGTCGGCGAGCTGTCGAAGGAGGGCTTCCTCAAGGCGCTATGGGCGGCGAGGTGATGCCCCGCGTCGCAACAGCCGGCGCAGCGGTCCGGCCACGGCGTTGATCGCCTCATCCAGCTCCGCGAGCCGAAGCAGCCGGCAGCCAAAATAGAAAACGACCGCTCCCACGCCCATGGCGGCGACGACCTGCGCCAGATAGAGCGCGGAGCGGCCGAGCGGGAGATGAGCGGAGAGCTCGACGCTCACGAGCCACGCTACCGCCGCCATGAGCGCTGAGACGAGCGAGATCTTGAGGACATTCCACGCCAGCCGGCGTCCTTCCAGTCGCCCTAGCTTGCGCCGCATGAGCAAGAGGAGCAGGGCGAAGTTAACGAGCGCGACGGCCGAGGTGGAAAACGCCAGACCGACGTGGCCGAGCGGGCCCACCAGCAGAGAATTCATCACATAGTTGACCGCGATCGAGCCGAGGCTGATCAGCATCGGCGTGCGCGAGTCATCGAGCGCGTAAAAGGCCGGCGCGAGCACCTTGATCGCGGCGTATCCGGCCAGGCCGACCGAATAGGCCGCCAGCGCGCTCGCGGTCTGCGCGGTGTCGAGGGGCGTGAATTTGCCATGCTCGAAGATCAGGCCGACGATCGGCTTGCCCAGCGCCGCCAGTCCGGCGGCGGAGGGAATGCAGAGGAGAAAGACCAGCGCAAGCGAGTGCGCCAGCGTCCGGCGAAACTCGCCGATCTCCTTGCGCGCGATGCTCCCTGAAATCATCGGCAGAGTCGCGGTGGAGATCGCGACGCCGAAGACGCCGATCGGAAACTGCACGAAGCGGAAGGCATAGTTCAGCCAGGAGACCGGCCCGTTGCCGACGGCGCCCGTCGAGGGATCGATGATCGACGAGGCGAAATTGCTGTTGACGAAAACGTTGACCTGAACCGCCGCGACGCCGATCACCGCCGGTCCCATCAGGCGCAGGATCTGCCGGACGCCGGGGTCCGTGAAGCTGAGCGCCGGACGATAGCGGAAGCCGGCGCGCCTGAGGCTCGGCCACTGCACCGCGAATTGCAGCAAGCCGCCGAGCAGCGTCCCGTAAGCCATTCCCTCGATCGGACCGAGACCGATGATCGGCCCGGCGACGTAGCCCAGGAAAAGCCCGCCCAGGATCGAGCCGATATTGAAGAAGGCCGACGCGAGCGCCGGGACGCCGAAGCGGTGGCGCGCGTTGAGAATCCCCATCGCCTGCGCCGCCAGCGCGATGAACAGCAAAAACGGAATCATGACCCGCGTGAGATGAATCGTCAGCTCCGCCTTGCCCGGCACCTCGAAAAATCCCGGCGCGAGCAGGCGGACGATCGACGGCGCGGCGATCCACCCGATCGCGCAGAGGACAGTCAACAGGAGCATCAACGCCGTCGTGACCCGGTTCGACAGGCGAAAGGCATCGGCGTCGCCTTTGGTCGCGAGCACCTGCGAAAAGGTTGTCACGAAGGCGGCCGAGAGAGCGCCCTCGGCGAAGAGATCGCGGAACAGATTCGGAACGCGAAAGGCGGTGAGAAAGGCGTCGTATTGCAGGTTGGCGCCGAACAGCGCCGCGAAAATCTGATCGCGCACCAAGCCGAGCACGCGGCTCGCCACGATCGCAAGGCTCACGATCCCCGCGCTGCGCGCGACGCTGGGCTGTCGGACCTCGCCCCCGGAGGCGCCCGCCGGTTCAATTGTACCCATGGATATCGTGTCGAGTCCTCGCTTCGCGCAAACTCAGGGCGTTATAGCACAGAATTCTTCGACAACCCACGCCGTGCTGCTTGCGGCGGCCTCGGTCTTCCACTATCCTTGATTAGTTTTTCATGCGATTCAGGCAAATGGCGGAGGAGGAGACGTGAAAGTAGGTTTGATCGGGCACCAAGGCTCCGGCAAGACGACGATCTTTAACGCCCTGACGGGGCTGCACGCGGAGTCGGGGCAGGGCGAAAAGACGGAGAGTCACCTAGGCGTGACCAAAGTGCCCGACGCCCGCATCGACCGTCTGGCGGCGATCTTCCAGCCGAAGAAAACCACCTATGCCGAGATCCGCTTCACCGACTTTCCCGCTTCGCAGAGCCAGGAGAAGCTCAAAGCCAACGCCGCGCTGCTCGCGCAGATGAAGGAGGTCGACGCGATGGCGCTGGTGCTCGGCGACTTCGACGGCGCATCGGAGCCGCTCAAAGATCTGCGCGACCTGTTGACGGAGATGATTCTCGCGGACCTGGGCATGGTGGAGAACCGCCTCGGGCGGCTCAAGAAGGAGAAGGGGAGAGAGCGCGAGGGGGAGGCGCTCGCGCGCTGCCTGCAAGCGCTCGAAGGCGAAGAGAGCCTGAGGCGGTTGAGCTTCAGCGCGGACGAAGAGGCGCTGCTTGCGGGCTTCGGCTTTTTGAGTCGCAAGCCGGTGATCGCGCTTTTCAACGTCGCGGAAGAGCGGGCGGGGAAAGAACTCGCCGACGCCCACAAAGCGGAGCTCGACAAGCTGCAGCTACCCGGCCTCTGCCTCTCGGCGAAGGTCGAGATGGAGGTCGCGCAGTTGGACGAGAAGGACCGGCAGGCTTTTTTGGGGGAGCTGGGGATCGCTGAGGCGGCGCGCGACCGCTTCATCCGCGCCTCTTACGCGCTGCTCGATCTCATCAGCTTTTTTACGACGGGGGAAGACGAGGTCAAAGCCTGGACGATCGCCCGCGGCACCGTCGCGCGCAAGGCGGCGGGAAAGATTCACAGCGACATCGAGCGCGGCTTCATCCGCGCCGAGGTCGTGGCGTACGACAATTTTATCCGCTACGGCAGCGAGGCGAAATGCCGCGAAGCGGGCAAGCTCCGCCTCGAAGGCAAGGACTACTCCGTCCAGGATGGCGATATCATCCACTTCCGCTTCAACGTCTAGCCAGGCCGCTGAAAAAGGCGTGTCTAGCGTCAGCCGGCCAGGGAATCTCTCTCCGGGCCGATGCGATACGTCGTTGTTACGCTGCCCCAAAGGGTTGAGAGTCGATCTTCCCTACGCTTGCATCTTCTCGTCCTACGCATCGGCCCTCCGAGAGACCCCCTGGCCGGCGGTGTTGTTGTCAACTTGTTCCCCTCTTGACCAACGGCAACAGAGCCGGGTAACTTAGACCGTCATTTGGGGACACTTCGGAAGCCGAAAGGAGGGCGGGCCTATGTTCATCTGTTTATCGCCTGGTGGTCAGACGACCACGGTAGGGGAGTCGCCGAGCGACACGCTGCTGGTCGGGACGGTCGATGGCATTTTTGCTTTCGCGCGGCGAGACGCTTCATGGAGTCCACAGCAGAGATTTTTGCCCGGCGAGCATATCAGCGCGATCCTGTTTGAGCCGTCGAGCCGCATGCTCTTCGCCGGCACCTACGGCGAAGCTCTCTTTGCCAGCCAAGATTTCGGCAAGAGCTGGGAGAGGCGAGACCAGGGCATCGGCGGGCGGGAAATATACACGCTCGCTGCGCAGCCGGTCGGCGGACGGCCCCGGCTCTATGCCGGAACGCAGCCGGCCCATCTATTTTATAGCGACGACTTGGGAAAAAACTGGGCCGAGTTCGCGGGGCTGCGACAGGTGCCGGGCGTCGAGCAGTGGACCTTCCCCGGCCCGCCGCATCAGGCGCACGTCAAAAGCCTCGCCTTCGATCCGCGCCGCGCCGAAACTATTTATGCCGCGGTCGAAGTGGGCGGCTTTCTGAAAAGTCACGACGGCGGAAAAACTTGGGCAACCGTTTCCGGCCTCAACCCGGACGCGCATCGCGTCTTCGCTCCTTCTTCGGATCCGGAAAAAGTTTATCTCGTCATGCCGACGACCAACGGCGGGCCGACGGACATCGCCGGCGTCTGCGTCAGCCGCGACGGCGGCGAGAGCTGGGCGAGTCTCACGCCGAGAGATTTTCGGATCGGCTATGTCGATCCGATCCTGATCCATCCGCGCAACGGCAACCTCATGTTTGTTGCCGGCGCAAAGACCGGCCCCGGCAGCTGGCGGAAGCTCCACACCGCCGACGCGCGCGTCGCCCGGAGCCGGGACGGCGGCAAGAGTTGGGAGATTTTGAGCAAGGGACTGCCCGACCACATCCGCGCGAACATTGAGGGGATGTCGATGGACGCCTGGAACGGCGGCTTCGCGCTGTTCGCCGGCACGACCGATGGAGACGTGTTCTATAGCGACGATGAAGGGGAAAGCTGGCGGAAGATCATCCAGGGGATCGGCGCGGTTTCCAAGGCGCACCATCATCACAACCTCCACGTCGCCGCCTGATTCGATGTAAACCCCGCCTCTTGAGGCGGGCACAAAGCCGATGGGGTTTCTCAAAAGGGGAGAAGCGGCAGCTCTCCCCTTTGGTCGAACACGGGGATTCAAACCCCGTGTTCGATATAACTTGATCGAAAGGAGCGCGTTTATGGCTCTGGATGTCGAAAAACTCAGAAAGGTCGCGCCGCCGTCCTGCATGCCGTTCAAAATCCGGAAACTGGGACACGTGGTCGTGCAGGTCAGCGACGTCGAGCGCTCGCTGGCTTTCTATACGCAGGTTCTAGGCTTCCAGGTCTCGGACGTCTATCCCGACGAGATGCAACCCGGCGGCTTCGCCTTTCTCCGCTGCAACACCGACCATCACTGTCTGGCGCTGGTCGGCGCCGGCCCGGGAAATTCAAAACAACGGGAGCTGCATCATATGGCCTTCGAGGTCGCGACGCTGGAAGAAGTTTTCGCCGCGCGGGAGCGGCTGCGCGCTCATAACGTTCCGCTGTCTTTTGAAGGTCGCCGCCGGGCCGGCTGCCAGATTTCCGTTGAGTTTAACGACCCCGACGGCCACTCGGTGGAAATTTACTGGGGCGTCGATCAGATCGGAAGCGACGGCCGTGTTCGCCCGTCCACCGAATGGAAAGGAATGCGTGGCCTCGAAGCGGCGGTGGCGAATCCCGTCGCCGGCCAGGACGCTTTTCTCCGCAGGTAAAACCACGATGGAACCGGTCGTCAGCGTAATCATCACATGCGATTATGGGAGCGGGAAACCGGAGGCCTGGGATGCTCTGCGCGCGGCTTTGGCCGGGCTGGCGCGGCAGGACTTTCAAGAGCCGGCGGAGTTCCTGTTCATCGAGTCGGCCGAGTTCGCTCCGCGGCTGCCGTCCGATCTCAAGACGGTTTTACCCTCGCTTCGGGTGGTGACGGCGCCGGCCGTCTCAGCTTCTGAGTTGAAAAATGCCGGCGTTCGGGCCGCCTCCGCCGAGCTGGTGGCTATGATCGACGGCGATTGCGTTGCCGAGCCCGGTTGGCTTCGTCACCTGGTGAATCTTTTGCGACGGCATCCGGAGGTATCCGCCGTGAGCGGCAGGACTCACTATGGGCGGCGCAGATTTTTCGATCGTGCCATGGCGCTCATCGGGCGGTCGTATCTGGACGCGGGTCGCACCGCTCCCACACGGCACCTGGCGCCGAACAACTCCGGCTTCCGGCGGTCAGTGCTTCTGTCCCATCCTTACCCGGCTGCCGGTGGGGCGCACACCTCCAACCTGCAGTCCGCCGCCATTCTACACGACGGCGGCCGCTTGCTCTTCGACCCCGGGTTATCCGTGGAGCACGACTACGGCGGATGGCCGATGGAAAGGGAGATCCGGCACAGCATGGGATACGGGGTAATCCAGGCCCGGCTTCTGGACCGCCGGGTGCCTTACGCGCGTTTGGCGCGTCTGGGCTATCTTTCGATCCCCTTGTTCGTGCTGTTGCGAACTCTCCATAGTTGCTGGAATTGCGTGCGCCGCGCGCGGCTCTACGGTGTCGCGTGGTATGAACTGCCCGCCGCATTTGTCCTGGCCGGCGCGGCCTGTGCGATGGAGGCACCGGGGATGCTTCGCGCCGTGCGCGGCCAACCCTCCGGAAAGACCTCGTTTCGTTGAACGGCAAGCCGCTGAATCCGCAAATCCGCCGGCGTGCAAGACCTGACGCTGCAATCCTCCCTTGATTCCCTCTCTCGCCGCTTGCTATAAGTTCATCGCAACGATTTGCCAGGAGACGGCTGGACCAATCTTGGCCGGCCGTTGCAACAGAATCTTATGGAAGCCCTGAAAGTCATCGACGCCGACGCTCACGTCGAAGAGTCTATCGAGACGTGGCAGTTTCTCGATCCCGCCTTTTTTGCGCGGCGGCCGGTGGCCGTGGCGCTGCCTGCGGATACGAGCTTCAACGAGCACAACGCCGTCTGGATCGTCGACAACAAGCTCCGGCAGTCCGCCGCCAATCCGACGATCATGGCGCGGGCGCAGAAAAAGGCGATCTCCATTCCGTCCCAGGAGCTGACCGATGTCGCGGCGCGGCTCGCCGATCTCGATCGCTTCGGAATTGAAAAACAGGTCATCTATCCGTCCGCCTGGATCGGCTGTCTGGCGGAGGACGCGGAACTCGAAGCCGCGCTGGCGCAAAGCTACAACCAGTTCATGGCGCAGCAATGCGGCCGTTCCAGCGGGCGGCTCTACTATGCGGCGGTGCTTCCGTTCCGCCGGCCGGAGGCGGCGGTGGAGGAAATCCGCCGTGTCGCGCGAATGGGCGCCGCGGTCAGTATTTTTATGCGCGGCTTGGAATGGGACCTGCCGATCAACCATCCTTCCTTCCGGCCGATCTTCGCGGAGGCCGAGCGCGAGCGGCTGGCCATCGCCGTCCATCTCGGTTTCGGCAGCCCGACGATCAGCCGGATGTTCGACGGCATGCCGAGGATCAAGGGGGAACTTCCGTTCGTGCCGCCGAGTGGCGGCAGGCTGGCGAGCGGTCTGTTGATCCAGTTCGCCTTTCACAATCTGATTAAGGATCGTCTTATCGAAGCGTACCCCGGCCTTCGCTGGGCGTTTCTCGAAGGCGGGTCGGAGTGGCTGATACCCGCCATGCGGGCGCTCGACCGTTCCGGGTTCGATTGCCGGAAATATTTAGCCGAAGGACGGATATTCGCCTCTTGTGAGCCGGACGAAGATCTTCCCTATGTCGCGGGCCAGCTCGGCGAGGACTGCCTGGTCGTGGCGAGCGACATGCCGCACAGCGACGACTTTCACCATGACCGGCCCGAGCAGACCTTCCGCGAGCGCGGCGGCCTCTCGGAGAGCCTGCTGCGAAAAATGCTACGGGAAAACGCGGCGCGGCTCTACGGAATATAGTGTGCTGTTTGCTAGATTCGGCACCAATTCTAGCCGTCATTCCGGCCAACCCCCGCGAAAGCGGGGGGCGAGCCGGAATCCATACCCCCTCTTTGTCTCCCCCTTAGCAAGGGGGAGATTTAGTGGGGGTTCTGGATTTCCGAGATACACAAACGAAATGCAACACTAGACGAAAAGGAGTTCACATGTCGGGTCGTCTTGCGGGAAAAGTTACGATCATCACCGGCGCGGCCAGGGGCCAGGGGAGAGTTGCGGCCGAGACGTTCGCCCGCGAGGGAGCGCGTCTCGTCTTGAGCGACATGGACGCGCCGGGCCTGGCAGAGGCGGCCCTCCTGGCGCGCAAAGCAGGCGGGGACGTCACCACTCACTCCGGCGATCTCACGCGCGAAGAGACCAACCGCGATCTCGTCGCTCTCGCCGTCAAGCGCTACGGGCGTCTCGACGTGATGTACAATAACGCCGGGCGTATCCGCTTCTCTTCCATTCACGAGACGACGATTGAAGATTGGGAATTCAATCTCGCCAACGAGCTTACGCTGGTGTTTCTCGGCTGCAAGCACCCGCTCAGAGCGATGCTGCCGGCCGGTTCCGGATGCATCATCAACATCGCCTCGCGCTCGGGCCTCTTCGGCGTGGTCGGTCACGGCGCCCACGCAGCGACCAAGGCGGGAGTCATCGGCTTGACGCGCCAGATCGCCGTCGAATACGGCCCGAAAGGCATCCGCTGCAACGCCATCGCCCCGAGCTACATCGACTATGGCGAAGAGCGCTCGCGGATGCGCGCCAACAGCGTCGACACCTACCCGCTCGGCCGCTTTGCCGCGCCGCAGGACCCGGTCAACACCGCGCTCTTCCTCGCCTCCGACGACGCGAGCTTCATCACCGGGCAGGTGCTGCTCGTCGACGGCGGCCGATCCGCGCGCTGATTGGCGGGGAACAATTCACAGGTTCGCGGAAGTAAAGCCCGGCCGAAGCGTGAGGTTTTATGTAGTCTCCATGCGGGCGCTGATACTTCAGCCGTTCACCTTTCGCATTCAGCCATACTCTACTCGCCGCTTGACGCATACGCACGAGTTAGACTACTTTTATACCCGATCTATGATGCGGTGAAAGCGGCTGGTTTCTAAGACCCCTACCGCAGGGAGGGATGCATGCAAATCTCTCGGAAAGATGTCGGTTACGCGATCTACCTTAACATTTTACGTTAGCGAGCGACGACGTCAACTCGGTCTGGGTTTGTTGGCCGGAACGGGATTTCGTTCGACCGCCGGGAAAAGATAGAGAAATGAGGGAGTCATTAGGGCGAGAATGACGATGCGAGCCCGAACCCATCACCCGCGTCCCTTGACGTCGAAGCTCTCTTCGAGTATTTTCAGCTCCGGTTATTGCGGTCATAGGTGTTGACTGAGTTATCGGATTACATGGGTTATCCGCGTACCAAATGCCGGAGGACCCGCCCTAAACTAGCCCGTGGCAGTTCAGACGACGGATGCAGGTCTCACATCCTTGACTGTGGACGACGTTGCATCGACGTTGCTTTGGCAGGGTGGTCTTGTCGTTACGGAGTGGCCCGGTAGTTGCTCGCTGTTAAACGAGAGGCGTATGTCAGGTCTTTCGCTGGTTAGAGTTGAGTTTGTTTTGGTCAGTCTCGGCATACCGCTGGCCGTCGTGGTTTTCGCTATTCTTTTGCGGTACCAGAGAGGCGAAACCTACACCTCGGGAGCTGATTTGTTGCTTGCGGGGGCGATTCTCGATTTTAGTGCGATAGCAGCGCATGCCCAATTGTTGTCAATTTTATCATCACCCTTTAAGGAACTGGCGGTTCCGTTATTCGTCCTTTCAGGTATAATGAAATTGTGCTATTTCCTGGATTGTGTAAAAGTTGAGCGTAGGCTCACGTTAAATTTTCTTCGCAGACTATTGCTCCACTCTCAGAGTCTTTCGCTGGCCCCATCGGAGGTTCGAGGCGCAAGGTTTCCTCTTTTCGGCTTGTTGCGAACATGGTTTGTATCAAGTTCGTTGGTGGCATTTGACGTCTACATTATAACCTTCAGAGGAGCAGCATAGGCATGCACATGATAGAAATCTTGCTCCTTTTTGTTGTTTTGCTGGCTGCCAATTTTCTCGTACTGAGTTCGCTCTGGATTCTACTCCTCAACCTGGGAGTTTTCGAGGTTCCAGATGAAAGCCACTGGTCGAAGAAACTCATCCTGGTGAATAGGCGCGCGCGGGCGCGCCTTTCCTGGACCGTTACTTTGGGGGTGGGCGGTGGTGCTATGTCAGCAACTCCAATTTACGCTTCCTTTGATTACGCCCAAGATAAGTCAATACAATCGAGGGTAAGTTTCGTATTTTCGGGCTTGGCCACCGCAAAGCAGAACGGGGTGCTCAGCGGCTACTTGCCGTACTCTGAGCCTCAGATCATCTGTGAAGCGCAGGTGTAGCTGGTCAGCATGGAATCTCAGTTGGAATTTCCACAGTACGTCGATACGTTGATATGCGACGATATACGGCAAGAGATTAATAACAAGCTGAGTCTCATTGGAGTCTACGGCTACAGAATCTACGTCAAGGAGTTTCCATACACTTTCGGCAAGTTCTGTGCCTACCAATCCTTTAGAGGCGGGAGAGGAAAATTTACAGCGACGATTGTTTTTGTTGATTCAGAAGGTAAGGAAATGACTCGATCGCCGGAGATGCCGTTGGATATCTCGCATGACGACCAACTGCGGCGGATGGTTTTTGCCGTGGGTGTTGGCCCCCTCAAGTTTGACAAGCCTGGAACATATGAGATCAGGACCGCACTAAACGGTAAAGATGTTTGCAAATACGTCTTTTCGATTGAAAAAGCTCCACCGGGCGCTCTAAGCGAATGAAAGTAGGCGTCGCCACTGTGCGGAAACCTGAACCCAGCCAATTCTAATCGACGTTTTCACAATAAGCTCACGGCTGAATCTGGAAGCCTAAGACTCGGCTCGGAAGAGTCGGGCCTTTTTGTTTCTGCTTGACGCCGACTAGCGTCTAACCTATTTTAGTTTGAAACCGGAAACCCTGGAAACTGACATGAATCTTCTTCGGCCGACTCGTCACCTCACAGCGTTTTTTCTCTTTCTCCTGCTTCCGCTCTTCGTGGCCGAGGCGCAGGAGAAGATTCGCATCACCTACGCCAACAACTCGCTGTCGTTTCTCGCCGCCTTCATCGCCAAGGACCGGGGCTTCTACGCGAAGAACGGACTCAACGCCGAGCTGGTGCAGGCGCGGCCGGCGGTCAACATCGCGGCGCTGGTGAGCGGCGACGGAGATTATGCGGAAGTCTTTGGCTCGGCGGTCCGCTCGGCGGCCAGGGGCATTCCGGTCCGGGCATTTTCGACCAGCATCAAGGCGCCGTTTTTCGGCCTGATCGCGCAGCCGACGATCAAGAGCGTCAAAGAGTTAAAAGGCCGGATGATCGGAGTGACCAGCCTCGGCGGCACGAATCAGATCAGCGGGCGGCTGCTCTTGCAGCACTTCGGCCTCGACCCCGATCGCGACGTCAAGTTCCTCGCCATCGGCGAGGAGAAGTTCGTGGTCGAGGCGTTCAAGATCCGCCGCGTCGACGCGATTCTGGTCGCCCCGCCGTTTTCCGTGCTCATGAAGCGGGAAGGCTTCCCCGTGCTGGCGAACACGGCGGACGTTGTTACGATTCCATTGGCGGGCTTGTCCGCGACGGTGGAGAAGATCAAACAGAACCGCTTCCAGGTGAAGCGGGTGCTAAAAGCCGAGATCGAGGCGTTGAGATACCTGCGCGACGATGCCGCGGGTTCGGTTGAGATTATCCGCAAGCGTTTCGCGATGGACGAGGCGATGGCGCGGGACTCTTACGCGGCGGTGGTCGATGCCTTCACCAAAGACGGCCGCATCCCGATCGAGGCGGTGGAGAATATTTTAAACCTGGAGAAGAAAGAAGGCCTCATCGCCAAGACGGTGACCGTCGATCAGGTGATCGATGCCTCCGTTGCGGAGGAGGTCCTGAGGGAGTGGGGAAGGTGAAAAAGCCGACGGATATTCAGGTTCGAGCCGGAGAGTCTTTGACCGTGGAAGCAAGGAGTTTGCTCTCGGCATGAGCGGGCGCGGAAATGTTTAGCGCCTGGAGCGCGGACCAAACCCAGGCGAGAGTGCTGGTTACTACCGGGACGCCGCATTCTCTCTCGATCAAGCCGACCACCGGCCACGTGTGCAGTTGCGCGCAGGGGATGTAAATCGCCTGGGCCTCAGGATATTCCACGTAGAGTTTTTTGGCTTCACGATACACCGTTTCCGGGGCGATTTTGTGAATGTCCGCGATGTGGCTGGAAAAGCCTTTTGCGGTGAGGACCTCGAAACCCTGGGCCGTCAGGAAGCCGCTGAGCAAATCGTTCCGCCACGGATGGTAGGTGGTCAACGACACGAGACGCTTCACCCTCAGGCTGCGAAGCGCCGCGAGAGCCGCGTGCGTGGTTGTGGTTACCGGAACGCGGCTCAGAGGTTGAACGCGGGCAAGTAACTCGCTCTCAAAGCCGGCGCCGCGTGAAAGGATCAACGGCGTGCCTCCGAGGACGATGTAATCCACTTCGCGACGGTTCTGTTCCCGGATATGTCTTTCAATCGCTCCCAAAGCTTGAGTCATCTGCTCCGGAGTTAGATCGTCCAGCCCCATGCAAGTGACCAGCAGGCCGACTCCTTCCGGAACCATCTGGTAAAACTCGTAAGGAACCAACTCGGTCATAAGGGGAGGACTGATGAATCCGATGCGCCCACGCCATCCGTACATGTAAGCGAACCTCCTCAACCTGCTGGTGGCTTATGCCCCGGGTAACGCAAAACTCATGCCGCAGCCGAGCTGGTTTTCTCGCTTCCAAAAGGAAGCGTTGGATTTTTCACCGTTTTCCGAACTGTTCCGGCAATCGGCGAAGGACCGAGCGTCAATCGGAAATAGGAAAAGGACCGACCGCTTTCTTAATTATAGGAGGCGGCGGAATAAAAGGACGGGGCTTGATCGAATTCGAACATCAATGCCACACGAGCGTCCCCGTCCGCGAAGGAGCGCTTGGCGCTGGGCGTTTGACAGCGGCGAGTTCATACCATAGTCATGGGAAAGTTTTTGATTCAATGTAAACCCCGCCTCTTGAGGCGGGCACAAAACCGATGGGGTTTCCAAAGGGGAGAAGCGGCAGCTCTCCCCTTTGGTCGAACACGGGGATTCAAACCCCGTGTTCGATATAAGTTGCTTGCTCTTGGCGACCGACTCGCAAGAGCGACGGAGACGGCATGAAGTTCGGCGCGCATTATCTACCCACGTATGTCCCCGAGCTCGACGGGCCACCGGCGGAATTTTACCGGCGGATGTTCGAGCAGATGGAAGAGCTGGA
>JBGPGE010000091.1:0-17370 GCA_041483675.1 Binatia bacterium
GCCGCTCGACTTCGAGGATCTCGATCTCCGCGCGCATATGGCCCAGGATCTTCTCCAGCCGCTCGGTCGCGTTGAGCGTTTCGAGCAGGTTCTGGCGGTCCTCGATTTTAATCCCTAGATGCGTGACGATCGTGTCGCCGAGACGCCCCGGGTCCTCGATCGAGGAGACGGACATCACCATTTCGGGAGGAATCTTCTTCCTCAATTTGACATAGTTCTCAAACGTGCTGTGGACCTCGCGGATGAGGGCTTCCACTTCGGGGTTTTTCTCCATCAGCTCGGCTACGTCCTCCACTTCGACCATGAAAAATTCGGGGTGAGTGAGAAAGCGCGCCACCTGCGCCCGCTTCTTTCCTTCGATCAGCACCTTCACCGTCCCATCCGGAAGCTTGAGCATTTGCACGACGTTGCCGAGGACGCCGATACGGTAGATATCGGTCTCGGTCGGATCGTTGGTCTTGGCGTCCTTTTGCGACGAGAGAAAGATCGGTCCCTGCTTTTGCGTGGCCTCTTCGAGCGCCTTGATGGAGCGCTGCCGGCCGACGAAGAGGGGCACCACCATGTGAGGGAACACCACGATGTCCCTCAGCGGCAACAGGGGCACGGCCACCGCGCTCGCGTCTTTTTCCTTGTCGTCTTTCTTGTCGTTGCGAAACAACATAGTTCCCCCTACGCGCTCTCTGCGGCCTTGCTGTAAACAATGATCGGCGGCTCATGCCGGGTGACCACTTCCTCCGAGATGACGACCTCTTTGATGTTCGGCTGAGAAGGAAGCTCGTACATCACGTCGAGCATGATATTTTCCATAATCGCCCGCAGCCCGCGCGCCCCCGATTTCCGCTTCATCGCTTCCCGGGATATCCCCCGAAGCGCCTCTTCGGTAAACTTGAGATGAACGCTTTCCATCTCGAAGAGCTTGCAGTACTGCTTGGTCAATGCGTTTTTCGGCTCTTTCAAGATTCTGATCAGCGCGCTGTCGTCGAGCTCGTCCAGCGTCGCCAGCACGGGCAGCCTGCCGATGAATTCCGGAATCAGGCCGAATTTGAGCAGATCCTCAGGCTGCACTTCGTGCAACAACTCGGTCGCCCGCCGCCCATCGCGGTCTTCGATCTCGCCGCCGAAGCCCATGCGCTTTCGTCCGGTCCGCCGGCGGATGATCTCTTCCAGGCCGACAAAGGCGCCGCCGCAGATAAAAAGGATGTTCGTGGTGTCTACCTGAAGAAATTCCTGCTGCGGATGCTTTCGCCCGCCCTTCGGGGGGACGCTCGCCATCGTTCCTTCGACGATCTTGAGGAGCGCCTGCTGCACGCCTTCGCCTGAGACATCGCGCGTGATCGACGGATTTTCCGATTTGCGCGAGATCTTGTCGATCTCGTCGATATAGACGATCCCCCGCTGCGCCTTCTCCACGTCGTAATCCGAGGCCTGGAGCAGGTTGAGGATGATGTTCTCGACGTCCTCGCCGACGTAGCCGGCTTCCGTGAGACTGGTCGCGTCCGCGATGGTGAACGGCACCTGGAGGAAACGCGCCAGGGTTTGCGCCAGCAGGGTCTTTCCCGATCCGGTAGGCCCGAGGAGTAAGATGTTGCTCTTCTGCAGCTCGACGTCGCCCGTCACCATCTGATGATCGATGCGCTTGTAGTGGTTGTGAACGGCCACCGCGAGGATCTTCTTGGCCCGCTCCTGGCCGATGACATATTGATCGAGCACCCGCTTGATCTCCGCGGGCTTCGGCACGGTGGAAGAAGAGGCGAGGGCCTCCTCGTGGTCGCACTCTTCGGCGATGATGTCGTTGCACAGATCGATGCACTCGTCACAGATATAAACCGTCGGCCCGGCGATCAACTTGCGCACCTCGTCCTGGCTCTTTCCGCAAAAAGAACAGACCAGGTTGCCCGAACGGTCGTCACTGTGCTTCGGCATAAACCCCCCGCGTCATCGCTTGTCCGGCCGGGTGACGATGACCTCATCGACCAGCCCATACTCCAGGGCCACCTTGCCGGTCATGAAGAGATCGCGATCCGTGTCTTTCTCGATTTTTTTGAGAGTCTGCCCGGTATGCTTGACCATGATGTTGTTGAGTTCTTCCCGTATACGGAGAATCTCCCGCGCGTGAATATCCACGTCGGTGGCGGTTCCCTGGAATCCCCCCAACGGCTGATGAATCATGATGCGCGAGTGCGGCAGCGCAAAGCGCTTCCCCTTGGCCCCCGCGGCCAACAAGACGGCGCCCATGCTGGCCGCCTGTCCGAGACACACCGTCGATATCTGGGGCCTGACATACTGCATGGTGTCGTAGATGGCAAGACCCGCGGTGACGGAACCGCCGGGAGTATTGATATAAAAGTAGATGTCCCGTTCTGGATCTTCCGATTCGAGGAAGAGAAATTGCGCCGTGACCAGGTTGGCGACGTCGTCGTCGACCACCGTGCCGAGGAAAACGATCCGGTCTTTGAGCAGGCGGGAGTAGATATCGTACGCCCTCTCTCCCCGCCCCGTCTGCTCAACCACCATCGGGATGAAATTCATCGCTCAGCAGCTCCTTCCACTTAAAAACATTTTAGCGGTTTTTTCCCGGTGCATCAATGGGTGGGTCTATTTCTTTCATCTTCGCCCACTCCAACAGCATGCCGAGCGTGCGATCGGTCGCCATCTGGTCGCTGAGATGCGCCTGCGCGTCGGCGCGGCCGTAGAACTGGCGCAACGAGGCGGCCTGCTCCCCGGCGGAGCGCGCCATGCTTTCGATCCGCTGCTGCACTTCGCCGTCGGAGACGCGGACATTTTCCAGCTCCGAAATCTTTTCCAGCAGGAGCATCGCTTTGACCTGGCGCCGCGCATGCGGCTCCAGCTCTTTTCTCAGCTCTTCGACGGTGGACTTGTCTCCCGGCGCGCCGCGATCCGAGCCCGGCTGCTGTCCCTGGCGCCGCTCGAGGAGGTAACGCAGCTGACGCTCGACCAGCGTCGGAGGAACCTCGAAGGCGTGGGCCTCGACGAGGCGCGTCACCAACTGTTCTTTCAATTCCCGGGTTTGAATATCCCGGAGCTCGCCCTCCAAGCGGGCACGAAGCTTGTCCTTAAGTTCCGCGAGAGTCGCGCAATCGCCGTGGTCCTTGGCGAAGTCGTCATCGAGAGAAGGAAGCACTTTCTTTTTTATCTCGCGCACGCTCACGGAAAACTCGACCGTCTTCCCTGCCAGCTCGCGGTTAAAATGATCGTGAGGGTAAGGGACGCTGATCGTCGCTCCGATATCTTTTTTCAAGCCCACCAGCGCGGCTTCGAACTCCGGCAACGTATGGCCGCCGCCCACTTCCATCACATAATGCTCGGCTTTTCCGCCCTCGAACGGCTTGCCGTCGACGGACCCGACAAAATCGAGCGTGACAAAATCTCCCTGCTCGACTTGATCCCGCTCTTCCACGGGCGCGAGCTGCGCGTGGCCGTCCTGCAGGCGACCGAGCGCGGCTTCGACCTGCTCGTCGCTCACGGCGAGCCTGACCTTTTCCACCTCGAGCCCGCGGTAATTTTTGACTTCGAATTCCGGCTTGATTTCAACCACCGCCGAGAAAGCGAAAGCCTTGCCCTCTTCGAGACCGTCGGCTTCCACCTCGGGGTCGGCGATCACCTTGAGCCCGCGCTCTTTGAAGCATTCCCCAAGCGAGTGCTCGACCAGGTGGGAAAGAACCTGCCCCTTGACCTCGTCGCTGTAGAGCTTCTCCAGCACGGAGCGCGGCGCCTTGCCGGGGCGAAATCCCTTGATCCGCGCGCGTCGGCCGAGGTTGTCGTAGGCACGGACGAATTCCCGGTTCACCTGGTCGTCGGGAAGCTCGACGCGAATCTTCCTCTGCGTGGGGCTGACGATGTCTATATCGAACTTCATTGAATCGAAGCGCCGCTGACGATGACTGGTGCGAGAGGGGGGAGTCGAACCCCCACGGTTACCCGCTAGATCCTAAGTCTAGTGCGTCTGCCAATTCCGCCACTCTCGCGTTTTCTGGCCGGAAGGCCGAAGCCGACTACTCGAAAGTCCCGTAAGTAACAAACTCAGAAAAAAGAGTAGGGAACAACCGGGCCTAAGTCAAGACCGAACCGCAACGCGACAAGGGATATCTTCACTTGCGAAACCCCAGCGGTTCACAACCTTCGATTTTATGTGCTAAGTTTCCGTTGCGCGCGGCGCCCGGATTGCAAGGCGCTCGCATCCAAACACCCCGATGAAAACAATTCTGCTGGTTCAGCCGTCGATGCAGCCGCCGGGAGGAGGCAATGGGGTTGCCGTCTGGATCGTCGAGGCCCTGAAACGGGATCACGCCGTTTCGCTGCTGACCTGGGAGCCCGTCCGACTCGACTCGATCAATCGTTACTACGGCACCGCGCTCAGCGAGGCGGACTTCCGCGCCTATGGCGTCCCCCCGGTCCTGCGCCGGATCTTGGCCCTGATTCCCACGCGGGCCGGCTTGTTGAAAACCAATCTCCTACTGCGCCTCGGCAAAAAGTTGAAGGATGACTATGACGTGATCATCACCGTCAACAACGAAGCCGATTTCGGCCGTCCTGGAATCCAGTATATCCATTTTCCCTGGGCACATCTGCCTCGTCCGGCGGCGGACTTAAGCTGGTACCACCGCTTTCCGGGCGTGGTAGGCGTTTATCATCGCTTGTGCGCGCAGATTGCGGGATTTTCCTTCGACCGGATGCGGCAGAATCTTACCCTCGCGAACTCGGCCTGGACGGCCCATAAAGTCAGAAAGCGGCATGGCATCGAAAGCATCGTGCTTTACCCGCCCATTGCCGCCGATTTTCCCGACATCCCTTGGGAAGAGCGCGAGAACGGCTTTGTCTGCATCGGGCGGATCGCCCCGGCAAAAGAGCTGGAGAAGATCATCGACGTTGTCGCTTCCGTGAGAAGTCGCGGCCAGGAAGCCCATCTGCATCTCATCGGCAGCCGCGACCGCCACCACCGTTATTACGAGCGCATCCTCAGTCGCGTGCGAGCCAACGCCTCTTGGATTTTTTTTGAGGAGAATGTCCCGCGCGAACGGCTCGTCCGGTTGGTCTCAACCCACCGCTACGGCATTCACGGCATGGAGGAGGAGCACTTCGGGATGGCGGTGGCGGAGATGATCCAGGGGGGCTGCATCGTCTTCGCCCCGCGCGGCGGCGGCCCGACGGAAATTATCGGAAAAGAGGATCGTCTCTTATACGGAACACGCGAGGAGGCGGCGACGAAAATTATCCGGGCGATGACCGACGCTGAGTTGCAAATCTCGCTGCGCGCCCATTTAAGCGAGCGGAAGTTGTTGTTCTCCGGCGATCGTTTTATCCGTCGCATCCGGGAAATCGTAAATGAATTCGCCGCCGCGTCTACATCCGGTCAGGCGGGATCTCGGTAGCGGCGTCGTCGGTAGGATCGTAGCTCGATACCAGCTCGCGGAACTCCCGGTTGGTTTGCAACAGCTCTTCAAAGGAGCCGCTGCCGGCCACCCGGCCGGCGCGCAAAAATATCAGGCGGCCGCACTTGCGCACGGTGCTCAGCCGGTGAGCGATGAGTATCAGAGTTTTATTGCCTTGCAGGGCGTCGATCGCGCTGGAGAGGGCGCGTTCGGTCTGGTTGTCTAAAGCCGAGGTCGCTTCGTCGAACACCAGCAGCTCCGGCTCGTGATAGAGCGCCCGCGCGATCGCCACGCGCTGGCGTTCGCCGCCCGACAGCCGTATGCCCCGTTCGCCGATCACGGTGTCGAGACCGAGCGGCAACGAGGCCACCAGGTCCTCGAGCTGCGCCAGGCGGATGGCCGCTTTCACCTGGCGCTCGTCGATCTCTTCGTCCTCCAGCCCAAAGGCGATGTTGCGGCGCAGGCTGTCGTCGGTGAGATAGATCTCCTGCGGCACAAAGCCGATTTTGCGCTGCCAGAGATGGAGATTCTCGAAGGCATCCCGGCCGTCGACCGTGAGCCGTCCCGACGACGGTCTGAGGAGGCCGAGGATGATATTGATCAAGGTGCTCTTCCCCGAGCCGGTCGGACCGACGATTCCCACGGATTCGCCGCGATGGATGGTGAGGTCGATATCATGCAGCGCCGCCGCCGCGCTCCCTTCGTAGGTGTAGCGTACCCGCTCGAGCACGATACGATCGGCGAATCTGGCGCCTTTTTCTCCCGACCGACTCAGACCGTCGCCGGGACGATCGTCGAAGAGCGCGAGGTCGCGGTAAAGTTGATCGATAGCCGCCGCGCCGAACCGGATGCGGTTTAAATGCCGAAGAACCCGGTTCAAGGCCGGGATGACCCGGAAGCCGCCGTACGCGCAAAGCCCGAGCAGTGGAATAGCGTTTTCCCCTGCGCCGCCGCGCGCCGTGATCGACAGGATCACCACCAGCATGCCGAAGACGAAGATCATCTCCACCAGGAGCGGGGGAACGTAAGCGAGGGTTTCATAAAAACAGGTAACGTCCGCGAGCGCTTTTTGCAGCCGGGCAAACCGCGTATAGAAAAATCGCTCGCGGCCCATCACCTTGATCTCTTTCAGCCCGCCCATGCTCTGGTGCAAGCTCTGGAGCGCGTCCTTTCTCAGTCCCTGCTCCTCGGCGCCCCACCGCGCTATGCGATAGCGCGTCAGCTTCAATAGCGCGGCCATCGAGCTGAACAACACGCCCACCGCGACCAGCGTCACCCAGGGGGCCGTGGCCATCAGCACGACGATGATGCCGGCGACCACCAACACCTCCGTGACCACCCCCAGAGAGGGCAACAGAACATCGTAGAATGTTTTGTGAACCGAATCCGTCATGTTGCGCACCAGCTCCGCCGAGTTGCGACGCAGGTGCGCCGCGTACGGCAGCGCGAGATAGCCCTGGAGCAGCCGGCGCGCGAGCGCAGCCTGGGAGTCGCTCACCACCTTCCTCTGAGCATACGCCACGCAGCCCAACAGGCTGTTCTTCAGGAGGTAGAAAGCGGCCACGAGAAACGTGAGCGACGGCACGACCGTTCCGCCGGTTTGCCACGGGAGCATGCCGATGAGCGAGGAGACGAGCGGGTAGGCGATCGCTTGCGTCGGATCGCTTAGGACTTTGATGAGAAAAAAAACCACCGCGGCGCCCAACGCCTCCATCGCAGCCGCCGCCACCGCAAGCGGAACCAACGCGGCCCAGCGCCAGCGCATGCGCGGCGACAAAAACGCCCGGCATTTTCGGAGTTGCGCTATCATCAGCTTTACACCCGCTTACGCTAAGGCCGATTTCTATCCGGTTCCACCGGGTTGTGCAAAATGGCCGCCAAGCCGGCCGCCGGAGCGAACGCGAAAACCGTCAAGACCCGGTAATGGTCGAGAAAGCCGCGTCCCGCCACTCCTCCGACCAACGACGCTGGGTCGAGCTTAGGACGTTACGGCGCAGGCGATCGAGCAAAGGGCTCTCATCCGGGAATCCTTTAAACAAGTCCAGAATCTGCTCCGCCAAGCCGGCGCTGTCGGAGAAAAGCAAACCGTTCTCCCCGTGTCGCAGCCGCTCCGCGAGACAGGGTCCATAGTCGAGCGCGCAGACGGGGAGACCGGAACCGAGCATATCCGACACTTTCATCGGCAGGTCGAGCCCGGACGAAGACCGGTGCAGGCACACGCCGAGGTCGGCGGCCCGGAGCAGCAGCGGATAATCTTCCGGCGAAAGCCAGAGCGTCTGGAGGTGAATGCGGCTGAGCGGCATGCCCCGGATGCGGGCCGCATAGGATTCGCGCAGGGGACCGTCGCCGGTAATCAACATCAGGAGACGCGGGAACGGAAGCGGTTCGCGCTCGCGGACGGCCTGCCCTGAGCCGTGTCGAAGGGCCCGATCGCACCGAGCGAGCGCGTCGAGAAGCAAATCGAAATCTTCATCCTGCGTCCAGCTCGTCGCGCTGACGAGAATCGCCGGGCGCGCCGGCGCGTCCAGCCGATACTCCGCCGGCACGAGAGCCGAGACGGAGGTAAGGCGGCTGAGCAACGCGCCTCGCTCATCCGGCGCCGGAGGCATGAAGCCCTCCGCCGGCCGATCGTAGAGCAGCGTCGCTTGGGACAGCGCCCAGTGGTTCTCTAATTCAAGTTGCATCGCGCGAGAGACACAGAGATGCGCGTCGGCGCGGCGGCCCAACGCCCGCTCGTGCCGGCGCATCCAGCGAACGATCGGACTCGACCATCCCAACTTCAAAGCGAGCATCGTGTATCCGAGATTGTGCCAGTCGATAACCAGCCGTGCAGATCGCAGCCGGGCGGACAACAGCGCAACCATAAGCGTCGGAACCGCCGGGGGATTCTGGACCAGAACGGCATCGGGCTTGCCGACGACGAACAGCAGCAGCCGCAACAGACGCACGGCTTGCACGACGATTCTCGCAAGCGCAACGGCCGGAAACAGCGAGTTTTTCAGGTGATCGAGAAACTGAAGGGGCGTTGACGGCATCAAATGGCAGCGTATCCGCGGATGGTCGCACAACGCCCGCGGGAGTGCGCTGCCCGCGTATCCGATCAGATCCACCTCGACGCCGCAATCGGCAAGAGCGAGAGCATGGTATCGCATGCGCGGGCTGCGACCCAGATCGCCGAGCACGACCACGGTTACACGGATTGCCTGTTTGGGAGCCATAGAAGCGCACGTAGCTATATAATATAACTGAGCCGCGGTTCCACTTCCACAGAAAATGGCGACACCGAGAAGAATTGCGATCGCCGCCGGCGGCACGGCGGGCCATGTCTATCCGGCCTTGGCGCTGGCGGATCAGTATCGCCGGCTTTTCCCGGAGACGGAATTTTTGTTCATCGGAACGGCAAACGGTCTCGAATCTCGTCTGATTCCGGCGCGCGGCTACCCTGTGGAAATAATCCGGGGAGGGCCGCTCATCGGCGAGGGCGTTGGCGGAAAGATCCGCTCGCTGGGAAACTCGTTGGTAGGAGCCGCGCAGGCGAGACGGCTGTTTAAGGCAAAGAAAATAAGGTTGGTCATCGGCTTCGGAGGCTACGCTTCGGCGGGCGCGTTCCTTGCCGCGCGCACCTTGGGACTTCGCACCGCGATCCACGAAGCCAATGTGATCCCCGGCCTGGCCAACAGGCGGCTCGGCCGCCTGGTCGATAGAGTCTACCTTGCTTCCGAGAAGACCCAAGCGGCGTTTCCCAAATCTCGCACAATGGTGACGGGAAATCCCGTCCGTCAAGAGATTGTCTCCGTCAGGCACAAAAGAACGACCGGCTCCGATCTCTCCGGTTCACGCCTGCGAATCCTGGTCACCGGCGGCTCCGGCGGAGCGGATTTTTTAAATCGCAGCGTCCCCGCGTTGCTGCCGAAAGTTGCGGCGTGTGGGTTTACCGTCGAAGTGCTGCACCAGGCGGGCGAGGTCTTTTTAGAACCCATCCGCTCCGCGTACAGCCGGGCAGGCGTTGCCGCATCGGTGACAACCTTTATTGATGACATGGCCGAGGCCTACGTCTGGGCGGATTTTGTTATTGGCTCCGCCGGATCGCAGACCATTTCCGAGTTGCGGGTCTGTAACTTGCCCGCTTTGCTGGTGCCTCTCTCCACCGCTGCGGCGGATCACCAGATTCCAAATGCGATGGCCTTCGCGGAGGCGGGCGAAGGGCTCTGGGTCCGGGAAGAGGAGTGGGCCGTCGATCCGCTGGCGTCTGCAATCGCCTCCTTCTTCCGCGACTTTCAATCCCGAAAAAATCCGTCCAGCCGGGTCGAGCCTCCCATCGAACTCGAGGCCGCGCAAAAGCTAGTCGCCGACTGCGAGGAGATGATGAAGGGAAGGTGGTAGCGCGCGGGCCGCTTATTTCAGCCAGCCAAGCTGGTCAACAACGCTTTTCACAACACTTTTTCTAGTTCCTCTTTAAAATACTGAATTGCGGCTTCGGTAGGATTGGCCAGCATCTTTTGCAGCTTCGATCTTAGTAAAGATGAACGCATGAGGAATGTTACTTGGCGTGGGTGAACACCGAGCATTTCTGCTATAGCGGTTCGGGTCGTATCTGGAAATAGAACTGACTTTCTTCCGGGAGTTGAGCTTTTTCGGCGTGCGCGCATCGACGTGAACGTAAAGCTACTTTCGAAATCCGTCGCGATGGATTTAAATCGCTCATATTTTCTCGTCAGATACATTTCTTCCCCGACGCGGTCATAAAAAACATGATAAAGCTTTACGCAGTCTACGCCGCCGTAACGAAAGTAGAATGCTTTAGAACGTGCGCTGCTATACATAGCAGCCGGTGGTAGCCCTAGACTTGCCAGTTGGCGGAGCATTTCCTCGACAAAGCGTTTGGAGCCACTGATATAGCTCGCGCGTGGTTTGTCAGGATTTCCGTTTTCCCAATAAACGCTACCATCACCGTCCCAGCATCCCCTAATAAAGTGTCGAACACAGTCGGAATCGACCGTCGGGAAGGACATCGTGAGGCTCTTCTTCGGCGAAAGGCCTAAACAAATTAGGTCTTCATATATATCTTCATCGTTAACGGAAAACTGATAGATAGGGTTCCCAGTAAGGCTTTGCTTACCTTGGTATATTTTGGCGTTACTTCCCATCAGCGCCAAAATCTTCTGAAGAAGTTCCGGTTCTTTTTGGGCAACGCTAAGTCGCGAAGCGCCGCTACTCTGATATGTCGAATCTCTTTTTGAGCTTGGTAGCAAGTTTCCATCCGTATAAATGACCCCTAAAACATAAGCCATTGCAGGCGACCAGGACTTAAAGAATGTATTGTCCATAGTGTGCTTCGACAGAGTCACTTTCGATTCATTGCCAGCGGAGTCGATTCGCGTACGTACGAGCTTCCCCTTGTCCATCGCCAAGTCGCGAGCCTGAGAGTGCGTTCTTCTCCTAATACCGGACCGCTTTAAGCGCTTGTGGATAGCCGTGCGTGTGCAATTATACTTAAGCGCTAAATCGCCGAGAGACATTCCCTGCTCTAAATATTGACGTTCCAAATCTTCCTTGGACAGTGAGCCCTCCAATTTTACGGGAGGGCGTCGCCATTTGTGGCGCTGCATGAAATCGAGTGAATAACAGTCTACGCACAATCCCCTTGCCGCGTGTTGACGTGCTTGAGTGCCGCACCTCACGCATTTTTCATATTTCTTCGACCAAGCCATTGGCGAACAGCGGGATTTTGGCAGAGATTCCATCAAAAAGTTCAAGCCGGTTATATGGCGGCGTCTCAAAGATTGAGATTCAGGAATAACCACAGGACTTTCGTGACCGCTGCCCCAATCAATCCACATACCAAATTCCAAAGGGTGCCGTTCAAGAACCTGCCGAGAACCCGCGAAGCGAGTTGTTCCCTAATCATCACAGTGCCTGAATCTGTCGTGGGGTACTTTATTAGGTGTTCCCACGTCCCCCATTTCGCGCCGAGCTTAAATGCCAGCCATGCGCCGCCCAGCAGGGGCGCGTACCAGAAGGCTGCAAAGAATATTAGTCGTTCTAAAAAACCCAAAAATGACCCGCCACCCTCTCGCTCAAAGTTCAAACTTTTCAACTGCTCGGGGTGTTTGACCGTGACGTAGGTTTCTAACAGCCACCCACTACATAATCCCAACGCAAGCGTTATCGCGAGGCCTGCTAGAAGCGTGTACGTTCTGAATGCGGTAGTTTCTGGTGCTCCCGGTATAAGTTTCGGCGCTCCCGGCATTAATTGCCACGCCTCGAAAAGTAAGTAGCAGACAACACCCAACCCCAAACAAGCACCTAAATTTTCCCGGTTCTCGTGCGCGAATACATCGCATATTCTTCTCATCGGGAGTCCTTACGGCAATGCGATACCGAGCGGTAACAACGCGACTTTAAGTGCCTGATATGCTGGCTGGAGGCTTCCGACTGTCTGAATTACGCTTGCCACAGCCGTGAGTATAGACCTGAGCCGAGTTTGGTTCGGGCTTGGTTTACCCACCTCCGACTCGGCCTCTGCGACGAGTTCGACTATCTCCGCTTTTGGATTGCCGGGGAAGTCATCTACATCGGACAGGGCGTCCCTTACTAGATCAAGTGCTCTTCTCAACGCCTCTTTGTCTTGGGCCGCGAGGTTCTGAACCACGTTCGCCGTAGCACCCGGCCCCGTCTGTATAGCACCGACTGGAGAGTGGAAATGGAAAACAGGTTGAGGCGATCCGGGTTGCTGGCCCTTGGCTTCCGCATGCCGCAGGAGCGAGAGAACGAAAAAGTCAATTTCTGCCTCGATCTTCATCACGGCCCTCTCCCAGGCGTCGGTTAAAGGCCGCCTCGGAGCAAAGTTCGTAGAGGCCGCCTGCAAGCTTTGAAAGGGGTGATTATAAATTGAGGAGTGATAGCTTCGGACGACCGTTTTTAATTCCTCACCCAAAGTTTCTGAGGCGACAATGCCCGTCTGGGAAAGAACCCTTACCAGATTCTGCCAAACGATTTGCGTTCGTATCCCAATGTCGTGAGAACAAAGGTCATAGACTCTGTCGACGGTAACGCTCGATGGGCCGCCCGATTTAGCCTCTCGGTACTTTTCCTGGAGAATCTCTCGTCCAAGCTGCGTCTCGCGCTCCTCAAACTGGACGCGGACCATCCTATCGACTAACTCGATTACCTTTGGATCAAGCATGACGGCATTTTACCTCATATAGAAAGACGCTGCTATCTATCCCATTCACCGCTCCCGTTTTAAAACCATTTTAAAGAAAATCCGCCCAGAATCACCGGTAGTTTGCGGAATGCGGAGTGTCCGTTATTGACTAGCGTGACAAACTCAGCACCTGCTGCGCACTCCGGACAGCCTCAATATCCCGACGATACCTCCCGCTCCCCTACTGCCCCTCCCACTCTATCTTCCAGGTTATCACTTCGTCGCCGAGCAGCGTGCTCCTGCGGTCGAACGGCTTGAAGTATTTGGGGTAGCGGTCGCCGAGGTAGAGCAGGCGCACTATCGTCGAGCGGATCAACAGCGGCGAGCCGATGAGGATGCGCCGGTTGGCCGGGTCCACCAACACGCCCACCTCGGGGAACTCCGGCGACGGAGCGGCGCTCTCTTCCAGCCGCTCAGCTCCGGCCACGAGCGTGACGGCCGGCGGGCCTTCGCCCTGATCGTCTTTCAGCCTGCCGTCCTGCGGCGCGGCGGGATTGTATAAAAAATAAAGCGTCTTGGTTTGCCCCTCGTGGGGAACGGCGACCCAGCAACTCATCTCCGAGCCGCCGCCCGCGCGGCCGCATGAGACCCACTCCTTGGAGATAAGGCGCTGCGGCGGCGCGACGTAGTCGGCTATTTCGGTTGCCGATTTCATCGCCGTGAGTTGCTTGTAAAACGCGCGCGCATCGGCAAGGCTGGCGTCGAAACGCTCCCGCAGCTCCTGCTCGCCCAAGTCTCTGGGCAGCAGCCGCGTGCGATGGGCCAGGTAGGCTCTCGCCACGTCCCACGTGCCGAGCCTGATCCATTTTTCCGCGCGCATCATTTCCCGGCTGAGGACGAGAAATGCTTCGGCAGGCCGGCAGTGCGTAGCGGCAAGAACGTCTTTTTGTTGGGCCGGGGTCAGCCCCCGGTCGGCAAGATAGCGCTCGGCCTCGGTCCGGTCGCGTTTAACGACATCCAACAGGATTGCGTAGGCGGCAACGTCGTCCAGCCCCGTTGCCCTGAGCTTGCCGAAGGCCCCCTGAGCGCTTTCCGGCAGAGGCGTGGCATCCGACCCGCAGTCGAGCATCCTGAGGATGCCGCGGGTTTCTGCTTCCGTCGGCGCAAGCAGCGCCTTGGCCAACCAATGGGGAACGTGGGTTTGCAGCGAGCCGCCGTCGCTCAGGACTCTCCGTTCAGCCACGTACTTCACCCAATAGCCGTAGTCCCACCAGACGTTGACGATGGCGTCCGGTCGGGATTCCTCGCGAATCTTGACCAAACTGTTCCACCACGCCGAATGCATGTCCGGCCGATGGTTCTTCGCGGTCGCGTAGCCGGCGACAAGCGGCGCCGCAAGAACGGCCAGCATGACGGCATAGCTCGCGGCGCTCGCGATCGACGCAAAGCGCGCCCGGACGCGGGCCATCTGCCTTCCGAGCCATCCCCGCGCGCGATCGGCTGCGACTCCCAACGCCAGGCCGAACGGGACGACAAACAGGATCGAAAAACGGGTGCCCTGATAAAACCTGCTGAGGGCGACGATAAACCAGACAAGGATCAGCAATGCCGGCCCGGGGTCGAAGTCCGCGTCGGAATTCCGGCTGCATACCCGAAAGACCAGGTACGCTCCCAGCAACAAGGCAAAGGGCATAACGACCGCGTTGCTGAGATCGCTCGCCGCGAAAAAATAATAGCCCAAGACATAGAGAGCGACCGTGCAACCGACGAGAGCAAACTCAGGCCGTCGCCAGCCTCGCTTGGGCAGGAGCAGCGACAACAGGCCAAGCCAGCCGCCGGAGAAAAACAGCGCGCCGCCCATCAACCGCACGATCCCGTCCGAACGCGGCCTCCTCAGCTCCCCGACCGTATTGAATACCGGCGGCCAAAGGCTCCGCGCGATGGCGCTCTCGCTGATGTCCACCCTCCACCTCAGGTCCGCGGCGATGGACTGCAACGGAGCGAAAAAACCGGCCTCCTCCGCGCCGGCGAGCAGCGTAAAAAGGCCTGCGCCGGCGTAGTAAACCGCGATCACGCAGGCGATCTTTCGAATCTCTTCAGCCTGCCACAGCCGCCGCGCCCCATCACGCATCGCCTGCCTGATGCCGACGAGAACCAGCCAACCGAGCGCGGCGCACAATATGACGGCATAAGTAAAGACCCACCCGCGCCAGATCGAGGCGTGGATTCCCGTCCACGCTCCCGCCAAAACTGCGTAGCTTCCCGCAAGAAGAATTTTTTGAGACTTTAACGCCGCGAGCGCCGCCCACCCGATAAACAACGGCAACACCACGTTCCACACGTCGTTATCGCTGCCGAGGCTGCGGGAGAGAAAGACGGGCTGGAGCGGTATCAGGAGCGCCGCAAAGAGCCCGCCGAGATTGCCTGCTAAATGGCGGCCGATGAAGAAGGCGGGGAGCGCCCCCAACGCCCCGACCAGGATTTGCACCAGGAACGCGCTGGCCGAAAGAGGATAGTCGGGATTGAACAGCGTGGCCAGTTTATGGACGCCCACAATCGCGGCGATGTGAAGCGAGCGGTTGTAGATCATGCGGGCGCCCGTCGGCGCCTGGCCGTAGCTGTCTCGGCATTCGCCGTCGATCACCGCGTCACAGGTGGTCCCCTGGCGGAGATAGTTGCGCGCGTTGCGCAGCCACAGGTAGCTGTCGAAGTCGCCGAGATAGGCATACCGCCGCCCGTCTCCGGCTTCGAAGCTCATATCCGATTTCACCTGCGCCGCGAGCGACGCTTTCGCGTCCTCGTATTCAGCTCGATGATTTTCCACCCACCGGCGCGCCGCCTCTTCGACGCGCGCCCGCCCCTCTTCCCCGGCAGACTGGTTTGTCTGCTCCGCCGCGAGCCGCTCCCGCACCTGGCGCCAGGCGATTTTTTCCGCGAGCTCTTCGGCGACCGGAAGCGAGGACGGAAGCGCGCGCATCCAGAAAACCACGGCAGTGCAAGCCAGGACGAGCGCGCAGCACACAACCCGTTCCCCGCTGAGTTTGGTTAAAATGGACCGCATGCGTGATGAAGGTCGCCCTCGCCAAGCAAAAAACTCCGGCGCTCGATAACAGCGACTGTCGGACTATACCCGCAAGGTCCAAACCCTTCAACCACAACATCCGCTGTGATCGCGTCCGGTTTTTCTTCTTGCCATTCAGGCGGAAAACTTTTAGTCTCTGCCGAACACAAGTTTCCCTGTTAGCAGAGATCGGGGGAAATTATTTCTTGCTGACATATTTGCTCTTGGGGCTAACCGCAGCCGGATTGAGTTTGCTTACGACGCCGCTCGTGCGCGCCGTGGCCTTGCGTTTCAGCGTCGTCGATCGGCCGAGCGACCCGCGCTCCGCCCGCGGCCCGGTGCCTTCGCTCGGCGGTCTGGCCGTCCTGGCCGCGCTTGCCGGCTCGATAGAACTCGCGCTGCTCATCAATCCCGGCCGCATCGCCGTGCTCGGCACGTTGTTCGGGAGCTGGCGCTGGGCGTTCGGCGGAACCATCTTGATCGCCGCTCTCGGCCTGGCCGACGACGTCTACAGACTCAAGCCGATCACGAAGATTGTGTTCCAAACGATCGCCGCGGCGATGGTCGTCGCCGACGGCCACGGCGTCGGGCGGATCATCGATCCGTTCACCGGCGACACGGTCCTCCTCGGCTGGCTCGCCGCGCCGATCACGCTCCTCTGGATCGTCGGGATCACCAACGCCTTTAATCTGATCGACGGTCTCGACGGCCTGGCGGCGGGAGTCGGCCTGATCGCCTCTTTGACGTTGTCGATCATCAGTTTGACCGCGGGCCGGCTGGACGTCGCTCTCCTCACGGTCGCGCTGGCCGGCGCGCTCGGCGGATTTCTCTATTACAATTTTTCGCCCGCCTCGATCTTCATGGGCGACTCGGGCAGCATGTTCGTCGGCTATCTGCTGGCGGTGCTCTACGTGCGGGGCGCGCAGCAAGCCGACGGCGTGCCGCTCCTCGCGCCGATTCTCGCTCTCTCCCTGCCGATCGCCGACACGCTGCTGGCCATGATCCGGCGAGGGTTCCGGCAATTGCCGGCCAACGCGGGCGCTAACGGGCGGGATCTCTTCTTCGGTCGCCTGTTGGCGATCTTTCGCCGGGACCAAGAGCACATTCATCACCGGCTCGTCGCCGCGGGACTGAAGGAGGCGCACGCCGTTCTTATTCTCTACGGGGCGGCTGCGGCGTCGGGACTCATGGCCATCCTGGCGTTTCATTCCAAAACGGCCAGTCTCGCTTTGATTGCGGCGATCGCGGGCGCGGCGATCTATTTCGGCCTCCGCAAGCGGCGTTAGCAGCCTGTCCGTGTCTTTGTCCGGGTCTGGAGGCAATAAAATCATCGATGACGGCGCACTGACGGAGCGCCAACCACTGGAGATGGCTGCCGCCTTGAAAACCTACAGCAGATTGACGAATTCTTCGACCGTGATCCCTGCGCCTTTGATGAGGCCGCGCAAGGTTCCTCGATCAAGCTCTTTATGATCGGGAATGGAAAGATGGCGGCCATCGGACCGGTAGTAGATCATATGGCTGCCGCTTTGGTGATGAAAAAGAAAACCGACCTTCTGGAACGCTTTGGCTGCTTCCCGGCCAGAGATGACGGGAGGCGGCGGCATCAGGCGGCGATTTCGATGAAACGGACTTCCGGCGGAGAGATGGGATTGTTCATCCCGCGGCGGACCTCAAGGATGCCTTCGATGGCTTCCTTAATGTTTTGCAAGGCTTCTTCTTTGGTCTTGCCTTGAGAGACGCAACCGGGCAAGGAGGGACACTCGGCAACA
>JBGPGE010000092.1:0-17353 GCA_041483675.1 Binatia bacterium
CGCGACGTTCGAGATGCCCGAAAACCGCTTGCATTTGCCGGTCTCGAACAGCGCTTGCGTGTCGGCGCAGCGGAAGCTCTTGATCACGTGAGCAGGGTATAACGCTTAACGTTAAACGTCAAGCGGCGCTGGTCAGGATACGTCGCCCCGCCTCGGTGTTTGATTTGGGAGTGAAGTCTCTCGCCTGGATCTTTTCTGCGTTGGTCTGGCTCGCGCTCGGATTCCGCGGTCCTTGGCGAGCTACGATTTGCCTCTCTGCCTTGGACGTATTGCCTGTTTCAGCCGGAGGCTGATCCGCCAATCTTTGTGGCGGAGCCTTACGCCTTGCCTATTTTGAACTTTTGCCCTATTTTACGCGCAACTAACTTCGGCTGGGTCTCCCGATCCGATCACATCTTTGATAATGCATCATAGAGGGAACTGACTCTCCCCAGCCGGGCTTTGCTTTGGGTGGTCAAGGGTGACCGGCTTTCTGGTGGCGGCAGTGACCGAGAAGAGATACAATGTGTGCTGCAAAGGAGGCAAGCGCCTTGAGCAAGCCAGCGTATAAAGGGGTCGTAAAAGGGAGAACCGTGGTGCTTGAAAAGGTAGCAGATCTGCCGGACGGGGCGGAAGTCGTAGTGACGCCACTAAAAACGAAGAGCGGCTCACCGCGGGCCATTTTGGCAGCTATGGATGCCCCGCCGCATGTCAAGCCTGGCGACGTGGACGAGTTGATGCGGCTGATCGAGAAAGGGAAGCGTTCCATCAGATACGGAAGTCCACTGACCCCAAAGCCTCGGCCATAGCGTGGCGACCTACCTACTCGACACAACGGTCTTCAGCCTTTTGGTGAAGGAGCATCCAGGCGTGCCCGCAAAGTTTGGACGGGCTGGTTTTAGGAGAAATTTTGTCTATGGTCAGGACTGGAGAGGCAAGTTTTATGCTACAAAGCAGGTAGAGGTCTATGCCGTGAAAGAAGGAGAGGACTGGCTGGCGATTACGCTCGTCACACGATTCTTTTAGAGGAGGCCCATGATGAAGTTAACCTATGACCCCACACACAATATCGCTTATCTTCGCCTGCAAGATAAAACAACTGGAGTTGAAACCATCCATGTGGGCGAATCGCTTAATATTGACATAGCCCCGGATGGGACGGTGTATGGCATTGAGTTGTTGAATGCTAACGAACAACTGCGCGGCCGGGAAACCGGAAAATTGATTGTAGAGAATGTCGCCACCGGCGCCTGTGCAGAAGTGGACTTGAAGTAACTGCCCTTGACACTAAACGCCGTGAGCGTGAGGAGAAGCGCGAGCAGAAGAAGATGCAGGAGGCCTCGCGCAAGTTGGATGCTCAGGCAATTATCCGCAAATTTCGCGACACCAACCTGAAGGGCGACTCTTGATCTCCGGGTGTACCGTGGCACCGGGCGCAATGGACATTCCAGACTGAACGCCTCACGCTTTCCGCCTCTTGCCTATTCGGTAAATTTGCCCTATTTTACGCGCAACTAGCTTCGGCTGGGTTTCCCGGTCCGGTCACACCTTTGATCCGACATCTTAGCTCGGACTGGCTCTCTCTAGCCGGCTAAACTGGTATTGAATGCAAGAGGCAAGACTTGACGCCCCTCACGAAGGGCTATGACGATCCAAACGGTTCCATCGTTCAGGAGGTCAACGGCGTGCGGGTGCGGAATATCAAGCACTTCGTCGAGATCCTGCGCGACTCAAAAGAGCCGCGCGTTACCTTCAAGTTTGCCAGGATGATCAGCCGCGGCCGGGAGCATCTCGTGTTCGATCGCGCGCAGCTGCAAGCCGCGACCGAAGACATCCTCAAGGATTTCGGCATCCGCTATCCGTATTCCGACGATCTGCGCCCGGTGTGGGAGGCGACGCAGAAGCAGTAAGAAAAGCGCTGAGGAACGAGGACTGAGAGTGTATGAAAAAATCCGTTCATGCTTCGAGAGCCTCAACACGAACGGAAAATTGTGAATGTTATCAAGTAACTTCCGTTCGCCCTGAGCTTAGTCGAAGGGCGAGTCATTATTTCTTCACACACTCTGAGTGCTGAGTGGGGGGTGAGGCCTCAGCCCTCAGCACTCGCAACTCAGTCCTAGTTTGCTGCCAACAACTGCCTCAGCACGTATTCAAAAATCCCGCCGTGGCGGTAGTAGTCGAGCTCGGCGGGGCTGTTTTTCCTCCGTCGACCGATCCCCCGCAGACTTTCTGAGACGATTTGCATCGCGCGACGTTATCGGACTTGCTTTGCCGCCTAAGACCTTTTGAGCGAACCTCGCAATGTCCCTACTTCCATTATTTTTCCATTGACATAGCCATTCAATGGGCTATAAGCAGACAAGATTAGTTGGATTTAAATATGCAAATTCCAAATTGAGTCGTTGTTACTCCACTGTGGCTGCTGCAGTGCTTAAGTGGCTATATTCTCCCTCCGGAGGTGCCCTAATGAAATGGACCCTTCCTGCATTTGTGGGTGGCACGGCGTCCCTCCTGCTTGTTCTTGGTCTATTCGCCTTTGTTCCCCTCAGCGCCGCCGGCGATTTGTTTTTCCGCTCCAGTACAAATGACTTCCTGGACAGTACAAGTGCGACTGCCACAACGGCGAAATTCAAGGATTCCGCTGCCGTCAACCGGACTACGTACCAGGAAATTGGGACGTGGGCCGCAGCTCCGACGGCTACAGCGATAAGGCTAGATTTTCTAAGTGATCTCCGCGTATGGATCGGTCTTAAGAACAGCGATGATCAGGGCACTTACTTTGACCTTCGAGCCGAGCTAAGGAAGAACGGCCTGGTGATTGCCTCCGGCGAGACCAAAACCATCCAGGGTGTGACCCGTAATCCGAGCAATGCCAAGGAGGTGACGGTTCCCTTCGGTGCCATCTCTGATAGCCAATTCAACCCCGGCGATATTTTGTCTCTCAGAATTCTCACCAAAGTGGCAGATAGCGGAGGCCACAACAATGCGGTCGGCTTGCGCCTGTACTACGACGCCGTCAGTCGATCATCCAGGTTCGGCGCCGTGTTTGAGACTATCGTTGTCGATAACACCCCGCCCACGATTGCAGCAACGGTAGATCCAACCCCCAACGCCGCCGAGTGGCATAAGAGCAATGCCACCGTCAGCTTTACCTGCGCAGACAGCGAGTCTGGGGTAGCAAGCTGCCCGGCGCCGATTACCGTCAGCGCGGAAGCGGCAAGTCAGGTCGTCAGCGGTACGGCAACGGATCGAGCAGGCAACAGCGCGACAGTCAGTTTGACCATCAAGCTCGACAAATCGGTTCCAGCCCTAGCGATTACTTCCCCATCCAATGGAGCATCTGTAAAGCTCTCCAGCCAGAGTCTCCGGCACAGCTTCAGATGCCCTGAGTGGCTTAGCGACGGTCCTTTGCAACGGCAGCCCCGCTTCCGTCTCCAACTCCAGCTTTTCGTGCGATGTTCCCCTGACCAATGGATCGAACCTCATCACCGTCGCGGCTACGGACGTGGCGGGCAACGCGAGCGGTTCAAGCATCACAGTGGTCCTCGATAACGCCCCTCCCACGATTACCGCGGCGGTAAATCCAGCGCCCAACGCCGCCGGATGGCACAAAGGCAATGTCACAGTCAGCTTTTCCTGTGCGGACGCTGCCAGCGGGATTGCATCCTGTTCGACCCCAGTCATAGTAACGACAGAGGGCGCCGGTCAGGCGATTTCCGGAACGGCTGTGGACTTGGCCGGCAACAGCGCAACGACTTCGGTCACGCTCAACATCGACAAGACCCCGCCCGCCATCGCCATCTCCTCGCCGGCTAACGGCGCCACGCTCAGCGCCTCGCCTGTCAGCGTCACAGGGACCATCGCTGAGACTCTCTCCGGCATCGCGGGCATCGGCTGCAACGGTACCCCTGCCACTCTGTCAGCCTCCACATTTACCTGCAACCTACCCCTGGTCAACGGGGTCAATACCGTTGTTGTTGATGCCATCGACGTAGCGGGCAACGCGGCATCCTCGACTATCAGCGTGAACTTTGTTCCTGGTCCTGTGGTTACCATCACATCCCCGGCTACTGGGAGTACGGTCAATGCTTCCGCCATAATAGTTCGGGGTGTAGTGGATGTCCCAGCCGGGACGGAGGTGGGAGTGACGGTCAATGGTTCCCCGGCAGCCGTGCAAGGTGGTTCGTTTGTGGCGTTAGTACCAGTCACTCCTGATACACCCAGCCTCACTGCCGTAGCCACAACTCCCGCTGGCGTGACTGCAAGCCATAGCATAGCCATCGGTGTTTCGGCTGCACCTGCACCAGCCGTCACCTTGCTCGTAAGCCCGAAAAGCGGCATTGCTTCTCTGACGAGTCATTTCACTATTCTGAGCGATTTTGTGCCTACCCAAGTTGAGCTTGATGCCAATGGAGATGGAACCGTCGATTTTACAGGCGCACAGTTGCAAGAGCAGCCGTTTACTTTCAGTCAGTCTGGGGTCTATGTGGCGACAGCTAAAGTTGCAGATTCTCAGGGGAACCAGTTCACAGCCAATGCTATAGTGCAAGTGTATGACCAGGTAGAACTGGACGCGCGCATGCAAATCAAGTGGGCGGGTATGAAGGATGCTCTAGTTTCGGGAAGCGTTCCCGAGGCACTCATTCAAATAGTTGCCCGCGCCCGCGACACATATGCTACGCTTTTCAACAGCCTAGGGCCTTGGATCTTTGACTTTGGGGCGGACATGCCACTTATCCAGCCGGTTTATTTTGGAGGGGAATACGCCAAATACCGTCTGCGCCGCCAACAACTGGTGGCAGGAACCACGATGACGGTCACGTACTATGTGTATTTTAGCATCGACAGCGACGGGATATGGCGGCTTGAATCGTTCTAACTGAAGAATGACCGGAACAGACGCGAATCATGGAACCTGTGGAATGAATAAGATTGTTTTAACCTTTGTGCTGACTGTTTTCGTGACAATGAGCTGCGCGATGGCAGTTGTGGATCGAGAGAAGGAAGTATACCTGCAAGGGACCGCCGGGCCCTATCGGGGTCGGGTAGTGGACGCGCGGACAAAGGAGCCGATCCGTGGAGCGGTAGTGGTTGCGGCCTGGTACTACGACGTGTATGCCGTAGTGCAAACTAACGAGCAGTTTTACGACGCCATCGAGGTACTGACCGATGACCGGGGACACTTTGTCGTGGACGCTTCGGAGATCGAGCGACGTGCCCCATCGCGGACCAAGTTTCCTGTTTTTACGGTTTTCAAGCTTGGCTATGCCTATTACCGGGGGTGGTTCGGATCCCTCGAAGATATGGCCCGGCGGAAAAGTAAGGCTCTGCTTGGAGTTGTCGAACTCGAACCGAACGCGGGGCGTGGACGTACGGCCCGGCTTAGGAACTCTCCACCCCATGGTGATGTGCCCCCAGAAAAGATGCCCAACCTCTTAGGAGCTGAACGCGAAGAATTAGAGGCACTACAACATGAGCGCTTACCTTGATCTGAGAGATCAATGTTTCGACGATACTTTACTCTTATCGTTGTAATGGTAGCTATTGCCGTCTGCCCACTCTCGCGCGGAGCCGCGGTTGCCTGGGAAATTGTAACACATGAAGCAATAAGTCTGGAGGCGGCTAAAGCTTCCGCCGCCGATCGCCTTATTCGCTCTTCCTTGGGGCTAGAGAACGGAATTAAGACTAGTCTGCGAGATGGTAGCGCTGAAAAATCTGTTGAACTATGGGTCGCTGAAGGAAGTAGACGTGAGGACGATTTCACCATTTTTCCGTTCGGCCGTTTTCTGAATCACTTCCACCATCCTCTTCGGCCCTGGGACCAGGCGGGGCTAAGCGATATATTATCGGGGATGTCCTCGGCGGTCTGGGCCCAAATGCGGAACCAGCAAGCGACAGGTACCGGCTCCTGGTCGTGGCAAGAGACTCGCGACCGATATTACCAAGCTCTGACGAGCCAGAGCAAAGTAGATCGGGACCGTTTTTTGGCTCAAACTTTCCGAGGCTTAGGCCATCAGATTCATCTGATCCAGGATGCCGCTTCCGTACCGCATGCTCGCAATGAAGCTCATTCTAGCGGATTCAGTATTGAGACGTGGACAGCGCAGCGATTCCAACTTACGCGTGCTAGTGAGTTTGGCCAGATCCTTGGTCAAACCCCTCGAATTCTTCCCGACCCTCAACTTTTTAGCCAAGTCGCTGACCCTCTGGTGCCCGTTCCCGTCAGCAAGTTCATCGATGCGGATCAATATAATGGTGGTAACCCTGATGCGACGACAGCATTATTCAGCGGTACAACTGCCAGCGGCCAACCTGCTCTGTTGTCTCCATTCGGCCTCTCTGAGTACACCAACGCCAACTTCGTCCACCGGGACACGATCTTTACGGATACGCTGCCGCAGTCGCATAAGTGGTGGTCGCCATATCCACGCCTGTCGAGTACTAACGTCCTGACGGAAATCGTGCCGGAAGTGTTGACTGCCGAGGACGGGATCGCCGATCAAGTTGTGTACGTAAGAAAGGAACGGGACGGCGAGCAAATTGATCACTTTCTCAAGACCACTTTCTCGGCCATACGGGGATCGGAGTTATTGGGCAACGCTACACCTGTATCGCAAATATTTCAGCTCGACGATCGCGTCTACGAAGATTACGCCGGTTTGCTTCTCCCTCGTGCCGTCGGCTACTCAGCCGGTCTCCTTGACTACTTCTTCCGTGGGCGACTCAAGGGAGTCTTGCAGCGGGTCGAGGGTCCTCTCAGCGCCATCGACTCCCCGCCCTACACCGTCGAGCTAAAGCTCACCAACGAGAGCGAAGAGGAGATGCGAGGCGCCTTCCGTCTCTACGTGGACGATCCTGAGGACAAACGCACCCAACTCAAGGAGTGGACGCAGCAGACGCTGGCTGCGGGCGCAGAGCGGACCCTTTCATTCAGCGCGCCGGAAGGCTTTGGGATCGTGAAGCAGTTTTTCGTGGTTTTCCAGGGGCGGCTGGGCCAGGAGGACGGCGCGGTAGCGGGCAGCGTGGTCGGCCCGGCGCCGTTCCTGGAACAGTGGGACCCGGGGCTAACGGCCAGTCACCCTTGGGCGCACACCCCGACACCCGGTATTACCATCGCCAACCCTGGCCACGGCACCTCGACGAACCAGGTAGTGAGCGGGCGGCTCGTCAAGGACAACAACCGAGACGCCGGCGATAATGTTTTGGACCCTCGCATCAATGACTCTATCCTGGGGCCGGTTCTCCGCCATGATGGTATCCTGATCCGAGACTTCCAGGACGCCCTGCCCGTGCCCATCACGACCCGGACTGTGATCAAGGTCAAGATCGACGACATCACCCTCAATGCGCGGGCCTGCACGACGGACGTATTGTGCACCTGGCAGATTATTCAACTTAATTTTTCAGGCGGGCGGTGGATCCAGTTCACCATACCGGGGCAGCGGTTTACAGCTCCCAGGTACGATCCACAGAAAGGCATTACGATTGGAGTCACGCTTGGGGTCCCGATGTACTTCAACATCTCCTCGCAATTCGCCCTGAACGGGATTGCGGTGGACAATCTGATCCTAGAAAATATTTTCATAGAACAAGGGCTGTGGCCGTATTACGATCCCTGCTGCCCAGACCGATTTGCCCTGGATCCTCTGCCCCGCAAACAGCGCATGGTTGTGGATTACATTTGGATATCCGACCTCAATTCCGTCAATGATACCGACGGCGACGGCGTTTCGGACGTCGATGAGGTGCTGGCCGGGTCAGATCCACTCGATCCTCGCAACGGCTCACTTCCGACTAAAATTGTTATTACATCTCCAACGCAAGGAGCGACAATCACTGAAGGCGACACTCTCACCCTGAGCGCAGCCAATGCCGCAACCAATGGGCAAATCGTATCGGTTGAATTTATCGTGAATGGAGTGCGCCGGTCCCTGGATACCTCCGCGCCCTTTGAGACGCAGTTTTTAGTCCCGGTTGGACTAAGGTCGCTGACCATCCAGGTGATCGCCACCGACAATCTCGGTAGTATCACCACGGCCACGACAACGATTGCCGTTCAGCCGGCTCCGCCCACAGTGACCATCACGGCGCCTGTGGCAGGCTCAACTTTTATGGAGGGGCAAACGATCAGCATTAGAGCTGTTGCGCAGGGGAACGCGGCAGTGAGGTTTACCGAACTACTCGTAAATGGGACTAGGATCGCCGCTACATTCGCACCTTTTGAGCCTACGGCACTCTTTACTATTCCCCTTGGTGCGACACAGCTAATGATTGGCGCTAATGCGATCGACGTCAATGGGAGCGTGGGAAGTGCCGCTTTTATCCGGATCAACGTTATTCCTGATCCGCCGCCGACGGTCGTGATTACGTCTCCTGCCGAGGGGACGACGGTGATTGAGGGAACGCAACTTACTCTTACTGCGGAAGCGACGGACAATATCCAGGTGAGCCAGATCGTTTGGAGTCTCAATGGTATCGCCGAGTCTCCACTCTCCTCGTCTCCGTATCTGGATGTGGTTACGGTTTCCACCGGCGTGACCTCTCTGACCATCCAGGCCACGGCCAGCGATAATCTCGGCCGTACCGGTACGGCCACCAGAACGATCGCCGTGCGGCCGGATCCCGGTACAACCGTCGTTGGACGGATTATTGACACAATCCGTCGGCCTTTTGCGGGCGCCACCGTCACCGCCTTCGGACAGTTTACGGCTCAGAGCCGGGCGGATGGAACATTTAGCATTCCAGTGGTGCCGACGATCCGAGGACGGATCAGTGTGGTGGCCGAAGCGCATGCGGGAACGACAACGCTGCAAGGAAAGTCGCTTACATTCGCTCCGGTCAGTGGCGGGATTACGGATGTCGGCACAATCCATTTGCGGCCCGAGTTGTACCCTGGGCGAAAACTCCTTGTTGTGGGCAACGGGCCATGGGCTGTGGCAGTGGCTGATCTGGACGCTGATGGGAAATTGGATTTTGTCACGGCAAACTCGGAATCGGACGATGTTTCCGTGCGGTTGGGCAACGGCGACGGAACGTTTAAAGCTGAGCAACACTTCCCTGTGGGAAGTTTTCCCACTTCAGTAGCGGTGGCCGACCTAAACGCCGACGGGTTTGCCGACATCGTGACGGCGAATACCGACTCCACCGATGTTTCAGTCTTGTTGGGTAACGGGGACGGAACCTTCCGAGCTCAGATACGCTTTGCCGTTGGCGACTTGCCCTACTCCGTGGCGGTGGCCGATCTGAACGGCGATGGTTTTGCCGATATTGTGGCAGCGAACAATGGTTCCAACGACGTTTCAGTGTTGCTGGGCAACGGCGACGGCACCTTCCAGGCCCAGCAACGCTTTGCGGCAGGCTACGGCCCAGAACAGGTGACGGTGGCGGATCTGAACGGCGATGGGTTCGCTGATCTCGTGATGGTAGACGACTCGACCGACATTTCAATCTTATTGGGTAACGGCGACGGCACCTTCCAGGCCGAACATCGCTTCGCCGCAGGTGACTTTCCTTACTCTGTCGCGGTGGCTGACCTGAACGGCGACGGGTTTGCCGACATTGTGACGGCGAACGGCAACTCCGACGACGTTTCTATCCTTCTGGGTAGCGGTGACGGTAGCTTCCAAGCCCTGCGGCGTTCCCCCGCGGGCTGGTCCCCCCGATTTGTAGGGGTGGCCGACCTGAACGGCGATGGGATCCCAGACCTGGTGACCACCAATGCTTACTCTAATGACGTTTCCATCCTGCTCGGCAATGGCGACGGCACCTTCCATGAGATCTTTCACTGGGTCGATGACGAATTGCAACGGTTTGCTGCAGGGAGCTTTCCTGTTTCAGTGGCAGTGGCCGATCTGAATGGCGACGGGTTTGCCGATATCGTAACGGCCAATAATGAGTCCGATGACGTTTCGGTTCTTCTGAGCAACGGTGACAGTACCTTTCAAGACAATCAGCCCCCGCCGGTTTTTGACGCAGTCGGTGCTCCTTATTCAGCGACCGTGGCGGACCTCAATAGGGACGGGAAACCAGATATTGTTACCGCAAACCAGTTTCCGGACGGCGTCGCAATCTTGTTGGGCAACGGTGATGGCACCTTCCAGCTCCCCGAGACTGCCGTCGCAGGGAGTTCTCCCGTCTCAGTCGCGGTGGCAGATCTGAACGGCGATGGTTTCCCGGACATCGTGACAGCAAACAATGGCTCCAACGACGTTTCAGTGTTGCTGGGCAACGGCGACGGCACCTTCCAAGCCGCGCAGTTCTTTGCCGGAGGTGTGGATCCTGTTTCGGTAACCGTCGCCGATCTGAATGGAGATCGCAAGCCTGATCTTGTCACGGGGAACGCATCTGACCTTTTTGACGGTGTTTCCGTCCTGCTTCATAAGTAGTGTCGGAAGTTCTTTGGGGAGCTGAGGCGAAAGGCGTATGGAGGATCGAACCGGGGTTTCCTTCTAACTACCCCCGGTGTGGGAATCGACGCCAGGCCGCTAGAGCGTGATCGTGGGCCGTGATCGTGCTTATCTGCGAACAGGAGGCACGAGCACGATCTACGAATCAGTTCAACAGCTGCCTCAGCACGTATTCCAAAATTCCGCCGTGGCGGTAGTAGTCGAGCTCGGCGGGGGTTTCGATGCGGCAGACGACTTTGAAGTCTGTGACCTTGCCGTCGTCGCTCTTCGCCTTGACCGTCAGCTCCTGCCTGAGCTTGAGCCCAGCGGAGATGCCCGCGATATCGTAAGTCTCAAATCCCGTCAGGCCGAGGGATTTAAGATTCTCGCCAGCCTTGAACTGGAGCGGGACAATTCCCATGCCGATCAGATTGCTGCGGTGAATCCGCTCGTAGCTCTCGGCAATGGCCGCTTTGATGCCCAGCAGTCTTGGCCCCTTGGCCGCCCAGTCGCGCGACGAGCCGGTGCCGTATTCCTTGCCGGCGATGACGATCAGCGGGACGCCCTCTTTTTGATATTGCATCGCCGCGTCGTAGATCGACATCTGCTTTCTGTCCGGCAGGTGGACGGTCACGCCGCCCTCCGTGCCCGGCGCGAGAAAGTTTTTGAGCCGCACGTTGGCGAAGGTCCCGCGCACCATGACTTCATGGTTGCCGCGCCGCGCGCCGTATTGGTTGAAGTCCTTGGGCAGGACGTCGTTTTGAACAAGATAGCGCGCCGCCGGGCCGTTCTTTTCGATGGAGCCGGCCGGCGAGATATGGTCCGTCGTCACCGAGTCGCCCAAGAGCGCTAGGACGCGCGCGCCGTGCACGTCTTTCGGCGGCGCCGGTGTTTTGCTCATGCCCTGGAAGTAGGGGGCCTCGCGCACGTAGGTCGAGTGGCCGTCCCAACCGAAGAGGTCGCCCTCGGGCACGGGCATTTTGTTCCACTGGGCGTCGCCCTCGGTCGCCCGGCTGTACTCTTTTTTGAACATCTCCGACCTGACCGACTTGCGCATGACCTCCTGCACTTCCTGCGGCGCCGGCCAGATGTCCTTCAGAAATACCGGCTTGCCTTTCGAGTCGTTGCCCAGCGGATCGTTGTAGAGATCGACGTCCATGCTGCCGGCCAGCGCATAGGCGACGACGAGCGGCGGAGAGGCGAGATAATTCGCGCGCACGGCGGCGTGAATGCGTCCTTCGAAGTTGCGGTTGCCGGAGAGCACCGCGACGGCCACCAGATCGCCCTCTTGAATGGCGTTGGCCACAGCGTCGGGCAGCGGGCCGCTGTTGCCGATGCAGGTCGTGCAGCCGTAGCCGACGACGTAGAAGCCGATTTTTTCCAGATACGGCAGGAGCCCGCTGTCCTTCAGATACTCAGTGACCACTTTCGATCCCGGCGCCAGACTGGTCTTGACCCACGGCTTGGCCTTGAGTCCTTTTTCCGTGGCCTTTTTGGCAAGCAAGCCCGCCGCGATCAGGACCGAGGGGTTGGAGGTGTTGGTGCAGCTCGTGATCGCGGAGATCACGACGGAGCCGTGCGTCAGCTCAAATTTGTCGCCGTTCATCTGCACGGCCACCTTCTTGGCCGCATCGCCGCTCTTCATCAGCGACGGCAGCGCCTCTTTAAACGCCTTCTTGCTCTCCGTCAGCGGCACGCGGTCCTGCGGCCGCCGTGGACCGGCCAGACTCGGCACTACCTGACCAAGATCGAGTTCCAATGTGTCGGTGAACATCGGATCGGGCGACGCGTCGGTGCGGAACATGCCCTGCTCCTTCGCGTAGCTCTCCACCAGTTGGATGAGATCCGGCTCCCTCCCCGTCAACTCCAGATAGCGCAGCGTCTCCGCGTCGATCGGAAAATAGCCGACGGTCGCGCCGTACTCCGGCGCCATGTTGCCGATGGTCGCGCGGTCGGCGAGGCTAAGGCTCGAAAGCCCGGAGCCGTAGAACTCGACGAATTTTTCCACCACGCCCTTCTTGCGCAACATCTGGACGACCGTCAGCACCAGGTCGGTCGCCGTCGCGCCTTCGGGAAGCTTCCCGTGCAATTTGAACCCGATCACTTCAGGAGCGAGCATGATGATCGGCTGGCCGAGCAGCGCCGCCTCCGCCTCGATGCCGCCCACACCCCAGCCGACGACGCCCAGGCCGTTGATCATCGGCGTGTGCGAGTCCGTGCCCACGACCGTATCCGGGTAGGCGAGCGTCTCGCCGTTCTCTTTGGCGCGGAAAACGACCGGCGCCAGGTATTCGAGATTCACCTGGTGGCAGATGCCCGTATCCGGCGGGATCAGCCGGAAATTGTCGAACGCCTTTTGTCCCCAGCGCAAAAACGCATAGCGCTCGATGTTGCGCTCGAACTCAAGCTCGGAGTTTTTATGAAACGCGTCGGCTGTGCCGAAATAATCGACCTGGACGGAATGGTCGATGACCAGATCGACCGGCGCAAGCGGATTGATCTTCTTCGGATCGCCGCCCAAGCGTTTCATCGCTTCCCGCATCGCCGCCAGATCGACCACCGCGGGCACGCCCGTAAGGTCCTGCATCAAAACCCGCGCCGGCATAAACGCGACCTCTTTGTCCTGCTTCGCCTTCGGATTCCAATTCGCCAGCGCCTCGATGTCGCTCTTGTCGACCAGCCGCCCATCCTCGCAACGCAGCAAATTCTCCAGGAGAACCTTCAGCGAAACCGGCAAGCGAGAGACATTCTTGAATCCCGCCTTCTCGAGATTCTCAAGCCGGTAAATTTTGTACGATTGCCCGCCGACTTTCAAAGTCGAAGCCGTGCCAAAACTGTTCGGGTGGTTCTGTGCCATGGGGAACTCCTTGATTGTTCGTGGATCACCCTCTTTTTTAGCGAGGCTACCCGGATAAAGCAACAGGGACGATGGCGGTAGCCATCCGATAAATCTTGACAAGTCGTCGCAACAGCAAGAGAATTGTCGTAGTATTCAGTTTGAGGAAGCGTAGCTTCCCGGCCGTTCGCCTGATACGTTTAATTGCCCTCTAGCATTTTCGGGCGAAGGATGATCTTATGCATCGTCGGTGGACTTCGAACTCGTCGGTTCAATCACGCAAGCTCAGGAGATTGCCATTGGGCGAGCGATCCGGGAGCTCGCGCGACTACGCAGGCGCTATGGCAGAGGTCGGTGGAGAAAATTGAAGGGTGTCGCTGGGGTTCGTCTCGCCGATGGCTCAGTTCATACCGCAGAGGTACATTGGTACGAAGCACATGGAATTGGGCGAAAGGAACTGAAGATAAAGTTTCCGTTACTGGATTAGTTATGAAAAAACGGACGAAGCCAGAGGTATATTTCGCCGTCTGCATCGACAACGATGGATATCAGGCGTCCCTTGAAGTCGGCAAGCTGTACAGGATCATTCCCGATCAAAAGGCGGAATCGCGTGGATACCTGCGCGTCATTGATGAAAGTGGTGAGGATTACGGGTATTCAGTGAGCCGCTTCTTCCGCCTTGAAGTTCCTCGGCCCCTTGAGAAAGCTCTGCTGAGAGCCTCCTAGCGATGCACAATCCTCCTCATCCGGGCTCAGTGCTACGCAAGCTTTGCCTGGAGCCGTTAGGTTTGAACGTGACCCAAGCGGCCAAAGCCTTGAATGTGAGCCGAAAGCCTTTGTCCGCTATCCTTAACGGTCGCTCCGGAATCAGCCCGGAGATGGCGGTTCGTCTCTCGATGGCTTTCGATACGACGGCGGAAAGCTGGCTCAACCAGCAGGTTCAGTATGATCTGTGGCGTGCAGAGCGACGCCGCGGCAAGTTACGGGTGGCCCGCCTGTCGACGGCTTGACGGTTCGACGAACGCCTTGGTTTAGCCCTCTTCCTTCGGCTTGTTGCCTACCGCCTCGCCGCGTAAATGAAACTGACTTCCGAAGACCTGGAACAAGTTTCCACTCTCGCACTCGGCTATTACAACCGCCACGCGAAAGACTTTTGGGAGGGCACGAAGGATCATGATGTCAGCCAGAACATCTCGGCTGCGGGACGAACCGCGACCTACAACTTTTTTTCTGAGCGGGATCGCGTTGCGGTGGATGACAGCCCAATCGGCAGTTAGGCGTGAGCTAGGATAAGCCGTATGGATTTTAGAACGCTAATGATTGGTGTGATTGCCGGATCTATCGGGATGGGATATTTTGTTTACGGTAAAAAGCAGGCTAAAGCGATTGCGATGATTTCCGGCATCGGATTGTGTGTTGCCCCATATTTTATTGGAAATATCGCGCTTCTTATTCTGGTATGTTTGGTTTTGATAGCGGCTCCGTTCTTGATTGAGATCTAAAGGTTGAGGCCTAAAATCGTTCGGTTGGATTCACGAAAGGGCGTGTCCATCCGAAAACCGGATCCACGTCCCTAAAGTATTGAACCGGCGCGCGTAGAATCCGATTCTCTGTCCATTCCATCATAAAATGTCCAGGCCCGAGTCCGTGTGGTTAATCACCGATGAAACTGAATCCGCAAGACCTGGAAAAAATCTCCAACGTCACGCTCGACCATTACAACCGGCACGCCGAAAACTTTTGGGAAGGCACGAAGGATCACGATGTCAGCCAGAACATCGAGGCGCTGCTTAAACACATCGAGGGCGCGCCGCCGTCCACGATACTCGATCTTGGCTGCGGGCCGGGGCGGGATTTGAAAACGTTCTCGGAACTGGGTCATGTTGCCATAGGCTTGGAAGGTTCGGTGCGCCTGGCGGCGATGGCGCGGGCATATTCCGGTTGCGAAGTCTGGGAGCAGGACTTCCTCAAGCTCGATCTGCCGGGCGGCCGTTTCGACGGGGTCTTCGCCAATGCCGCGCTGTTCCACGTGCCGGTCCAGGAGTTGCCGCGCGTGTTGCGCGAGCTGCACGCAACCCTCAAGCCGCGCGGCGCGCTGTTCAGCTCCAATCCGCACGGACATAACGAGGAAGGCTGGCAGCACGGCAGATATTGCGTGTTCTACGATCTTGAAACTTGGCGTCGCCAGATGTCGGGCGCGGGCTTCGTCGAGCTGACGCACTATTACCGCCCGGCCGGCCTGCCGCGCGAGCAGCAGCCCTGGCTCGCCGGCGTGTGGCGGAAGTCGGATTTCTGCGGTAAGTAACGTTTCTATGTACGAGCACCGCCGCGAGCGCTTGTTGCCGCGTACCGCGTTCCTGCGCCGGCTGAGCGGTCACGCTCTCGTTGCGCTGGGGCTGGTTGTGGGGTCTCTGGCGATCGGCATTCTCGGCTACCATTTTCTGGAGAATATCCCATGGCTCGACGCCTTGCTGAACGCCTCGATGATTCTTGGCGGGATGGGGCCCGTCACCGAAATCCACACCGTGGCGGGTAAGATTTTTGCTTCAATCTACGCTCTCTACTCCGGCTTGATCGTCCTGGTCATTGCGGGCGTGCTGTTCGCGCCGATATTCCATCGATTTCTGCATCGTTTTCATTTGGAGCTGGACGACGATGCTGCTTCACGCCGTGACAGGAAATCGTGAATTGTCGGCGAACCGGGCCGCGGAGCAAACACCCGTTTGGCCCGCAGAAGAAGCCTTGATGAAAAGGAACGATGCCGATGCCGTATCTTGACCTCACGACCTTAGCGGCGCTCGCTCTCGCGGGCCTGGGGGTGATCGGACTCTACGTTGGATATAGAGCGCGCAATTCTTCAACTATGTCGCCTGAAAAAAAGGCGAAGGTATTCAAATACGGTCTGCTGGCGGGCTTGGTTCTGATCGGATTTGGGATGTTGATCTATATTCAGGACGCCATGAGTCCTCTCACTCCCGAAAAGATCGTACAGATCGAGCGCAGCAAAGTTACCTTACCGGTGGACATCGATGCGTTCACGCGCTGGGACGCGGTCGAAGCGAGCGGGCAGGGCGTGCGATACATCTATACCGTTCGCAAAACGCCGATAGATAGAGACGCCCTGGCGAACGCTTTGCGTCGCCAGCTCACGGAGTCGGTGTGCGAGCAAAAACTTTACCAGGCCGCGGCGAAGCAACATATCTCGTTCGAATTCGTCTACAAGTTCGCCGATGAGAGTTATCCGGCTATCGCTTTGTCTCCGGCGGAATGTGGGGAGTAGAGGGTGGCCGGCGATCTGAAAGGAAGAATCTGCGTGTTCACGGGATCGAGCCGTGGAACGCGACCGGAATACGCCGAGACGGCGAGAAAACTTGGCCATTTACTGGTAGAGCGCGGCTACGGCCTGGTGTACGGCGGCGGGAACATCGGCCTGATGTCCGTGATCGCCGACGCGGTGTTGGAGCAGCGTGGTCAGGTCATCGGCGTGATTCCCGAATCGCTGGTCGACAAGGAGCTGGCGCACCGCGGGCTCTCTGAGCTGCGCATCGTGAAGTCGATGCACGAGCGCAAGGCGGTGATGGCGGAATTGTCCGACGGCTTCATGGGCTTGCCCGGCGGCATCGGAACGCTGGAGGAATTTTTCGAGGTCCTGAGCTGGGCTCAACTGAGTCTTCACGACAAGCCGTGCGGCCTGTTGGACGCGCGCGGATACTATCAACACGTCATCCGGTTTTTAGATCACGCCGTCGAGCAGGGTTTTCTCAAGCCCAAGCACCGCTCCCTGCTCATCGTGGAAGACGAGCCGCTGAGACTGCTCGAACGCTTCGAAGAGGCCGTCGCCGCCCGCACAACGAAGCGGTTCGCCCGCAGCGAAGTTTGACGGCGGTAAAAGCCAAAGCACGGGCAAAAAAAGAGGTCCTTCAGGCTTCCGTGTGGCTCACCGCAGAGGCGCAGAGGGCGCGGAGTAAAGAGTTTTTGAATGAATCACCCCGCGGCAAGCTGCGGGGTATCGAGAGGCCCTCGGATGACTTTTACCCAAGTGGTCACCCCCGAATGTTTTAATCGGGGGTCCAGTCCGAAATTCGCCTGGATTCCCGCTAAAAGCATGCGGGAATGACGGACTCTGGGAGTGCTACTAACCACCACTACGCAG
>JBGPGE010000093.1:0-17254 GCA_041483675.1 Binatia bacterium
CTCGACCGCGTCGGCTCCTCGACCTGCCCCGCAGCCGGCGGAATATCCTGGTTGGGCTCCAGGTACTTCCTTCGCGTCTGCTTCAGCGTCGCATTGTTCCCGCCGAAAAAGAACTCCAACCCCGACGTCGCCCGGTACGCCGACCGATTGTCGATCGTCATGTGAAACACGTTCACCGCCACGTCCTTCGTCGGCATAAACGCCAATCCCACCACCGGCCCCACCGCCGCGCTCTGCAACTGCGATCTGCCCGCCCCCGCAAACGTGTTCGCTTGTACCCCAAAGATCAACTCCACGTTGTCCTTCTTTAAAAACGACGCCCAGTCGCTCCCCGCAAAATAACTCACCGTCGCTTGCAGCTTGTTCTGCCCATACTCCGTCTTCCCCCCGTCGCGCTGCGGCGAGGAAACCGGCTGCGCATACCATAAATTCAAATTCATCTGGTCGAAATACAACGCCAACGCCGGTATCACGTGCACAAAATTGTTGCTGTTGAACGTCCGGTGCTGGTAGTTCACGAATAACCCCGCCTTGCCTCCCCCCCACGCGAATACCGGTCCCGCGCTGATCCCGTAGCGGCTCCCGGACCCGCCCACGTAGTGCGCCAGCCCCTGAACGCCTAAGTTCCCCCACAACGGCACTACCCCCAATGCCTCGATCGTCCCCCGAGGCCCGCCCGTCCCGCCTTGCTCCTTCTCCGCTCCGCCCGATAGCGCAATTTTGCCGAAAAGCTCCAACTCGGCCGCAATAGCCACCGAGAACGCTAATAGCAGAATAGCGCACACCGCGGGCACCACTCTTTGAGTCGTCTTCATGTCGTTAGACCTCCGAGTTCATCTTTGGCAAATTAATAGGAGAAATATCGGCAACTGTCAAGAGCAAAATTGGCCGCTTCGCTTGATTTTTTCCGGCCGGAGCGTGTAAAGATTGAACCCAGCATGAAAGTCGGGTCGAAAGGGTATTACGGGCTTTTGGCGCTGGCCGATCTCGTTCAGAGCTACAAAGGGCGCCAGCCGGTGCAGGTAAAAGATATCGCCCGGCGACAGAGGATTCCAGAGGAGTATCTGGGGCAGATCATGGTGCTGCTCAAGCGGGCCAACCTGGTGCACGGGACGCGCGGCCCAACGGGCGGCTATCGCCTGGCCCGCCCTCCCGAAAACATCAGCGTTGCCGAGGTCTTGAAGGCGCTGGAAGGCTCGCTCATGGGGGTGGACCTGAAGAGCCAGAGAGACCGCCTCGGCAGCTCCGTCGTGGCCCGCCGCCTGATCGACGCCTGGAGCCAAGCGGTCGAAACGGCGGAGAAAATGCTCGAAGAAGTGAGCCTTGCGGACCTCTGCCGCCCCGAGGACCGCGCGCAGATGTACTATATCTAGTTTTTGGTATTCCGTGCCGAGCTTCGGGTTGCCGGATTTCAGCTAAACACTCAAAACTGGGAACTCAAAACTGCGATCGCCCCTCCCTTGACCCTAACCGTCAATTGGGTTACAACTTGGCCATGATTCGGCTGCAGAAAAACCTGAATGCCTTTTGGTGGTGGCGCTCGCCATCTTTCCTGCGTCTGCCGCTTGGCTAACTCCAGCATTTCAACGCGATTTGAAAAGAGGCCGTAGGCGGATCGCCCTATGGCCTCTTTGTTTTTTAGAGATTTAAGAAGATGATTCATCCGACGTTCGAAGAATTCGAGCAGCTCGCCGAGAAAGGGAACCTGATTCCTATCTATCAGGAGCTGCTCATGGACCTCGAGACGCCGCTCTCTTTCTTCAAGCGGCTCGAACGAAACGAGTATGCCTTCCTGCTTGAGAGCGTCGAGGGCAGCGAGCGCTGGGCGCGCTATTCCTTTCTTGGCACGCGTCCCTACCTCGTTTTCAAATCACGCGGCAAAGACGTCGAGATCGTCGAGAACGGAGCGAAGCGGGAGTTTTCCGCCGACGAGCCGCTGCGCGTGTTGGAGGGTTTACTTAAGGAATATCGTACGGTGACCGTGGACGGCGTGCCGCCCTTCTTCGGCGGCGCGCTGGGGTACGTGTCGTACGACGCCGTGGAGCTACTCCACGTCATCGACAACGCCAAGAAGGATCCGCTGGGGGTGCCGGAAATATTCTTCATCTTCGTCCAGACTCTTGTCGCTTTCGACAACCTCAAGCACACCATCAAAGTCATCGACAACGTGCGGTTAACTGGCCGCGCCAACCTGCGTCAGGCTTACGATGCGGCGACGCGCAGAATCTGCCGGCTTGTCTCTTCACTGGAGAAAAAGGCGAGGAAAACTGAAGCCAGAGAATTAATCGACAAAGGCCGCGAGACGAAATTTCGCTCCAATCTCACCCCGCAGGCCTTCAAGGCCGCCGTCGGCAAAGCCAAAGACTACATTCAGGCGGGCGACATCATCCAGGTCGTTCTTTGCCAGCGGCTGGAGACCCGGACGCAGGCGGACCCGTTCGAGATCTACCGCGCGCTCAGGTTCATCAACCCGTCGCCTTATATGTACTACCTCGAACTGGAAGGGCTGCGCGTGATCGGCTCATCTCCCGAGACCATGGTTCGCCTGACCGGCGACACGATCGAGCTGCGGCCCATCGCCGGCACGCGCCGCAGGGGAACGAGCCCAGCGGAAGAACAGGCGCTGGAGGCCGACCTTCTCGCGGACCCTAAAGAACGGGCGGAGCACATCATGCTGGTCGACCTGGGGCGCAACGACGTGGGACGCGTCGCCGAAATCGGCACGGTGGAAGTCAATGAATTAATGGCCATCGAGCGCTATTCCCACGTGATCCATCTGGTCTCCAATGTCAGGGGCAAGCTGGCGGCCGGAAAGAGTCCGTTCGACCTGTTTGTGTCGAGCTTCCCCGCGGGTACCGTCTCCGGCGCGCCAAAGATCCGCGCGATGCAGATCATCAGCGAGCTGGAGCCGGAGAAGCGCGGCCTCTACGCCGGCGCTATCGGCTATTTCAGCTTCAACGGCAACTTCGATACCTGCATCGTGATCCGCACCATCGTGATGCACGGGAAGAAGGCTTTTATCAACGCCGGCGCGGGAATCGTGGCGGACTCCGATCCTGAAAAGGAGTACCAGGAGACGCTCAGCAAGGCGCGGGCGATGCTCAAGGCCATCGAGCTTGCGGAGCAATGGAGAAAGTCGTGATCCTGCTCATCGACAATTACGACTCCTTCACCTACAACCTCTACCACTATCTCGGCGAGCTGGGCGCTGAGATCGAGGTCTACAGAAACGACAAAATCACGCTCGACAAAATCGCCGAGCTGGCGCCGGAGAAGATCGTCATCTCGCCGGGGCCGTGCACGCCGAAGGAGGCTGGGATCTCCTGCGACGTGATCCGCCGCTTCGGCCAGAAGACGCCGATCCTCGGCGTCTGTCTCGGCCACCAGTGCATCGGCGCGGCCTTCGGCGGCGAGATCGTCCGCGCGCCGACGCTCATGCACGGGAAGCTGTCGGAAATATTTCACGATTCGAAAACCATCTTTCAATCGCTCCAAAATCCCTTCTCCGGCATGCGCTACCACTCCCTGGTGATCGATCCGAACAGCCTGCCTTCCGAGCTCGGCGTCAGCGCCCGGACTTCCGACCGGGTCATCATGGGCGTGCGCCACCGCATTTACCCCATCGAAGGCGTGCAGTTCCATCCCGAATCGATCCTCACCGAAGAAGGCAAAAAGCTCCTTAAAAACTTTTTGGATTATTACTGAGCGGCAACAAGCCCTTGCCAGGGGAAACAACGTCGCATAGAATCGCGTTCCTGAGAGGAGGCTTGGATGACGGCAAACACCGACCGCTTCCGCGTTGCGATACTCGACGACTGCGAACACCAAGCCGACAAAGTGCCGGCGTATGAGAAGCTAAAGGCGCGGGCCGAGGTCACAGTTCTACGCGAGCGGCTGGCGACGGACGACGAGTTTCGCCGCACCCTTCAGGGCGTCCATGCCGTCTTGCTCATGCGCGAGCGGACGTGGTTCGGCGAGAAGCAACTCCGCCTGGCGCCTTCCCTCAAGCTCATCTCGCAGACCGGACGGACCACCGCCCACCTCGACATGCCCGGCTTAACCAAGCGCGGCGTCGCCGTGGCGGTAACGCCCGGCGATTCCGGCAACTCCACCGTCGAGCTGACCGTCGCTCTGATCCTCGCTCTCTTGCGGCGTATTCCCGAAGTCGATCGCAGGATGCGCGAAGAACAATGGCCCGCCGTGGCGGGACAGGTGTTCGAAGGAAAAACCCTCGGCGTCGTGGGCCTCGGCCGGATCGGCGCCAAGGTCGCGCGCATCGCGCAACTCTTCCAGGCCAGGGTCATTGCCACCGGCAGGACACTGACCGGCGAGCGCGCCCGTGAAGCGGGCGCGGAAGCGGTATCGCTCGAAAAGCTTTTGCGCGAGTCCGATATCGTCACCATTCATTGCCCGTTGAACCCGCAGACGCGCGGGATGATCGGCGAAAAGGAATTCGCGCTCATGAAGCGCGGCGCGCTGCTGGTGAACACGGCCCGAGGCCCGATCGTCTCGCAACCGGCGCTGCTCGACGCGCTTAAAACCGGCCGCCTGGGCGGCGCCGCCCTCGACGTGTACGACGAAGAGCCGCTGCCGATGGATCATCCGCTGCGCCGTCTCAACAACACAGTCCTGCTGTCGCACCGGGGCTACGCCACGGTCGAGATCCTCAGAGAACGCTACGAGGCGGCGATGGAAAATATCCTGAGCTTCATCGAGGGAAAGCCCGTTAACCTGATCAACCCGGAGGCGCTGAACCATAAAACAAACTGAACCAACGTCGCCTTCAAGCCAAGGGGTTCCAAAACTGCCGACTGGCAGGCGACTACCCCCCATCCCGTCATTCCCGTGAAAACGGGAATCCAGTCTTTGAATCATAAACCGCGCCGCCACCGCCCTGGATGCCCGCTTTCGCGGGCATGACGAACTTTTGCTTCGCCTAAAGCCTGCTCCCGACTCGATCGGGGGGCGAGGGGTTTCAACTATCCCCGATGGGAACACTAACCGATTGACAGCCTCCTCTCCCTGGACTAATTTGCCCGCAGAGAGCATTTATGCCGGTGCTGATCGATTGGCACTCCCATCACACCCCGCCCGAGCTTGCGGAAGAGTTCGGCAAGCTCACGGGCAAGGCGCCCGCCATCGACAAATACGACAGCCCGGATTTCGCCCCCCGCGTCCGCGAGCTGGACAGAGCCAAAATCGACGTGCAGCTTATCTGCCAGGGCGCGGGCGTTTTCGCCGACGGCCTTCCCGCCGGCCAGGCGATGGAGATCGTGCGCAAGTCCAACGATCTTATCGCCGAGCGTGTCGCTCCGTACCGCGACCGGCTGCTGGGGGCGATAGCGGTCACGATGAAGGACATCCCCGGCTCGGTTAAAGAGATCGAGCGCATGGCGGCCAAGGGTTTTCGCGCCGTGCTGCTCTACCCCAAAGCGGACGGGCGGTTCACCCTCGACACGCCCGAGGCCGAGCCGCTGTTTGCCAAGATCGAGCAGCTCGGTCTCCCTATCTTTCTGCACGGCGCGACTTCATCGAACGATCCCACGCTGCGGCGGCTGGAAGACGAGGGCGCAGGCGTGATTTACAGCGTCGTCGCCGACGCCACGGTGTGCGAGTCCGCGGTGCGGCTGATCGCCGCGGGGCTGTTCGACCGCCATCCGAATCTCAAGATCGTCATCCGCAGCGGCGGCGGCGGACTTCCCTTGCTGCTCCACCGGCTTTTCTGGAAGCACAAGGGGCCGGAAAGCGAGCGGCGTTACTCCGACATTTTATTGAAGCACTTCTGGATCGACACCGCCGGCGTGGACGCGCGAACGCTACGATTTCTGCTCGACACCGTCGGCGAGGAACACGTCGTGTTCGGCTCGGACTACTGCGGCGGCCTCGGCCCGCTCGAAAAAGCGCTGCCGGTCATCGAAGACCAACCCGACGCGGCCCGCATCAAGGCGCTGACCGAGCGCACGTCGCGGAGTCTGTTGAGACTCTAAGTGATAGAAATTTCCTACTATCGGGCGGGGCGTCGGACTCTTCCCATAAACCTAAGTGTTCAAGGATTTTTGGAGTCACGCCAGGCTGGTCAATGAAGCTGATGATCCGCCCTTCGGGTTCCCTCAGGGTGGTGAGTTTTTCGAACCACATTTCTCCCTGGCACTTGGGGCACGTAAGGGGATCGGTCTCATATATCTTTCTGATGAAGTAGGACCAGCGTTAAATCCGTCGTCCTCCCGACATTTCCAGAGGAGCAAGAACGGGTTGTATTGACATGCCCGACAAATTAGACTACTAGGCTGATTTACTGAGCGGTGCCCGATCAGAGGGGGTAATATGGGCAGGAAAGATCAAGAAGGCCAGGAAATCATTAAACAATTCGAGGCTCAAGAAGCTGGTGTTGCGGAACTGGCTGTGTTTTACGAACGCCTCGAAGCGATATACATTCAGGCATCTCAAACTCTCCAAGAAGAATCCCCTGTCATCATATCCAATTCTGCAAATCTAACGAGGTAATTCCGCTGCATACCTGGGGAGAAATTCTTAAGGAGATCAATGCCTCCAAGAACCCCCAAGGGACAGGTCCTGATTTTGATCAGGTACGAAGGAAATATTTAAGAGAGCTCTCACAACTTACAGGCCGGGGAACGATACTATATTCAACCGCCTACCTAGAGTCCCGATCGATGCCGCCCGCAGCGTTGCAGATCAGCCTTGCCGACATGCAAGGATTCATGGAAGCCGTCTCGAATTTACAAGAGAAAGAGCTAGATCTGATTCTTCATAGTCCTGGCGGACAAGCTGAAGCAGCGGAGTCTGTTGTTGATTACCTCCGAAGCCGGTTTGACCATGTGCGAATATTTATCCCAATTGCTGCAATGTCTGCGGCGACAATGATTGCGTTGTCGGCTAACGAGATTTTTATGGGCCAGCACTCTCAACTCGGCCCAATCGATCCACAGTTCATCATTACAACTCCGGAGGGACCGAGATCGGCACCAGCAAAAGCTATTTTAAACCAATTTGAATTAGCAAAAAAAGAATGTAAGGAACCGTCGAATTTGGCTGCTTGGATGCCGATCCTCAGAACCTATGCTCCCGGACTCTTAACTCAATGTGTCGCTTCCCAAGAGTTAGCCGTCAGGATGGTCTCCAGCTGGCTTGCAAAGTACATGTTGGCTAGCGAAGATAATGCGGCCGAAAAAGCCGAGAAGATTGCCGCCTGGTTCGCTGACTATGAGAGCTTTCAATCTCACGGTCGAAGGGTAGGTCCAGACCAGGCATTAGAACAAGGCGTAAAGGTTGTACGGTTGGAGAGCGATCAGCAATTGCAAGACGCTGTACTCGCTGTACACCATGCGGCCATGCACACGTTTTCGGGGACACCCGCAATGAAGATCATTGAGAATCATCACGGCCGGGCTTGGATTACCCAATCCGGTCAGCTACGGATTGCTGTTCCTGGACCACTACCTATACCACCTGCCGGGAATCCGAACAGGGCTGCCAAAAGACGCGACAAATTCGGGCGCTAGATCTCTGAAGGGGAGGAGAAAGGGGTCGAGGAGAAAAGGGCTCGGAAGTCTTTTCATGCCCGTTTGGGATGTCCGCAGAAATTCAATGTCGATTCAAGAGTCGCGTGTCAGGCTTGCCTAATTTGCGTAGTGATAGGAAGTTCCTTTTGAGTTTCAGCTGCCGAGAACTCAAATTTGCCCTCGATGACCCTTGCCAGTCCGCGCCCCGATGCCTCAAGGGGCTAACTGGAAAAGTAGGCTAGCACCCGTATCCCAAGAGTCGACTCCGGGTCGCCTTGAATCTTGAATTCAAGGACGATAATAGGGAGGAATCGTGAAGGTCTCTTATGATCCCAAGACCGATACTCTCAGCCTGGTGTTCAAAGACAACACAGCGGTGGCTGAGAGCGACGAAGAAAAACCCGGCATTATTCTGGACTATGACAAAGAAGGGAATCTCGTTTCCCTGGAGATTCTTGATGCCTCGAAGCGCGTTACTGAAACCCGCAAGGTTGACTTTCAGGTCGCCACTTAATCTGACAAACACTCACGGAACACATCGCGAGCGCGGTGTCTGGATTTTGGATTGAGCCCCACAACTCCCCTCTCACTCGAAGAGTTGATCCACTCCTCCTCCCGCGCGCTCGTGATCGGCGTGGGCGGAGGCGGCGACGTGGTCGGCGCGCTGGCGACGGCGCGGTTTCTCGAATTCTGCGGCCTGGAATTCAAACTGGGCGGCCTCTCGTGGGAGCGCTCGGTTTTCGATCCGGTCCCCGGCCCGCGCTCGATCGACGAAGTGGAGAACGTTCGCGCTATCCATCGCTACGCCTGGCTCGTCAATGCCGAGAGCCAGACGACAACCGGAGTCTATTTCGCCGAGTCGAAGATGGCCGGTCTCCTGGGCGAAGAGGTTTTGTTGGTGGATATTCACGGCGGCGTGACGGGCGTCATCAATGCGCTGGACGCTGCGCTCAAAACATTCAGGGCCGATCTCCTGGTCGGCGTGGACGTCGGCGGCGATTCGCTGGCGCGCGGCGGCGAGCCGGGGCTGCGCAGCCCGCTGGCCGACTCCATCATGCTCGCCGCTTACGCCGAGCTAGAGCGCCGTGGGCAACCCACACTCTGGGGCGTGTTCGGCTACGGCAGCGACGGCGAGGTGACGGTCGACGAGGTTGAGAAGGCGCTGCAGGAAGTCGCGAAGGCGGGCGGATTGCTCGGCGCCTGGGCGCTGACGCACAAAGTCGTGGCGGAATTGGAAAATGTTATCAAAACGGTTCAAACCGAGGCGAGCGCGATCCCCGTCGAATGCGCGCGCGGCGCGTGGGGCGAGAAGACGATTCGCCTGGACCAGCGAAAAGTGAAGCTCACGCCGCTGACGACGCTGACATTTTTTCTTTCCGCTCGTAGCGTCTACGACACCCTCTCGCGGCCGGCGCAGGCCGTGAGCCAAAGCTCGTCGCTTGAAGAGGCCAACGACGCCCTCCACGCCATCGGTCTTAAGACCGAGCTCGACCTGGAGCGGGAAAAATATCAGAGAGAAAAACCCGAGCCGCCCGATGCTTGACGGCGCACAGCGGGACGCCTGGATTCTCATGGTCTCGCGCGGCGTGAGGTCGTTTGCCTTTTCCTGTTTGAACGTCATATTCGCGATCTACCTGAGCCAGCTCGGCCACTCGACCGTCACGATCGGCCTGGTCATCTCCACCGCCTACGTGAGCAGCGCGGTGCTGACGGTCGTGTGGGGTTTTCTCTCCGACCGGTACGGCCGCAGAAAGATTCTCATGCTGCTGGCTGCGCTCACGATCGTCTCCAATGCGATCTACCTCTTTTTCAGCCAGCTCGCCTTTATTTTTCTGGCCGTGATCGTCACGAATATCGGCGCCGGCGGCACCGGCGGAGGCGGCCAGGGCGGCGGCCCGTTCAATCCCGTGGAGCAGGCGCTGCTGGCCGAAAAATGCAGCCCGGAAAACCGGAACCGCATCTTTTCGATCAATTCTTTTGTAGGGTCGATCCTGGGATCCTTCGGCGCGTTGGCCAGCGGCCTGCCGGAGTATCTTCAGGAGAGTTGGGGCTGGCAGCCGATCCTATCGTACAAGCCGCTTTTCGCGATGACGATTCTGTTGAGTCTCGGCCTCATCTTCGCGTATTCGAAAATCACCGAGCATCATGTCCCGCGGCAGAGGGAAAGAACCACGATCTCGAAAAAGTCCGGCCTGTTCGTCACCAAGCTCTCGCTCCTCGGCATGGTGGACAACCTGGGCGCGGGCATGATCGGACCGTTTGTCGCCTACTGGTTCTACCTGCGCTTCGGCGTCGAGCTGAAGGCCCTGGGCTTCATGTTTTTTATCTCCTACCTTCTTGCCGCCCTTTCCTTCTTGCTGGCGCCGGTCATCGCGCGGCGCATCGGCGTGGTCAGGACCATGGTTTTTTCTCACGGAATAGCGTCGCTCATCTATCTCGTTTTGCCGCTCGCGCCGACGTTTTTCATCGGCGCCGTTATGATAGCGTTGCGCTCCTCAGTGGCCTATATGGACAGCCCTCTCAGAGGGTCGTTCGTTATGGGCATGGTGAAGGCGGAGGAGCGCGGCTCGGCCGCCGGAATCACCAACCTCTCGCGCTACGTTCCGATGGCCGTGAGCCCGAGCATCTCGGCCTATGTGATGCAGGCTTTTTCCTTGAGTATTCCGATGGTGATCGGCGGCGGCCTCCAGTTAATCCACGACGTCGCATTTTATTTTCTCTTCCGCGACGTGCGGCCGCCAGAGGAACAGAAAGGTTAACCAATTTTAGATTTTAGATTGCCGATTTTCGATTAATCTGAAATCCGTTTTTCCCGCCGCGCGTAGCCGCCGCGGAACCAAGAGCTAATGCTTGCTTAACCTCATCGCCGCGGCGGCAATCGGTTTTGCCCAGTCCGGCGTGTGCGCGAGGTCGCGCGGGTTGAGAATCTTTTGCCGCTGCATGTGCAGTATCAGCTTGAGCTTCGGTGTCCGCCCGGCGGCGGGGTCTGCGTTCAAGCTATTGTCGTAGACCCGCAAGGCCGTGAGCCGGGGGAGAAGTTCGATAAGGTTCAACCGACTGCGCTCGTAGCGCCGACGGATCGTTTCTACGGGAATATCGTGCCCTCCTCGCCGAACACGGGATTGCACGCGTTCTATGTGTAGCTCCGCGCTGGAAAGGCCTATGTACCAGATGTGAATCTCGATGCCGCGCGAGGCGGCATGCGCGAGCAGGCGCGGGATCGTGTTGGCGCCAAGCGTGGTTTCAAATGCAAAATTGAGGCGCTTCTCGATGGCCCGCCTGAGCAGTCTCACGCCCTGGTGCCATGCCACGCTGTTGGCGTCCGCCTGAGACAAGTTGCGGTTGGCCGCAATCAGTCTACGGGCGGCCTCGTCGGGATTGTAGTAGTCGGCCCCGAACTCACGGAAAGTGGCTCCGGCTATGCTGCTCTTGCCCGCGCCGTTCACGCCGGCCAGAACGTAAATCCGCGACATGTTCGAGTTCAAATCAGGGCGTTGTTTTGTAGGGGTAACCCTGTGTGTTTCCCCTTCCTTCGAGTTGTTGCGGGTTTGACGCGAGGCTGCCCAAGTCTAGCGAGTCTTGCGCATGGCTTTGACGGCCGCGCGTCCTACCCGGGGCGAAGATGCGTCGAATGCCGCTTTCATGCCCTTTTTGGCCCTGGGTGTCTGCATGCGCGCCAGCAGACCGTCGAACTCGGCGTCGAGGTCGCCCAGACTGCGAGAGCGCGCTTTGATCAGCGATTCGAACTCGTCGTAGGAAAGCAGCACTGCCTTCGGCGTGTCGTGGCGGGTGATCGCGACCGCGCCGTCGTGGGCGGCCTTTTCCAGGATAGCGCCGAACCCGTTTTTGACTTTAGTGGCGGCGACCGCCGGGATGTCAACCAACTCGCCGTGGCTGTTTCTAAACGTCAACGTAGGCATGGCAAGACCTCCTGAGTCCTGCCGGTCATTATAGCTATTTTAGCTATTTTGTCCAGTCTGACTAAGCTGGGCCGTGGCGCCTCTTTCAGGTCGGTTTGACATAGGCTGGCGACAGCCATAAGTTGGCCTCGCATTTCGGGGCGCGAGTTATGGCAACGATCGACCGAATCGCAGGGACTATTCTTTCGCTGTTTGCGCTCTGGGTTATCTGGGAAAGCAGACGGCTCCCGCTCGGCACTTTCCGCGTGCCGGGTCCGGCCTTTATGCCGGTGCTGCTCGCTTCGCTGCTGTTGGTCTTCGGAGTCTTAATCGCCGCGACCGGAGGCTACGCGGAGCGGTTCCGCTCGCTACGCTGGAACGAACTGCCTCATGCTACATCGATCCTGATCGTCTGCGTATTCTCGGCGCTTGCCCTCGAACGGCTGGGCTATCGCCTGACGGTTCTTCTCGTGCTCGTCTTCCTCGTTAAACTCGTTGAGAAAAAAGGCTGGCTGCTCACGGCGATCTTCGCGCTGGCCCTGTCGTTTGGATCGTTCTTTCTCTTTTATACGCTGCTGCGCGTGCCGCTGCCGCTCGGTCCGTGGGGGATCTAAAAGAGGAAACGTAAACCATGCTACCGGCTTGTACCCCCTCTCTTTCTCCCCCTTAGCAAGGGGGAGACTAAGAGGGGGTCGCTAACGCTTCACCATGCTCGATACCCTGCAAAATCTCTATCTCGGTTTTTCCGTCGCGCTTGCCCCAAGCGCATTATTGTACGCCGTGGTGGGCTGCGTGATAGGCACTATCGTCGGTGTTCTGCCGGGCATCGGCCCGCTCGCCGGGATCAGTCTGCTGCTCCCCGCCTCCTTCGGCATGGATGCCACGTCGGCTATCATTTTGCTCGCCGGCATTTACTACGGCGCGATGTACGGCGGCTCGACCACTTCCATCTTGATGCGTATCCCCGGCGAGGCCGCTTCCGTAATGACCTGCATCGACGGCTATGAGATGACGCGCAAAGGGAGGGCCGGGCCTGCCTTGGCGATTGCAGCCGTCGGCTCATACGTCGCCGGGACGGCGAGCGTCGTGGGCCTCATGTTGCTCGCCCCTCCGCTCGCGGCCTTCGCGCTGCGCTTCGGCCCGCCGGAATATACCGCGCTGTTGCTCTTGGGCCTGCTCGTTCTCGCCTACATGACCGGCGGCTCGGTGCTCAAGTCTCTCGCGATGGCCGCGCTGGGTCTTCTCCTGGGCATGATCGGCATCGACCCCATGACAGGCTTCTTCCGCTTTCACTACGGGCTCGTGGAACTCGGCGACGGCATCGGCGTCGTGCCGGTGGCAGTCGGCCTCTTTGGACTTTCTGAAATCCTGATGACCGCCGGCCAGGAGACGCCGCCGGCGGTCATCAAGCCCAAACTTCGCGACCTGCTTCCGTCGCGCGAGGAGTGGCGCGCTTCCACTTGGCCCATTGCACGCGGAACCGTACTCGGCTTCCTGATCGGCATCATCCCCGGATCGGCGCATATCATCGCTTCGTTTGTTTCCTATGCCGTGGAGCGCCGCATCTCCAAGCACCCCGAGCGTTTCGGCCACGGCGCAATCGAGGGAGTCGCTGGACCTGAGTCCGCCAACAATTCGGCGACCTCCGGCGCCTTTGTGCCGATGCTCGCGCTCGGCGTGCCATCAGGGCCGATTCCGGCGGTGATGCTGGCGGCGCTGATGGTGCATGGAATCTCTCCCGGCCCGCTGCTGATTCAGCAGCAGCCGGCGCTCTTCTGGGGCTTCATCGCGAGCATGTACGTCGGCAATGTCGTACTACTGATCCTCAACCTTCCGTTGGTCGGGCTGTTCGTGAATATTTTGAGGGTGCCGTACCCTTTGCTTTATCCGGCGATTCTTGTTTTCTGCGTCTTGGGAGTGTACGCCGTGAACGGCAGCGCCGTCGATGTCTGGATCATGATCGCGATGGGAGGGCTCGGCTACATCCTTAGAAAGTTTGACTTTGAGACCGCGCCTATCGTATTAGGTGTCGTTCTCGCGCCGATGCTGGAGATGAGCTTCCGCCAGTCGCTCGCGATGTCGTCGGGGAGCTATGCCATCTTTGTCAGCCGGCCGATTGCCGCTACGATGCTGGCAGGCGGCATGGTTCTTTTGTTGTTTAGCCTCTCGCCCATTCTGACCAGAGGCATGGACTGGCGACGGGCCCTCGGCTTGGGTCCAAGCTCAGAGGTAGAAAAGGAGGATGAACGATGAAACGTCCATTCACGATGATGCTGGTTGTTTGCGCTCTTCTAGTGGCGCCGAGTTGGATCGCCGCGCAGGAGAAATTTCCCGATCGCCCCATTACCGTCGTCGTCCCGTTTCCTCCCGGCGGCGTCGCCGACCTCACCGCCCGGCCCGTCGCCGCCGCGTTGGAGAAAATTCTTAAAAATCCCGTCGTCGTGGTGAACAAGACCGGCGCGGCCGGCGCCGTCGGCATGTCGTTTGTCGCCAACAGCAAGCCGGACGGCTATAATTTGCTGATGGCACTCTCGAGCATCTCGATTATTCCGGAGGCGGACAAGCTCTTTGACCGTCAACCCGCCTACACGATGGACCAGCTGGTCCCGCTGGCGCTCATTTCCGCCGATCCTACGATTCTCGTCGTCCCGGCCGGGAGCCCGTGGAAAAGCGTCAAGGATTTCGTGGCCGACGCTAAGAAAAGGCCGGGGGAAATCTCGTACTCCTCGTCCGGCGTTTACGGGACGCTCCACATGGCGATGGAGTTGTTCAGCCACGCCGCGGGCATCAAGCTCAAGCATGTGCCGTACGGCGGCGCCGGCCCCGCCCTGACGGCGCTCCTCGGAGGGCACGTGGACTCGCTCGCGTCCGGGCCTGCCGTGGTGATACCGCACATCAAGGGCGGGAAATTAAGGCCGCTCGCCGGATGGGGCGTGAAGCGAGTCGCCTCGCTGCCGGACGTGGCGACGTTCAAGGAGCTCGGCTACGACGCCGAGTTCTACATCTGGGCCGGCATGTTCGCGCCCAGGGGCACGCCGGAGCCGGTGCTTAAGAAGCTCCGCGATGTCCTGAAAGAGACCGTGCAGCAGGCGGAATTCAAGGACGCCATGACCAAGATGGAAACTCCGATCGCCTACATGGACGCGCCCGAGTTTCAGAAATTCTGGGACAAGGACGCCAAGATACTCGCCGACGCCATCAAGCGGATCGGAAAGATAGAGGAAAAGGAACAGAAATAACGTAGTCCACTATTTCGGAAATTCGCTGAGAAAGTCCCAGTGCCATCAGCGTCATTCCCGCGGAAGCGGAATCCAGCTCCTCTTTTCGTCATTCCCGTGAAAACGGGAATCCAGTAGGGGCGCGATTCATCGCGCCCTTCGTATTCGCCTGGATTCCGGCTCTCGTCAGCCTCAGGCTGACTCGGCCGGAATGACGGGGGGGATTAGACGGCAAATTTCCGAAACACGACCTCCCGACCCGGGTCGCCCCCCTCTTGACAAGCTTTTACCGGTTTGATACTGGTCTGACCAGTAGACAGCTAGACCCATGTTGAAAGCCATCAAGAAGACCCGTATCTACGAGGAAGTGGTGAGCCAGATTCACGAGCTGATTCGCGAAGGCAAGTTCAAGGCGGGCGACCAGTTGCCGTCGGAGCGCGAGTTGGCCGAGACATTCAAAGTCAGTCGCACTTCCGTGCGCGAGGCGCTCCGCGCCCTGGAAGCTCAAGGGTTGATGGTGAGCCGCACCGGCGCGGGCAACTTCGTCGCCGACCTTCCCATCGAGTCTCTGGTCGCCCCGCTCGCCGCCATGCTGATCGAAGAAAAGGGCGCGCTGGCGGATATCTTTGAGATGCGCAAAGCGATAGAGCCTGAGATCGCGGCGCTCGCCGCGGAAAGGGCGACCCGGCGGGACATCGAGCGCATGAAAAAGCTCCTCGACAAGCAGCGCCAGCAGGTCAACGGCGGCTCGACGGGCGTGGACGCCGACGCCGAGTTTCACTTTGCGATCGGGCAGGCGACGCAGAACCACGCTTTTGAGAAAGTCGTCTCCGGCCTGATGGAGATCTTGAGCCACAGCCGCGAAGAATCGCTTCAGACCCCGGGCCGCACCCAGCAATCCATCGCATCCCACCAGAGAATCTTATCCGCCATCGCCGGGCACGATAAAAGCGAAGCCAGAAAGGCGATGCTGCATCATATCGAGCAGGTCGAGCAGAACGTTTTTGGACCGAAAAGGAAAAAGTCAGAAGCCAGCGTTTCCGAAATTCAGTTAGCTGAGGGGAGGATTTCATGATCAAACGCGTGGAAGTCAACTACCGCGGCATTTTCCAGAAAAACCTGGGAAAAAAGATCGGCAGCGATATCGTCATGATCGCCAGCCGGATGGGCCAGCGGGCATTTTCCAACGGTCGCTACAGCGACTCGCCGGAAAGAAACGGCATCCCGTGCAAATATTTCGCCTTCGTTTCGCCGGATCTTCCCGAAGAAGAGTTGGAAGCCGAATGCGGCGCGAAACTTGAGATCGACGAGGCCGATGTCTCGGTCGTGCTCGACGACACGATGTGCAAAGGCGTCGAGCCTTGGGGATGGCACGGCATCCGCCCGATCAACGAACGGGTGGTGAAGGACGGCTGCCTCCTGGTGGTTTCAAAGAAAAAGCCCGAAGAGCTGCTCAAGTTCATCGGCAAGAAGCCTTATAACTACCGCATCGCCATCCTCGACGGCGACGCCAGCCTCGCCGGCCTCTGGGTCAACAAGGACGATATGACGCACGAGCGGATCCTGGGCGGCATCGCAGCTGTGGATCCCGCCATCATCAGCATCGAGGCGGTGGAAGCCTACCTGATGGACAAGACCAAGCAGAAACATCGGGCCGAAGCCGCGCGCGCAGCCTATGAGTCGCTGAGACAGGAGGCCAAGCCGCCACGGGTGAAGACGGTAACGCCCAACGAGGGAATCGTGTGGCCGCATAAAATCCCCGTGCTGCCCAAGTGGTTTGAGATGCAGGAAGGCGCCGTGGTTCCGGCGGTAAAGCGCGGCTTCGAGATGGGGCCGAGGGGGCAAAATAGAAATCCGGGTTTCAAGCGCGGCACCACCAAGACGCAGCGCCCGGCGGTCAGGTTCGATCTCTGCACCAAATGCACGCTCTGCTGGGCCGAGTGTCCGGACGAATGTTTCGATCCGACCACGGACGGCTACTACGACATCGAGTATCAGTACTGCGTCGGCTGCGGCAAATGCGCCGAGGTCTGCCCCGTGAAAGAGTGCATTGTGATGGTGGACGAGCTGCAATTCGAGGACGACCACAGCCCGTGGGAGCATTGGAAGAAGGACTCGAAGGAATATATCCAATGGGTCGAAGAAAAGAAGGGTAAAGAGCGGGTCTCTTATCCCGTCGTCACCGGCAAAGGAAGAACCGTCACCCAGGGAGAAGTGATGCCGGAAGGAAAGATCGTGCCGGTTAGAAGGATCGAGGAGGTGGAAGTATGAGTGTCGCAGTCGCAAAAGCAAAATCAGATTTATCAGGCCCCTACGAGCGGGAAGATCTCTTAAACGGCTGCCAGGCCGTCGCGCAGGGCGTGCGCCTGGCGGACGTGGACGTGATCGCCGCCTATCCGATCCGTCCCTACACCGAGGTGATGGACGCGCTCTCGAAGCTGATCGCCGACGGTCAATTCGACGCCGAGTACATCATCGCCGACAGCGAGCACTCGCAGTTTGAGATCGTCAAGCACGCCAGTTCGGTAAACGCGCGCGCCTTCGGCGGATCGAGCGGCACGGGTTGGATGTACGGTATGGAAGCGCTGGTCGTTACCGCGACCGACCGTCTCCC